>JAUMXN010000022.1:3251-10590 GCA_030529095.1 Candidatus Saccharimonadota bacterium
TTAAGATAAGAAATTAAAAGATGCCCTCCGATGACAATAAGCTCGGCCGAACGGCCCTGTTCGCAAGGCGCGAGAGTAGCTAGGTGTGTCCGAGGAGGGCACTTTTAATGTTTATATGTTATAATAGATATATGATACTCGTATCAAAATTCAAAAGGCGTTTCTATTTTACTGCCGCGAAATACTTCAAACACTTCGCCAATCGCTCCCTGAAACGCTGGAAACCACGCATTATCGCAATCACTGGTTCCGCTGGTAAAACCACCATGCTGAACCTTATGGAACTCCAGATGGCCGACAAGGCCAACTTCTCCCACGACGCCAATTCGGCCTTCGGGATTGCTTTTGATATCCTTGGCATGAAAGGTGTTAAAGGCTCTAAGCTCCACTGGATTCGTCTCTTTATCGAGGCCCCGTTCCGCTCTCTATTTTACACGCACAAAAAGCCGTTTTATGTAGTCGAGATTGATGGTGAGCGCCCACACGAAACTGAATTTCTTGCCACCTGGCTCAAGCCAGAAGTTACTATCTGGGTTTCACTCGGCCTTTCACATGCCGCTAAATTCGAGAGCGTTGTCAATTCTGGCGAGTTCGACTCGCTCGAAGAGGCCATTGCTAACGAATTTGCCAAACTCCCAGAGAACACCACCAAGCTCGTTTACATCGACGCTACCGACCCGCACATGAAGGCCGCCGTTAAGAATATCAAGGCTAAAGTCGTTGCTATTAAAAAATCCGAACTCAAAAAATACGTCGTTTATCCACAATATACTGATTTCACCTACGGCAAAACTACTTTCCATTTTAGCCATCCAGAAGTTCGCAATCTCTCGTTCCATCTCTTGGTTTTGCAAGATTTGATGAAGTATCTCAAACTTCCGTTCAACCCAGACTTTTCAAATGTTAAGGTACCGCCTAGCCGCAGCTCATACTTTGAGGGAATCAAAGGCATCGGCATTATTGATAGTAGTTACAACGCACATCTTATTTCGATGACTTCGTTCCTTGAAATGGCCCGCCTCATGCACGCCGACCATAAATGGCTAATCATTGGCGATATTATCGATCAAGGCTCCATCGAAAAAGAAGAACACGAAAAGCTCGCCAATCTCATCGCTGACGTCGAACCAGAAAATATTATTTTGGTAGGTGAGCGCACCAAAAAGTACACCGCGCCAAAACTCAAGGAACTTGGTCTTTCTGCGCATACCACCACCGATCCGCATCGTGCGCTCGAATATATCGAGAAAAACGTCACTGGCAAAGAAACTCTCTTCTTTAAGGGCAGCCAGTACCTCGAATGGATTATCGAAAAATTACTCAAAAACCCAGAAGACGCCGACAAGCTTTGTCGCCGCGAGCCAGCCGCTGTTAAACGCCGCAAAAAACGAGGTTTGGATTCATGAAAGAACTCTACATCATTCACGGGTGGACCTATGATGCAACACGCTGGGACAAAACACTCGAACTACTAAAAAAACAAGGAATCAAAACTCACTTTTTGAACGTTCCTGGCCTCACTGCGCCAAGCAAAAAAGTTTGGACTATCGAAGATTATATGAACTGGGCTAACGAAAATATTCCAGACGGCGCCGTCGCCTTGGGTCATTCTAATGGTGGCCGCATCTTACTTAATCTCTGCGCCAAAAACCCGGCCAAGCTAAGCCATCTTATTTTACTCGACGCCGCTGGCGTTTATGAGCCATCCGTCAAAAAAGTTATTATTAAAACGGTTGCTAAAATCGGCAAACCACTACGCAAAATCAAATTCATCGACAAAGCTTTTCATCGTCTCACCGGTTCCACTGATTATGGCAAGGCGCCAGAAAACATGAAGCGCACGCTCGAAAATATGCTAAATTCTGATAAAAAATTAGACATCACCAAGGTCACGACCAAAACTTCGATTCTTTGGGGCAAAAAAGACACCATCACTCCACCACGCCAAGCCAACAAAATGAACGAAAGATTACCAAATTCTACCCTTAAATTCTTTGAGAATTGGCCACATTCTGCCTACATTAATTATTCCGAAGAACTCGCTGACGCAATCGTGGAGGAACTTAAAAATGCCTAAACATTTCTTCCTTGGCCAAGCCAGCCATTTTACTGCCCGCGAACGCCTTAATCGTTTGTTCACTATTGGCACCAAGAAAAGCCAGCGAGAACTTTGCGATCTTTTGATTAAACGTTACGGTGGCGATAAGGACCACGTTGCGCTCACTAAAAACGGCCGCACCGCTCTTGCCATCGCTCTAAAAACCGCGCTCGAACCAGGCAGCAAAGTCGTAGTCAACGGCTTCACTTGCTATGCCGTACTCGAGGCTCTACAGGCCGCCAAAATGACGCCAGTTTTTGCCGACGTTAACCCAGAGACTCTGCATTATGACGACAAGATCCTTGGCGACTTGCTCAAAAAACACAAAGATATCAAAGGTATTATTATTCAGAACACTCTCGGTATGCCGGTAGATATTGAAAAAATCGAAAAACTCACCGCCAAAAACCAAATCAAGATTTTTGAAGACATGGCCCATTGTACTGGCGTCCACTACCAAGATGGCCGCGAGGTTGGTACGGTTGGCGTAGCTGCCGCCCTATCGTTTGGGAAGGAAAAATCGCTCGATGCCGCCGCCGGTGGTGCCGTGATTATCCGTGATATAAATCTCCCCGCCATCAAAGCTCCAACCAAAAGATCACGCTTTGCCGACACTTTCCGCGCTCGTCTTTATCCATCTTTCTGCGCCATCTACCGCGCTCTTGCCAGAGTTAAACTAGAGACTCTTTGGATGGGCTTTTTAATCAAAACTCACCAAGTCGAACGTTCCGCCAACAACAAGCTCGATTTTAATCGCCGTCCACCACGTTTTGTTGCCAAGATTATTCTAGGCCAATTTAGGTGGCTACCAAAGGATCGTAAACCAATCCGCAAATTTGTTTATGTCAAAAACCGCGACGATCTACTTGCAAAATTAAAGCGTAAAGGCTATCATTTTGATGGCTTTTGGTTTGAAACGCCAATCGCGCCAGAGCGTTTTTATAAAAAAGCTCACTTTGACGAAGCCGCCTGTCCGAACGCTACTAGAGTCGCCAAAGAAATTATTAACCTGCCAACTCACTACGACGAGGCAAAATTAAAACCGGCACTAAAAATAATTGAGGAATATAAAAAATGAGTTGGGCTGAAATTCTCGAAAAATATCCGGAAGCAAATTTTTTGCAATCGCCAGAATGGCGCAAGGTTAACGAGATGACTGGCTCCAAAGTCGTAGTCGACGAATTCGAAGGCCACGGCTACGCGCTGATGATCGTACGTAATGCTAAGCGTGGTCGCTATCTCGAAATCCCATGCGGTCCACTCATCAACTGGAAAGATCCAGAAGTTTTGCGTGTCGTCTTCACTAAAATTCATAAAATCGCCGAGCAAAACCACTGCGCCTTTGTGCGTATCCGCCCACAGCTTCGCCGCAACGCCGAGAATCTCGAGATTTTAAACAAACTCGGACTCAAACCATCGCCGATGCATCTTGCCGCCGAGCATACAGTCATTATTGATCTCACAAAATCCGAAGAAGAACTTCTCGCCAACATGCGCCGCCAAACGCGCTATGACGTACGCCGCGCCGAAAAGCTCGGCATCACCGTCGAAAAGCATAATACCGGCGAAGCCTTCCTCGAATTTCATCACGTCCAAGACGAAACCGCCAAGCGTCAGCATTTTATTCCACCGAAACTTCCAATTCTTCTGGCCGAACACGACGCTTTCGGCGAGAACGCCACCATTTATATTGCTAGGTCCGCCGAGAAACAACCGATCGCCTACGGCCTAATCATTGTCAACGGTCGCGAAGCCGATTACTACGAAGCCGCTTCCACCGAGCTCAACCGCAAACTACCAGGCGCTCACGCCCTGATTTGGCAAGCCGTTAAAGATCTGAAAGCTGCCGGCGTCGAACGCTTCAACCTTTGGGGAATTGCTCCGCCAAACCAGCCAAACCATCGCTATGCTGGTGTGACCACCTTCAAAACCGGCTTTGGAGGCGAACTCGTCGAATACGTTCCAGCTCACGATTTGATTATTAACAAACTCAAATACCTGCCAAACCTCATTGTCGAGCGTGCACGCAAGAAAAAGAGGCACCTATGATCGAAATAATTGACGCCGCTTCCCGCGAAGAATGGGACAACTTTATTACCTCGTTTGAAGATACTAACTTTTTGCAGTCTTGGGATTTTTACGAATTTCATTCAAATCGTGGCAAAAAAGTCATTCGCCGTCTATTTAAAGAATCCGGCAAAATCGTCGCTGCCTATGCCGGCGTTGTCGAAACCGCTAAGCGCGGCACCTATATGGCGATCGCCGGCGGACCAATCGTCGACTGGAAAAACAAATCATTGGTTAAGGCCGTTTTTAAAGATATCAAAGAACAGGGCAACAAACACGCCTGCGTTTTCGTCCGCGTCCGCCCGCAGCTTGAGCTTTCTGATAATTCATTAAAACTCATGCGCGAGCTTGGCCTTAAAAAAGCTCCGATGTATCTTTCGGTTGAATACGCCGGTGTTTTAAATCTCGAAAAATCCGAAGAAGAAATTTTGGCCGACGCCTCGCAGGGCTTCCGCCGCAAACTTCGCAAAGCTGAAAAAGAGGGAATCGTAATCGAAACCTCCACCGACCCAGCCGTTGTTAAAACTTTTTATCAGCTCGAAGTTGAACATGCCAAACGCCAAGGCTTTGTCGCATTTTCCGAAGAATATCTCACTAAACAATTCGAAGCCTTTGCCAAAAACGACGAAGTAATTATGTATACAGCCAAAAAAGACGGCGAAATCTTAGCCGAAAACTTTATGATTTTCTACGGCAACGAAGCTAGTTACCACTACGGCGTCTCGTCGCCGCTCGGCAACAAATATTCCGCCGCTCCTTTGCTACATATTGCAGCCATGCGTGAAGCTAGAGGCCGCGGCATTAAACGTTACAACCTTTGGGGTATAGTTGGTCTTAACGAAACTAAACATCGTTTCTATGGTGTTTCCGAATTCAAACGCTCGTTTGGTTGTGCAGAATTAAAATACACTCCAGCCCACGATTTAATCTTAAATAAGTTCAAATATTTACTAAACAAAACTGTCGAAACCGTTAGGCGAAAAGTTCGCCACGTCTAAAAGCATGTTTCAAAAATCAAAAAGTATGTTTTTTGATGTGAAAAGTATGATTTTTTATGCTATAATAAACACAAGCATTATAAAAAGGAATTTTTCATGGCACATATCAAACGCAAATTTATTGAAAAGCACTGGCTAGTGTTCTGCATTCGCGGCGCCCTGGCCCTTATCGCCGGTTTCTTCTGTCTTTCCGTACAGATCACCGACTTCACCCAATCTACTTCACCAGTACTTGCCCAGACAGCATCACTAATTAGTATCTTCCTCCTCACCATGGGTATCGTTGACGCGTCAAGCGCACTTTACAACTCCGCCAAAAAACGCGGTTGGATCAACTCCGTCATCGATTCACTTGTTGACGTGATTGCTGCGCTCTGCCTTATTATCTTCACTCATGAAAATATCGCTTATATCACCGTAGTGCTCGCAGTCTACACGATCGTTTCCGGTATCATCGACATCGCCCACAGCGTTATCGACGGCGAAGACAAGACCGACCGCTTCATTCGTATCTCGGTTGGCGTTTGTGGCGCAGTAATGGGCTTTATTATTCTTAACTCTGGCGACTTCGAAATCTCTACCTTCATCCGCTTCTTCGGTGCCTACATGCTCGTCGTTGGTATCAGTAGTTTCATCTATGGCATCCACAACTACGATCAAAAGCAAGAAGACAGTTCCGCTCGTAGCGAATACGCCAAAAAAGGCGCCAAAAATTCCGCCAAACTCAAAGCCAAAGCCAAAAATTCCAAAAGAAAATAACTCTATGATATAATGGAATCTCAAGGAGATTCTCATGAATTACAAAACCCCACGCAAGGCAATCATTACCGACGCCGGCTTCGCTAGCCGCTATCTTCCAATTACTAAAACCATTCCAAAAGGCATGATGCCAATCGGCAATAAGCCAGTTATGCAAATGGTAGTCGAGGAGTGTGCCGCATCTGGCATTGAAGAAATTATTATTGTTGCCACACCAGACGGAAAACCAGTTTACGAAGATTATTTCACTAACCAAGTTCCGCACATCGAAAAACTGCTCACCGCACAGGGAAAAGCCAGCCGTTTTGAACCGGTCAAGGAACTCTTTAATTTGCCAAAAATCACCGTCATCACTCAGGACCCAAGCCTGCCATATGGCAACGGCTCACCTTTTGCGTCCGCCAAAAGCTTTATCGATGAAGACGAAGCCTTCCTCGCTATCTATTCAGATGATTTAGTGCTTGGCGCTCCAGCCGTCAAAGATTTAATGGAATCCTTCAGTGAACATCCTGACGCCGTTGCCATCATTGCTGGCCAGCTCGTTCCACATGAAGAAATCAAAAAGTATGCTTCGATTGATTTCGACCAATCAACCGGCGTTCTCAAAGGTCTCGTTGAAAAACCAAAACCAGAAGAGGCTGCTTCGGACCTTGCTTCTTATGGCCGTTATCTTTTAACTCCAGAAATTTTTAAGTACCTCGATCCAGCCAACACCGGTAAAGACGGTGAGCTCTGGACTGCCGACGCCATCGCCGCGCTCATTCCAACCGACAAAGTTTACGTTAAAGAAACCACCGGCAAATGGGTCACCACCGGCGATCCAAAAAACTACTTCCTTGCTCATCTCGAGTATGTCTTGAAAAATGCCGACTACGCCGACGAAGTTCGCAAGTTTGTCGCCGAAAACTAAATGTGTTATAGTAACCTTAAGGAGAATAAAATATGAACGTAGCAGAATGGATCTTAGTTATCTTCCTATCAGTAGCATTATTAGTTTTTCTAATTCTTGGCATCGTTTTGCTCGCCAAGCTCATTGGCGTCACTAAAGAAGTTAAGAAAATTGTTATTAAGGGTCAAGATATCGCCGATAGCGCCGGCGACGTTGTAGACAACGTCAAAGGGATGACATCGATCGGTGGCGTTGTAAAAAGTTTTGCAGACAAATACACTAATCAAAAAGAAAAGGAGAAAAGGGATGGCAAAAAAAGCTAAAACCAACAAGAAGAGCGGAAACAAGTTCTTCCTCGGCGCTATGATCGGTGCAGCCGCTGGCGCAGTAGCTGGCATCTTCGCAGCCAAAAACGAAGACAAGATCAAAGATGGTGCCAAAAAGGTACAAAAAGAAGTCACCAAAAAAGCTGGCGAAGTCAAAAAGACCGTAGCCAAGAAAACTGGTGCCAAAAAGACCGCCGCCAAA
>JAUMXN010000023.1 GCA_030529095.1 Candidatus Saccharimonadota bacterium
GATAATCCTGTTCCGGCATGCGTACTTCGCACTTGTTCGCTTAAGGTGCCGCACGTAAGAAATGAACATGCCATTGTCGGCCAGCCAAAGAGCTGCATAAATGATTAGCGCAATAATGCATCCCTCGTTCGACAGCCCATCGCTAACGATCATCATAACCGTCATAACTGTAATCACCAAAAGCACCAACGAGAATATCGCCGCCATGATAGCTTGTTTTCTGAACGACCAAATGTTAGCCCTAGTCGACAATATTGCCAAAAAAGTAAAGGGCAGAATAAAGCCGATTAACTTAAGTACCAGAAAACGAAGATCGCTGTTAAGAATCGAAAATTCAATCCACCACGCCACACCAATTGCAATAAATCCTAGCGCAACGACAATAAAAAGTTCATGGATCGCATCTATTTTTCTGCCCATAAAGGCTCACCTCACTCTCTCAATATCAAAGAACTCCCCTAACGAGAATTATAACAGGCGAGGCCTGTGATCCAAAGCTTAGACGTTTTACTCAGCAATAATGCCGCGTTTTTCGTTTAGTTCGTGCATGAGTTTGAGAAAATCTTCGGAGTCGCGAGTGGCTTCTTCAACCCGGGTCAAAAATCCGACAAAGTTCGAGTCTTCAAAATACATCGTGCTGGCGGCGTAACCATCTGGCGAATATTTTTCGCGCAAGTGCACGCGCGATTCCTCGCACAGATCCCTATCACACTTATCCGGATACAAATGTTTGTGGTAATCATAAACACGGCCCATTGCCGTAATAAAATCAGTGTTACGATCGGCAGATGAAACGATTTTGCCGTAAACACTGCGTGGCTCGCGCCCGAGCGAAGCGCGGTGATCTTCCACGGCTTCCGCCATGGTTTCAATTTCTTCCGCCGAAAAATGCGCTTTTATGAATTTGTCTTTCCGCACCATTTTGCCAGATTCGATATTGTGCGTTTCTTGATCCACTAAGCGGCCGAGATCATGGAAGGCCGCAACCAAAATCACCATATCGATATTTACACCCGGAGCTTGCTCAGCAAACTTCAAGCTTCTCTCCATTACCTCGCGAATGTGAGCATCGGTATGGCCACCAATCCCGCTGTATTGTGGCAGGATTTTCTTCTCGATATAGTCCAGAACCTTAGCGCTTGGCTTCATCAATCAATCTCCTCGAAGCGATATTTTTGCTGGAACTGAGCCTGTCTTTCCGGCTCAATTTCGGACAAAAACTCATTTAGCTCTCTGGCCCATCTTTGGTGGTTGCCATACTGAGCTTCATAGATTACAAGTTTTTTAATGTCGTCGCCTTCGGAGTCGGCATCATTCACGACATCGAGTACGATATATTCCCTGCCTTTAAAATGGCGGTAGCGCCCACCAATTTTGAGTTCGCGCATTTTTACCTCCTAGTTTAGACTATTTGCCGCAGACTACGTTGTTAGCATGAAGCCAGCCTTCGACTGAGCCGCCATCAAGAAATTCGCCTGTAGTAGAAGCAATATTGATAGCACCGCCGTCACGAATAAATTCATCAATTGGGTCGGTGACAACATATTCTTGATCGAGCGGGCCAAAGTCGTGTTCGTGAACATATTTTACAATGCGTTGAAGAAGTTCTGGGGACATCACATATTTTGAAACATTAATCAAATTGGATGGAGCCTCTTCTGGTTTTGGTTTTTCGACAACGCCAACCAGTTTGCCATTTTCGGCAGAAAGCACGCCGTATTTTTCGACTTTTTCTGGCGCAATTTCAACACCTAAAATCGCAGATTCGCCAGCCTCGCCGGACGCTTTGATGAGTGCTTCGGCAGCAGATTCGCCACCTGGGTTCCAAACGAAATCATCACCCATGAACACAAGCACTGGCTCATTGATGTTATATTCTTCCACAACCATAGCAATCGGAACCGCAGTACCGTATTTGTCGGCAGGATCTTGCACGGTATAGTGAATCGTCACGTCATCCGGCAAGGTTTTAGCGAGCGCTAAACGGTCTTCTTTGCCGCGGTCGATCAGGTATTGGTTTAGAGCGAGGTTATCACGATAGAACTCGCGCACTTGGCAAGGCTCAACGTTAGAAATGACCATATAGATGTCTTTGACTCCGGCCTTGATTAGCTCTTGCACGGAATAGTCTACAAGTGGACGATTCCCCACCGGAAGCATAGATTTTTCGATAATTTTAGTGATTGGTAAACGGCGCGTGCCCCAGCCAGCAACTGGGATGATGGCCTTAGTAATCGTACTCATAATGAGTCTATTTTAGCATACGAAATCAGTTTTGAAACAGGCTATTTTTTAGTAATTAAAGATGCGCTCCAAGAGCCTGGATAATCGTCTTGGCCGAGCAAAACCGCCACCGTGGCAGCGATATTTGAAAGACCCGCATTTGGCAGATTCGTGATTTGATATTTATCACGATTTTCAGTGTTGTCGTAGATAATAAACGGCACCGGGTTGGTTGAATGTGAAGTTTTTGGCTGGCCATCTTCATCCAAGAGCTCTTCAGCATTACCATGATCCGCCGTAATAATCAAACAGCCACCAAGTTCGTCTAAAGCATTAGCGAGTCGTGCAAGCGCTAAATCGATTGCTTCCATTGCTTGAATCGTTGGCTGCATTTTTGCAAAATGCCCAACCATGTCGCCGCCCGGAAAATTCAAACGCACAAATTTAAAGTTCTTTAAATTATCTAGTACCGCGTCCGTAATTTCGGCCGACTTCATCCATGGGCGCGAATCAAACGGTAAAGTATCGGAGGGGATTTCGATGAGCTTTTCGCCCGGGAGTTCGGCGTAGCTATTGCCGTTAAAATAATACGAGATGTGCCCAAATTTAACAGTTTCAGAAATACCCAAATTTGAAATATTGCGCTGGCTCAAAAATTCGCTTAAAGTATCTTTAATTACGACTGGCTCCACGAGTTGGTTCTTTGGGATCTCGCGATCGGTATCATATTCAGTAAGCCCAACAAAGAAAACATCGCCCGCTTGATAATCACCACGGTCGAATTCGGTAAATTCCACAAGATCAAAAGCCGAGGCAATTTCGACTGCGCGGTCGGCACGAAAATCATAATAAATAAGCACGTCGCCTTTATTAATTATCCCTACCGGTGCATCGTTTTCGTCTACCACCACAAAATCCGGCAAATATTGATCCTGGATTTCTAGATCTTTTTGTCTAAACGCTTCGACAGCTTCTGTCGCGGAATGGAATTTATTTTCCGAAGTTCCGTGCATCATCAAATTCCAGCCACGTTCAACCATCGGCCAGTCGTTGCCGTAGCGGTCTGCGGTCGTCGTCATACGTCCGCCACCATCGGCAATTTTCAAATCTAAATCATCAAATTGTTTAGCAAATTCTTCTAGGCGATTAATATATTTTGGTTCAGACTGCGGCGGCACATCGCGGCCATCAAAAATCGCGTGCACACGAACGCGACGAGCGCCTTCGCCATAGGCTTTTCTAATCATGATTTCGAGCTGACCAATATTACTATGTACGTCGCCATCAGAAAAAATGCCAGAAAAATGCAAGGTTTTGGACGGGTCGTTTGCAAGAATCTGCATGACTTTAGTCCAGGCGTCAGACTGCCAAATAGAACCGTCATCAAAAGCGGCTTTAATATGAGCACTGCCATGCTTATAAATTTGGCCGCAGCCAATCGTGTTGTGGCCGACTTCGGAATTACCCATTACGCCCGGTAAAATGCCAACTGCTTCACCCGAAGCTTGGAGCGCAGTGCTTTGATAGTTTTTGGCAGCTCTGGACAAAAATGGCGTCGACGCTTGATAAACCGCGTTGCCGTTTTGATTGAGACTGAGTCCCACGCCATCCAAGATTGCGAGCACTACCGGACCATCAAAATGTAATTCGCTCATGCTTATATTATAGCACGGCTGACGGCCTAGTCTTAGAGTGTTTTATCATAATCATATTGATTATTTTAATAAAAAGTGATATAATAAAAAGATAAAGAACTCCAATCCGGGAGTTCTATGGTTTTTCGGACGAAAAGGAGGGACGAAAATGAACATTAATAAAGACATCATCAAAGATTTAAAGGTTTTGAAGTTGTACAAGCTTGACGGAACGGACGACAAGGAAGCCAATAAGGCTCTCTGTCAGGCATTCCCGATCCTTTCTCTTAACGGATGCAAATTTCAGTTTACTGATAAGTTCGGTGCCGACTGCAATTACATCCGCAATAAAGACGTAGGGGTATCTACAACTATCATGATCGTCGAGATGCCCAAGCACGAAAAGCAACTCGAAGAGATCAGTAGGGTCATTGAACATTTGTATTTTAGCAAATTGTTCCACGCAACAATGACGTTTGAATGGTACCCGATTAAGGAAAAGGTAAAAAAATCAGATTCAAAAACTTCATAACTTCAACCGGTCTTTCGACCACCCAGGCCCTTCGGGGCCTTTTTTATGGTATAATTACTCTGTGCCCGGATGGCGGAATTGGCAGACGCGCTAGCTTCAGGTGCTAGTGGCCGCAAGGCTGTGCAGGTTCAACCCCTGTTCCGGGCACCATTTTTGTGTTACAATATCACCAGGCACCCCCGCTTCCCAGGGCAGTGGGGTTGTACTTTTTGAAAAAGGTTGGTGATAATGGTGCAGAATTGTCAGAAAGAAGAAAAACAGAAACTGGAGGATGCTGAACTTTGGTACATGGAATGCCGTCGCGAGCAAATGCGGGCACGCATCGACAATTTGGATAAAACGGACCCAAACCGATACCGAGAAATCGCTGAAAAAGCAAAGGAGGCTCGAGATGCTCTAGCGGCATTAAAAAGCTCTTTGTAGTCCCGCTAAGGAGGAATAGTTCGCGAAAGCACACCAAAAACCAAATTTAATTCCACTATCGGGCAACGGAGCCCAGAATTTCCAACCAAAAAACACATAGGAGCTGGCAGGTTACTGCCGGCTCTTTTAATGCTTCCTTAAGGTTTTCGCTTGCGCTTATCTTGAATTTTTTAGCAAAATGTGCTATAATAGAAGGATACACGTTTCGCTTATATAAAAATAGATAAGGAGGGTTTTGTTATGAGCGATAGTACATTTATAAACACCTTTTGGGAAAAGGTAGCAAAGAGAGTCGGATACGAACTAGAACTGAACGACTGGAATCTCTACATAGACAACGATCTAGAGTGGAAACTCCGGCCATCTTGGAACAACTATTTTAAAGGTTGGAAAGGCCTACGCGAAAAGTATGGTCTAAGAAAGGCTTTGATATTAGCTGGAATTCCGGCCGAAAAACTCGAAAAGATGGACTGGGTCACTCACGACATCTACCGGCTTTGGTTGGCACTGGGACATCCAGCATCGATGACCGAGCTAAAAGAAGAGTACGGGGAGGCCTGGGTGGAGCAAATGAACACTCTGTTTGGTTCACTCTATAATGCAACAACCTTTGCCGGTAAAGTGCAAGACTTTGGCATTGATACAAAAATGCACGATTATCGCTATAACCGCAAAATGGTTGTTGAATTGATTCAAACTAGATTCAATAGAACTGGGAAAGTCCCGGACGAGTTTGAACTCAATCAATTGGCCCCCTGGTGGGACTATTTCAGCGGATACGAAATCTGCGTGGAGCAATGCATTGCAGAGCCATTCACCATCTTGGGCTTGGCTTGATAACCTATTCCCTCTTTAAGGAGCCCCCTCTTAAGGGGGCTTTTTTATGTTTTTAAATTTCGACGATTTTATGATGGCTCTTAGCGCCGACTTTAATTGTGATGCTGGTTTTTGGTACGTCAAAATAATCGGCGAGTAATTTAATCAGCGCGGTGTTCGCTTCGCCGTCATGCGGTTTTTCTCGCAAAAACACCGTGAGTCCGTCTTCGGTTTTTTCGACGAGCGGGCCTTTTTTAGAACCAGTTTTAACGGTAATTTGGTAGATCATTTTAGTTTTTTGTAAACTCCCTCGCGGTCCGCTTCGATTAATTCAATGCGTGCCTTGATTTCAGTTTTTGCAATCGTGAGTGCGCGTTTCAATACTGGATGTTCGGCAAACTGGTCAAAGAAACTAAAGAAGGTTTCGGATTCTTCCCTGGTTTTTACGGTGCTAGCTGTGTAGCGCAAATAATCATCAAGCATTTTTTCACCAGCCATTTTTTGGATGTAATCCCAGTGAGTAGTAAGCCAAGTCAAAGCTTTTTCGCTCGCCTTATAGTTGCGGCGTGTGTAGATAAATAAGAATACATGGTTTTGCGGTTTCACAACGTCCGGTTTTTCGAATAGGCTAATTAGCGTTTCGATATTTTTCTCGTCGTACGTTAAAGTCATTGCGTAGAGCAGCTCGGCTTTCAATTCTGGGTCGGCAACCTTTTGATATTTCTTGAGGAATATGTCAAAGATTTTTTCGTCCGTGCGGAGCTTAGCGTCCAAAATATGTTCGCGGAGTTCGGATGGAATCACTGTCAAATCGTCGGCATATTCGCTGGCTAGTTTTTGCAAAGTCTTGGGGTCATTAGCATAAAAATCTAGGCCAAGAATAATTTTTTGCAGTTTCAGGTCGTCGGAATTTACAGCCGGTTTAAGGCCGAGACGTTTGAGTTGTGGTGTAATTAATTCGAGAATATATTTTTTAAACTTAGTTTCTTCATCCGATTCTGGCACGAAGAATAATTTAAGTTGCGCCACGATTCTAGCAATGATTTCCCAAACCGATGGGCTGGTTTCATTTTTGAATTGCACAAGCAAATCGAGCAAAGAATCGGTTTTTACTAAATCAGTTTTGGCAAGCAACATGCGGTCAATCAAAAGACGCAGGCGTTGCTCCAGGTTTAAGTTGGCGAAATTTTCCAACTTATCTGCGAATTCTTTGTCACTAAGATTAATTAAATAGTGGCCAGACATGTCGTCGGTAATTTTTGGCAATGGCCAAGTCGTATTATCCTCGGCTCCACCGAGCAAAAATCTTTTTTGAGTATCGCCGGTTAATACCGGATATCCTGGTTGCGAAATCCAAGCATGCATAAAATCTTTAACATTAAATTCGGCGTATTTTGCTAAAGCGTCCCACAAATTATCACCAACTGTATTCATATAACGATATTGTTTGAAGTAGTCACGAATGCCGGAAAGGAATTTTTCTTCGCCCATCAGACGAATCAACATCAACATCAATCTAGCACCTTTGGCATAGACGATTGCGCCATCAAAGAGTGTAGCAATCTCGGCTGGACTTTCGACATCCTGGAAAACTGACTGTACGCCCTGGTAAGCGTCGCGACTTAACGCCGCCATGCAGTCGCCAGTGAAAAATTCTTCCCATATATTATATTCTGGGTAAATTTTATCTACAGCGTAGTATTCCATGATGCTGGCAAAAGATTCGTTGAGCCACAAGTCGTCCCACCATCTCATCGTGACGAGATCGCCGAACCATTGATGCGAAAGTTCGTGCGCAACAGTAAGAGCAACAGATTTTTTAGTTTCGAGCGTCGCGGTTTTGTCGGCCAGAAGCATCGACTCACGATAAGTCACGAGACCCCAGTTCTCCATAGCGCCAGCTTCAAAATCCGGAATCGCAACCTGGTCGAGCTTTTCGAGCGGATACGGTACGCAGAATTGGTTTTCATAATACTCTAGCGAACGTGCCGCGACTTCGTTAGCGTAATCTACAGAGTCCGGCGACTGATTGAGCGAGGCATAGGTGGTGATCACAGTGCCATGATTGTTTTTGATGGTCTTTGAATTAAATTTACCAATCACAAATGCAAGTAAATACGTAGACATGCGCGGCGTGGTTTCAAAAGTCGTAGTGTCGCCATCTTTTTTTGCGACAGGCGTGTTGGCCAAAACCAAATCATCACTGCCTTCCGGCAAAGTAATTGCGAGGTCAAAAGTTGCCTTGGCGGCTGGCTCGTCGATGCACGGAAAAGCCTCGCGCGCATAGTGCGATTCAAACTGAGTCGAAACAATTTTCTCGATTTGGTTTTTATATGTATAGGTCGAAAGATATGCGCCTTGCATATTTTCGTTGAGCTTCGAATGATAATTAATCGTAAAAGCGACATCTTCGGCCGGAACGTTCGCTACGATAATTTCGTCGTTTTCATGCACAAAATCAACTGCTTCGTTACCGAGCTTGACCTTTTCGATCGCAAGGCCTACGGCATGGAACTTTACCGTAGATTCTTTGGCGGTGCCGCGAATTACAACCTTACCTCTTAAGGTCTTCTTTTCTTTGTCGATTTTGAGATCAAGTTGATAATTTTTTGGTTTAAAATAAGTCAGCAGTTGTTCCATACAACTATTATAACAGACTGATTAGTGGAGCTTGGCGGAAGTTGGGAGCTTGGCGCCTTTAAGAATTGGAGCAAGTTCTTTTTCTTCCAAAGTTTCGTTCTTCAAAAGCTCGTTTGCGAGTTGGTCGAGCAAAGCACGGTTAGCCTTCAAAACTTCCTCGGCACGTTTAGCGGCTTCAGCAGTGAAGTTTTTAATTTCTTCGTCGATGAGCTCGGCGGTTTTTTCGGAATATGGTTTGCCGGTGGTGATGGTGTAGTAGCCGGTATCGGAATCACCAGGATAAACCAGGTTGCGGCTCTTGGTGCCCATACCTTCTTCAATAATCATAGATTTAGAAAGTTCGGCAACATGTTTCAAATCGGATGACGCACCAGTCGTGATAGCGTCGGCGCCAAAGACGATTTTTTCAGCTACACGGCCACCCATGGCGCGAGCCAAAATATCTTTGAGTTCGTAGATGTTTTTGTAGCTGCGATCTTCTGGTGGCAAGAACCAAGTGACACCACCGGTGCTACCACGTGGAATAATTGTGACTTTGTGAACTGGATCAGAATCTGGCAAGACGTGACCGACAATGGCGTGTCCGGCTTCGTGATAGGCAGTAATCTTTTTCTCGATGTCGTTCATGACTTTAGACTTGCGCTCTGGGCCAATCGCAACGCGCTCAAAGGCTTCGGTCAAATCTTTATTCGAAATAGCTTTGTGACCTTCACGAGCGGCAGTGATAGCAGCCTCGTTTGCGATATTGGCAAGGTCCGCACCGGACGAACCAGCGGTTTTCTTAGCCATCGCTTCGAGATCAACGTCACTTTCGACTGGTTTATTTTTGAAGTGAACTTTGAGGATTTCAAGACGATCCTTGCGCTCTGGCAAGACTACGTTGATATGACGATCAAAACGGCCCGGGCGGAGCAATGCTTTATCAAGCATGTCGACACGGTTCGTAGCGGCCATCACGATGACGCCAGAATCATTATCGAAACCATCCATCTCGACGAGAATTTGGTTCAAGGTTTGTTCGTCTTCACGACCGGCGCCACCACGAGCGTCACGCTTGTGGGCGACGGCATCGATCTCATCGATGAAGATGATTGACGGAGCGTTTTTCTTAGCACGACCAAACAAATCGCGGACACGGGATGCGCCCACACCGACGAACATTTCAGCAAATTCCGAACCAGAAATCGAGAAGAATGGAACGTTGGCTTCGCCAGCCACGGCGCGGGCCATCAAAGTTTTACCAGTACCCGGATCACCGGCAAGCAAAACACCACGTGGGATCTTGGCGCCGAGTTTCTCGTATTTCTTTGGATTTTTGAGGAAGTCGACAATCTCGGTAAGATCCTGTTTAGCAGCTTCGTTGCCAGCCACATCTTTAAAAGTGACTTGCTTTTTGTCTGGACCGTAAAGTTTGGCGCGAGATTTGCCGAAGCTCATCGATTGATTATTGGTAGCCTGAGCTTGTTTCATCATGTAGCTTAGGAATAGGAAGATAGCAAGAATTGGTAAAACGCTAAGAGCCACGTTGAACACGATTCCCCAGATATCGACATCTTCTTTATATTCGATGGTTGGATATTTTTTGGCGCATTCGGCAAGCTCATCGCCGGAAAGTTCGGCGCAATGATTAACGAGGCCAAGATCATAAAGCGTGCCCGAGCCGTCTTTTCTGGAGGTTTCGGTCGGAGTGTCTTTGCCCTTCAAGGTCACATCAACGGTTTCGCCAGTGACGGTGAGTTTGGCGATGTTGCCCTCTGGGTCGTTCGCGCGAGCGATCACCTCAGATAGGGGTACTTCGGTCTTTTCGGTTTCACCATTGTTTCCGAGGCTACTAATTAGAAATACACATAAAAGAATCACAACAATTGTAAAAATAACTCCCCTAGTAGAGTTTGAAACGCTTGAATTACGTCGTTCTGGCAATTTTTTGTTTGGTTCTGGCACGGTTTTATCTCCTTAACATTACAATTTTATCATAAGGGTGGTAGATTTTTCGAAAAATGTGGTATAATTATTGTACCGTCTGGGTGTAGCACAGTTGGTAGCGCGCGACTTTTGGGAAGTCGAGGTCGCAGGT
>JAUMXN010000024.1 GCA_030529095.1 Candidatus Saccharimonadota bacterium
GTAATAGAAATAAAAGTAGTAGTCATAGAAATCGTATTCGTCGAAATCGAAGTCGTAATCATCAAGATCCCAATCGTCATCATCGATATCATCTAAATCGTAGTCATTGAGACCGTTCAAGATATCGTCAAAACCACCATTGAGTCTGCTGCCACCAGAGAGGCTGGAGATGAGTTGAATTAACTCGTAAGCAGACTTGTAATCACTTGGGACAGTGATGGCGTTACCGTCTTGGTAGGTAATGCTAAGATCGGTAGTTGTGGTTTTTGAAATTGGGGTCTCGTCGAGATTGTTGGTGAGGGTGTTGTACTTAACCTCGGTGTATGCGACAGGTTGCTTCATCACGATGCGGCTGATTTTGTTGTCGCTGAACTCTACAAAAATGTTGGACAGATCGTAATCTTCAACTGAGACTTTGGCGTTAGTAGAGTTGGTGCAGCTCTTGACGGTAGACATGACGTCGCTATTTTCGAAAGCTGCGATGAAAGCGCTAAACTTTTCTTTGTTGGTAGAGAGTGTATAGAGATCAGAAGATTTCTTGGTGACCTCGTTACCTTCGTACTTGTTAGCTTCGATGAATTTATTGTTCTTGTAAATATCGGCTATTGTGGCTAGCAAGTTTGGGATAGACGTGCTAGTGGCACACTTGGTGTATTGAGCATAAGCATCCTTGGTGTAGCTCGAAGAGAGGGTCATAAGATCCTTCATTGAGATGCCGAACCATTCACCATCGATGCCTTTTACCAAGGAACCGTATTCGCCTAGAGCATTAACAAGGCCGTCGGCTTTGATGTAAATAGTGTCGCCTTTGTAGATGGCTTCAACTGCGACGGTACCGTTCATCGAACCGCCAGACATCTCGGTAAGATTGAGGCTAATGTTAGCCGCGTAAGCATCCTTGGCAATCTTGAAGGTAGCTGGGATACTGCCTTCGCCATAGGTGTTCGGTAATTCGCCACTGATGACAGCGGTGTTTTTGCCGCTGACGATGACGTTAATCGTGTTGGCGATGGCGTCTTCTGGGGCGGCTGGCTTATTGAAGAACAGGAAGAAAGCGGCGACGCCAGCACCACAAAGAGCCAAGATGGCTACAATGATACCAACGATGAGGCCTGTTTTCTTCTTTTTGGCTGGAGCTGCTTTTGGAGCGGCTGGAGCCTCTGCCGGAGCTGGCGCTGCTGCTTTTGCTGGCGCTTTTTCCGGTGCCGGAGCTGCGGCTGGTGCGGCAGCTTCTGGAGCAGGTTTTTCGTTCATAGAAAAATTTCCTCGCTTAGTTAATAATTATTAAGTTCATTATAGCATAAGTAAAATGCTATAATATAAAATATGAATAATTTTGTGATTTCTGATATTAAAGCAAGACAAATTTTGGATTCGCGTGGCAATCCAACGGTAGAAGCCGATGTGATTTTGGAGGGCGGTGCTTCGGGTCGCGCTTCGGTGCCATCTGGCGCTTCGACCGGTACTTTGGAAGCTTTGGAGCTTCGCGATGGTGACGAAAAAGTGTATGGCGGTAAAGGTGTCTTGAAGGCCGTTTGGAATGTAAATTCTAAGATTAAGGACGTACTTGTGGGCAATTCGGCCGACCAAAAAACCGTTGATTCCCTAATGCTCGAGCTTGACGGTACTAAAAATAAAGAGTCGCTTGGTGCCAATGCAATTCTTGCCGTGTCTCTAGCTGTGGCAAAAGCCGTAGCGAATGCCCGCCGCGTGCCGTTTTATTATTATGTGGCTGAACTTGCCGGTACTACCGATCAAATGTCGTTGCCTTTGCCGATGATGAATGTAATGAACGGTGGCGCGCATGCTGACTGGGCGACTGATTTTCAGGAATATATGATTATCCCGCGTGGGGCCGAGAATATCAACGAGGCCGTGCGTATGGGCGCAGAAGTTTTCCATGCATTGAAAAAAGTTTTGAAAGAACGCGATTACCAAGTGACGGTGGGTGACGAAGGTGGCTACGCGCCAAAGGTCAAAAATGGCAACAATGAGCCGCTTAAATGCATCGGCCTTGCCGTTGAGAAGGCCGGCTATGATTTTGGCAAAGATATTGTGGTAGCGATGGATGTGGCGGCTAGCGAATTCTGTAAAGATGGTAAGTATTTGATTAAAACTACGAACGAAGAAAAAACTGCTGACGAGATGATTGCCTGGTATGAATCGTTGGCTCAACAATATCCGGTAGTTTCGATTGAGGATGGCTTAGTGGAAGACGGCTGGGCAGACTGGAAAAAACTGACTGAACGTCTTGGTTCTAAAATTCAGTTGGTGGGCGATGATTTATTTGTGACAAATAGCGAGCTCTTAAAACGCGGTATCGATGAAGGTGTGGCAAATGCGATTTTGGTGAAACTCAATCAAATCGGTTCGCTTTCCGAAACAATTAAAACCGTGATGATGGCCAAAAATGCGGGCTACAAAACGATTATCTCGCATCGTTCTGGTGAAACCGAAGATACTTCGATTGCACATCTTGCCGTGGGGCTTGGTGCCGGGCAAATCAAAACCGGTTCTCTTTCGCGCAGTGAAAGAATTTGCAAATACAATGAATTGATGAGAATCGCCGAATTTAACTCAAGATTAGGGTTGGTTAAGCCGTTTTAGCTTCGCGGTTGTTTAAGCGAGTAACGGTAGAAGCCTCGTGAAAACCATCGTAGTAGTTTTCGGACACTTTCGGGTGTCCGATTTTGTTGGCAGCCTTTACCACTTCGGTGACATCATCGGTAATTTTGAAATATTTCAAAGTCTTGGCATCGGCATATTTCAGTTCGACGGATTTGGTGATGAGTTTGAGATAATTTTTCCAATAGGATTTACCAATCAAAAATACTGGCATGACGGGCATCTTTTTCTCAACCATGAGCTCAAGAATGTCGGAAAGCTCGTCGAGAGTGCCGTAGCCGCCCGGGAAAAAGACGAAGACTTTCGACGCCATAGCCAGCATCACCTTGCGAGCAAAGAAGTATTCAAAGGTAAGGCAGTCGGTGAGATATGGATTTGGGAATTGTTCGTGCTCCAAAGTAATATTAAATCCAATCGTGCGGCCGCCGATTTCGTAGGCGCCTTTAGATACGGCCTCCATGACACTTGGGCCGCCACCGGTAACCACGGCGTGACCGTTTTGGGCGAGCAAGCCACCGAGTTTGTAGGCAGCTTTGATATATTTGTCGTTTTGATTATGGATGCGAGCGGTACCGAAAACCGTGACGCCTTGTGGGAAGGTGCGGACAATCTGCAGGCCTTGGATTAAATCTTTGGCATAGGCTTGAGCACGTTCAATATCGGCGATGGAAAGTTTTTTGAGTATTTCTTGATCTTCTGGTAACATATGACTCCTTATATTTTTTGAATCGGCATTGGGTGGAGCGATTCGTTTCCTTTTAATGTGCCGGTATTGGCACCAATTTTTGATACGACCGAAGTAGCGTTAGCTGAGGCAAAAATGAGTGAACTCTTGAAGGATTTGCCGGCGGCAAAATGTGCGAGGAATCCGGCACCAAAGGCATCGCCGGCGCCAGTGGCATCTTTGACTTTGACATCTTCGTAGATACCAAAACGGAAGGTCTCGATGCAATTACTAGCGATGCCGCCCATTGGGCCATCAGTTACGATGACGGTCTCGACGTAGTTATTGAGTCTGGACAGTAATTCAGCAAGCATCACGCCTGGCACGAGGCTGGCAGCTTCGGTTTTATTCACAATTAGGATATTGAGGTATTTGAACAGATTAATTAGTTTCTTTGGCTCGGTGAGTTCTTTGATGCCTGGGGCAAACATGACTTTGATATTAGCCGCGACGGCTTTTACAAAGATACGCTCCAAAGTTTTAAAATCACCATTTAAGGTTGTGACATAAATCCAGTCTGGGCGAATCAAATCGTAGTCGGTAACGTCGAAATTTTCGAGTGATTTGGCGGCGCCTAGCGAGGCCAAGGTGGTTTTCTTGCCGGATTTAGAATCAAGCAAAATTACCGAAGTGCCGGTCGCGGCGCGCGAGTCGCAATTTAAATAACTACTGTCGATGTTTTCTTTATCAAGAAGCCTTAGTACAGCTTCGCCGGCAGCGTCTTTGCCGATGTTGCTAAACAAAATTGATTCGTGGCCGTGCCTAGCGAAAGCTACAGCAGCGTCAACTCCTCCACCACCTACGCCGGCGGCAATGCGATCAATTTCGATTTTTGAGCCAACCAAAATTTTGCCAAGGATGGATTCCTGGCCGATGGTGGTTGGTGAAAAATCGTCGTGATCAATCAGGTAAATATCCTGAAGTGCGGCGCCGATAGAGAGGATTCTAGCCATTAAATTACTACTCCGTTTTTATCGATTTCGGCAGTGAGGGCTTGATAAACACCGGCTGGATTTTCGGATTTAGAAAGCGCGCTGCCAACATTAATGACGTCGAGACCAGCGTGTGCTAGGGCCCGAATATTGTTGATGTTAGCGCCGCCATCCCAGCCGATTTCGGCATCTGGATTAATCTCGCGGACGAGGGCGATTTTCTCGGTCTGGAGCATGTCGGCACGAGCGCCCTGGGCGCCGAGTTCACCGGCAAAAATTAGTACATGATCAGCGGCTTCGATATAGGCGCGGACGTCGTTTGGATAGGTGGAGCGGAGTAGGGCTACACCGGTTTTGATGCCGGCGTCTTTCAGTTTTCTAAAAATTGGCATCAAATCTTCGTCGGCTTCGGCGTGTAAAATACAAAGTGATGGTTGAAGCTTTAGGATGACGTCGAGTTTTTCGGATGGTCTTTTAGCCATATAATGGACGTCGGTTTCCCAGGATTTTGGCCACCAGACACTGGTGATGTCGATGGTGGAACCTGGCGCAAACTCGCCGTCTGTGACGTCGATTTGGACGCGGCGCGCAATCATATTGCACCTTTCGACCTGTGCTTTGTAAGTTTCTGTGTCGCCAGCTAAAATTGTTGGCACAATGGTTATGGTTTTAAGCATAATCCTCCCTTTCGTCTAAACGTACAATGCGATGAATGTATTTTGGTTCATTAGAAAATCTCGTCGAGAGAAAAGTTCTGACGAGCGTTTGCATTTCTTCCATGCTCAAGAAATCGGCGGACAAGCAGAGAACGTTGACATTGTCGTGCGCGCGGGCAATTTCGACGATTCTATTGTCGGTGGAGGCGATAGCGCGAACACCTTTAAAACGGTTGGCCTGCAACGCCATGCCAATGCCGGACCCGCAAATCAAAATACCACAAGATTCCCTGTCGCGGCGGACGTTGCGGGCGACGGTGATGGCGAAATCGTTAAAATCGTCTTCTGGGTCGTGGCTGTAGGCGCCAACGTCTTTGACTTCTAGGTTGTTCGCCTTCAAGAATTTTAAAATGGTATTTTTGGCTTCGAATCCGCGGTGATCTGCTCCGAGATAAATCATTTAGGCCTCCTTTCCAAAGTCGACGGCGAGCTCAACGAGGCGGTTTGAATAACCCCATTCGTTGTCGTACCAGGCGACGATTTTTATCATGTTTCCGCAAACGACATCAATTAGTGGCAAATCTACGATGCAGGAATTTGGATTGCCAATAAAATCACTTGAGACTAATTCTTCTTCGGTGACGCCAATAATTCCCTCAAAATACGGCTCTTTAGCTATCTTTTTGAAGAGTTTTTGGAGATCTTCCTTGGTAGTGTTAGTCTTAATGACGGCGGTGATGTCGGCGAGTGAAACGACTGGGGTCGGAACGCGGACAGACAGGCCATTAAATTTGCCTTTGAGCGATGGAATAGTGAGCGCAGCGGCTTTGGAGGCGCCGGTAGTGGTAGGTACGATGTTCTCGGCGGCTGAGCGAGCCTCACGGAGGTCCTTGGCTGGAGCGTCAAGAATGCGTTGGGAGGCAGTGTAGGAATGAACGGTGGTCATCATGGCTTTTTCGACACCAAAGTTATCTTCGAGGACTTTCATGATTGGCGCGATACAGTTGGTGGTACAAGAAGCATTAGAGATGATTTGATCAGTTTTTTCGACGATATCTTCATTAACGCCGAGGACGATAGTTTTGACACCCTCGCCTTTTGGCGGAGCGGAAATGACGACTTTCTTAGCGCCGGCAGTGAGGTGCTTGGCGGCATCCTCTGGCTTGGTAAAGCGGCCAGTAGACTCGATCACGACGTCGATGTCGAGCTTTTTCCACGGTAATTTTTCTGGCTCGGTCTCAGAAAAGACTAGAATCTCACGGGAGTTGATTAATAAACTTTTTTCAGTGGATGAAATCTTTTTGTCGTATTCGCCGTAGGACGAATCGTGTTTTAAAAGATGTGCAAGGGTGGCGGCGTCAGTCAAATCGTTGATAGCAACAACCTGAGCATCGCGGCGCTCCAACAAAATTTTCAACGCATTACGGCCAATTCGGCCAAAACCATTGATTGCGACTTTGATCATGCATGTCTCCAATATACTTATGAATAATTATAGCATACTAGTTTAAGCATAAACGTATTGACTTTTGCTGTTAAAAATGATATAATAAAAAGATAGACAACAAAAAACTCCCCTGATGGGGAGCTTTTTGTATAAGATTAGCCGCGGGCGAAGTGTGCGAATGCACGGTTGGCTTCGGCCATACGGTGACAATCTTCTTTCTTCTTGAAAGCAGCGCCGGCTTCATTGTAGGCGTCGACGATTTCGGCTTCGAGACGTTTGGCATATGGCATGCCACCGCGAGCGCGAGCTGATTGGACGAGCCATGAGAAAGCGAAGTGGAGTTGGCGGTGACCAGAAATTGGGAATGGAATCTGGTAGTTAGCACCACCGACACGGCGGGATTTCACTTCGAAGTCTGGAGAAACGTTTGCAATAGCTTTTTCGAGAACTTCGACTGGGTTTTCGCTTTTAAGTTTCTTGGCGGCGCCTTCGATAGCGGCGTAAACAGCGCGTTCAGCAGCTTGTTTTTTGCCATCGAGCATAGATTTGTTGATAAGGCGTTGAACCAAGATGGATTGGTATTTACGATCTGGAGAGACTTTGCGCTCCAAGGATTTAGTAGTTTTGCGTGGCATAATTACTTATCCTCCTTTTTGGCACCGTATTTAGAACGGCCTTGTTTGCGACCCTGGACACCCTGAAGATCGAGCGTACCACGAACGATGTGATAACGCACACCTGGAAGATCTGGCACACGACCACCACGGACTAGCACGACAGCGTGCTCTTGGAGGTTGTGACCTTCACCACCGATATAAGCCCAAACTTCTTGACCGTTGGTAAGACGCACACGAGCGACTTTACGCATAGCGGAGTTTGGTTTCTTTGGGGTTTTGGTAGTAACTTTGATACAAACGCCACGTTTGAGTGGAGCAGCTTGATCATAGTAACGAGTCTTCAGCGTATTGACGATTGAGCCAAGTGCTGGGGCTTTCGACTTTTTTGCAGCCATCTTGCGAGGCTTACGAATCAACTGATTAATAGTTGGCACAGTAAAAATATCCTGTTTAATTAATATTTTGTCCTTAGCTTTTTTACAGCAATAAAAACTAAGATGAAACTCTTTAGATTATTATAGCGCATTTTAGCAATAAAAGCAAGAAAAACTGCTTATTATTTTTTGTTAGCTTTAACGAGGAAATTGATAGTCTCTTCGATGATTAAGCGGTTTCTGATGTCGATAGCGACGTTTGGGTCTTTGAGATTTTCGAGTGCTTCTTTGGAATTCTTGTAGACATCGCGGAGTTCGGCGAGTTTGGCCTCGACGAGTTCGTCTTTGACGGTGATTTTGTTGTCGCGGGCGATGATTTGAAGAGCAAGAGAAGCCTTAACGCGGTCTTCGGCGGTCTTAGTGGCGGCTTTTTCCCAGTCTTCGCGAGTTTGGCCGGTTTCAGCAAGGTAATCTTCGAAGGTAAGATTATGCGAAGCGGCGTTCCTAGTGATGTCGTCTTCGATCAGACGAAGTTGGTCTTTAATTAAGATCTCTGGGGTTGGGATTTTGGATTTTTCCACGACGGCCTTAATCAAATCGTCTTTGTATTTCTCTTCAAGACGATATTCGTTTTGCATGGCGAGGTTCTTTTCGATGTCTTTTTCGAGCTCTTTCAAGGTCTTGAATGGACCACATTTTTTGGCGAGCTCATCGTCAAGAGCGGCTTCTTTAACTTCGTTAACTTGTTTTAAAAGTACCTCGAAAACGGTTTTGGCGCCAGCGAGGTCTTTCATGCCGTAATCTTTAGGGAAAGTAAGGTTAAGGTCGAACTTGTCGCCTGGCTCGTGGCCGACAATTCCCTCTTCAAAACCTGGGATAAAAGTATGTGAACCAAGTGGTAAACGGTAATCTTTGGCGGTGCCGCCCTTAAAGGCTTCACCGTCTTTTTTGCCGACAAAGTCGATGATGACTTCGTCGCCTTCTTTGGCGGCGCGTTTAACGGCCTTTTTTTCGGCGTAAGATTTGGCAATGTTTTTGAGCACATCGTCGATATCTTTTTTGGCGACGGTGGCAGCTTCTTTTTTGACTTTAAGATTCTTGTAATCGCAAAGCTTAACTTCTGGTAGAACATCAGCAGTGGCGGTGTATTCGAGAGTCTCGTCCGGGACGTATTTGATAACGTTGATTTGCGGCAAAGAGATTAAAGATTGTTTATTGTCTGAGAAGGCCTGGATCACGGTAAGACGAACGGCAAAATCGAGCGCCTCGGCGTTTAAGTCGTTGTCTGGAATAAACTTGGCGGCAACATCGGTTGGGACTTTACCTTTGCGGAAGCCTTCAACTTTGACGTCTTTGGCAAGATGTTCGATGGCCTGTTTCTTGGCTGGAGCTAAATCTTTAGCATCAAGAGTAATTTTGATTTCTACTTTAGTGTCGGATAATTTTTTAACAGTGGTTTTCATAGAGAAGATTATAACATAATCTTCGGTGTTTTGGCAGTTCTTAGATGTTTCAAGGTAAACGATTTATCCGTGCCGAGTTTAGCATCGGCGCCGAGGATGTCTTTCGGGTCAAAGATGGCTTTGATTTCTTGGTAGAACACTTTTTCTTCTTTGGAGAATTTATCGTTTGTAATGATGGATTTAACACGACCTTCTGGATAACCACCAGCTAGGGCGCCGCCGTGTTTTTGGATTAGGATGTCGCCGGTTTTAAGAAGAATAGCTGCACGCTG
>JAUMXN010000025.1 GCA_030529095.1 Candidatus Saccharimonadota bacterium
AAAGGCGAGATGGTTCACCATCAGCGCATGCTTTCTCAAGACGTCAACGCCCAGGCTACCCAGCATATTATCGGCATTCCGGTTAATAAATCCCGCTACAACGGCTACGGCGGGGAGCAAATTACCAACGCTAAGCTCAAAAACCTCCGCCCAGATCCAGATTCTGTCCGCATTATCCCAATTGGTGGTGTTGGTGAGTTTGGTATTGGTAAAAATATGACCATCATCGAGTATAAAAACGAAATGATCGTGATCGATATGGGTGTGCTTTTCGCTGGCGACGATTATCCTGGTGTTAACTACATGATCCCAGATATCAAATATCTCGAAGACAACATGACTAAGGTCAAAGCAATCTGCTTTACTCACGCACACCTTGATCACATCGGTGCTTGTCGTCATCTTTTACCAAAATTTGGTCAATACGTACCAATTTACGGTACCGATTTTACGATTGGCATGGTTAAAAAACAGATGTCCGAGCTCGACGACGTTCCAGAAATGAATTACCAAGTCGTCGATCCGTTTAAGCACGAAAAAATCAAAGTCAGCGAGAGTTTCTCGGTTGAATTTATCCATACTTTGCACTCTATTCCGGGCAACTGTGCCATTGTGATTCGCACTCCAAACGGTACGATTTACGTTTCTGGTGACTGGCGCCACGAGGAAAAACCAATGGGCGTTCAGGCCGACTACGAACGCATCGACGAAATCGTTAAAAACGAGGGAATCGATTTGATGCTTAACGAATCCACCAACATCGATTCGCCGGGTCATCATCCACATTCCGAATACGACGTCGGCGAAAACCTTGGTAAAGTTATGGACAACTACGCCAACGGCCGCGTGATTATTTCGTGTTTCTCATCCCAGATTTCCCGTATTGAATTGGTTTTGAAAGAAGCCGCCGCCCGTGGCCGCAAAGTCGCTTTCTCTGGTTTTTCGATGATCAACAACGTCGAAGTCGCGCTTCGTGCTAAATCCATCAAAGTGCCAAAAGATACTATCGTCAAGATGGAAGACATCATCAAGATGCCAGACGAAAAAGTCTGTATCGTTTGTACCGGTTCCCAAGGTGAGCTCAACGCCGTGCTTAGTCGCATGTTGTCTGGCGCGCACAAGTTCATCAAAATTAAATCTACCGATACCATCGTGTTCTCGTCGAACCCAATTCCGGGCAACGAGCCACACGTGGTGAGCACCGTAGATGGTTTGCTTCGCGAGGGTGCCCAGGTGATTCAAAACGGCAAAACCCATCTTTCAAATATTGGTCCACTTCACCTTTCGGGCCACGCTTACTTCGAAGATCATGTCGATTTTGTCACACGTACCCACCCAACCAACTACTTGCCATATCACGGCGAATTTTACATGCTTCAACATAACGCCGAGATGGCCGAGAATGTCATTGGCATCCCGCACGACCGCATTCTACTCGCAGACGACGGCGACATTATCGAATTCACTAAGGATAAAAAGATTAAAAAAGCTGGCCGTATTCACGTTGGCAACAAGCTTTATGATGACGCCGATCAGCCAGTTCACGAAGCTGTGGTTAAAGACCGTATTCATATCTCTCGTGAGGGTATTTTTGTAATTGTGTTGACCTTGAATAAGAAAACCGGCCACCTGGTCAAAACTCCAGACATCATTTCACGTGCGTTCATCTATCTTGATAACTCCGAAGAGTTGATTGGCAAGATCCGCCATTATCTCCGCGCGAAGACTGACAAATCTATCTCCACCGATCCAGAAATGAAAGTTCTAAAAGAGGAAATCAAAGAAGATATCACGCATATCTTGTTTGATGCCACCGGCCACACGCCGATTGTGATCCCGGTAATCAACAAAGTCTAAGTTTGACTTTGCCGCGAACCCACCGAAGCGCCCCCATAAAGGGCGCTTTTATGGTATAATAATCTCATGCCCGGATGGCGGAACTGGTATACGCGTTCGACTTAAAATCGAATGGAGCAATCCGTGCGGGTTCGATTCCCGCTCCGGGCACCAAGGAGACGAGCAATAAAAAAAGAGCTCGCTCTTTTTTTATTCGAGACGACGCCGGTGCCCTAGTTTTT
>JAUMXN010000008.1:0-14234 GCA_030529095.1 Candidatus Saccharimonadota bacterium
CCAGGCAACTTCACTTGACCGTGTGTCAAATGCGTTGTACGTTCTGGCAGTTCCGGATTCATCTCACGCACCGAACCGAGCACAATCTTCATATAATCAATAATGTCATTCCCCGTAATCACTACAGACTTATCAAAACGATAATCATCCCACTTGGTGTAAATCAAGCCAACGTCCTTAGCTTCATAAGTCGGCAAACCTTCTTTGTTGATAAATACGCGTGTATGTAGGCCAAGCTTTTCGTCCCCACGATAAACCACGGCACCATCGCTCATCTCATAAACGCCTTGTTCAAGACCTTTTTTAACTTCAACAAGACCGCGCTTAGCCACGGTAGATTCTGGATAATATTTATCAAACTTCACACCTATACGCTGATAGAAATCTTCAAAATACTGGTATGATAGTTCCCTACCTCTCCAATAAACCTCAGCTAGTCCAGAATCATGCAAATCTTTTTCGGCAATTTCGTAAACTTGTTTATTGATTGCCACAATTTCTTGTTGAGCTGTCTTGTCATCCTCATAGGCCTTTGTACCATCTACATATTTCGCCGCAATATCTTCAATCGTAAAATCTTTTACGCCGGACTTTAGAAGCGCCCACATGGTTTTGCCCACATGAAGCCCCACATCACCACCAAAGTTGGCACGCACTACCTTTGCGCCAGCATATTCAAAAAGACGCGCAATCGAATCACCTACAATCGAGGTGTAAAGATGTCCCACATGCAGGACCTTAAATGGGTTTGGGTCCGAAAACTCGCAAATCACGGTCTTGCCGGCATAGGTATCGCTTGCAACAGAACCGTTGAAATCACGCACCAGCTCGTCGATTTTATTCTTAAAATATTGGTCAGAAAGAGTGAAGTTTAAGAAACCGGGACCAGCAATTTCTACTGTTACATCATCGAATTGACCAGCCAACTGCTCTGCAATTTGGCGCGGATTTTGCTTCAAAACAGAGGCCAGTTTCATCGCTACATTAGATGAAAAATCTGCCTGCGTATTCTTCGGTGCCGGCGTAATTTCTGGTTCAAAATCTACGTCAAAAAGCTTTTTGATCGCATTTTTTATCTTAAAACTTAGTTCATTCATTAAAATTATTCTACCATAAAATGGCCAAACGTGTTACAATGGGAAAATCCCGTCAAAACCCAGACGGTAAAATATATATGGGAGGTAGCACATTATGGCTAAAAACAGTACTATCCAAAACATCAACAAACAGGCTTCTCGTCGCAAGGCAGACCGCAAGATGATCAGATCTTTCCTCGGCGTAAATCCCCGTGTTAAAGACTACACCTCGAAGTCGCCCCAGCTTGAAGAAGCAAGTACTACATAATGCTAACTAGTACCACTTTGGTACGTCCTCCAACAACGGCGGAGTCACAAGACTCCGCCTATTTTCATTAGAACTGTTCCCTTTCCAACACACCACCCTCTTCGTCGTAAATGGTAGAATCTACATCAGCGAGATAATAAACCTTAAAATCTGGCGCATCGAGTGTATAACCAGCCGCCTCAGCCCACTCAAATTCATTAATCAGAGCTTTTTTAGCCTCAATATTATTACTATCATCAATCATCTTGCAATTAATACGAATCCAGGCGTCGCCGTCATAGGCCACGATGCAAGCATTATTGTTAACCTCTAATTGATTGACGACACTTTTGCCAGCGTGAGACATCATGTAAATCTTGCCGTCAAAGACAATCGTAGCCCCAAACGGACGACAACTTGGCTTATCGCCATCAACAGTTGCCAAAAAATAATATTCAACACGGTTTTTAAGAAAATCAAAAGTTTTTTCCATTTTTCCTCCTCTTTTCAATTATACCAAATAAAAAACGCCCCATCCTGAGGCTTTTTGGTGCGGGTATGGAGAGTCGGACTCCAATCTCATCCTTGGGAAGGATACATAATAGCCGTTATACGATACCCGCAGGCGTTCTAATTATATCACAAATCTTCGAGCTCAATTGATTCGCTAATCTTGTTCTCTTCTTTGAGTTTAGAAAACAACGTGTCAAACTTCTTGAACGGCACAAAAATCGAAACAAAGTTCACCTCGGTATCTTTTTTATTGATTAATTTAACGAAATAATAACCGTCACCGTTAATCGAAATGAACCTACCACTCTGGCCACCAGCTTCGAGCTTAGCTGCTTCCATCGCACGACCACCATCAATGTTCTTGCCATCTACTAAACCACCGGTTTCCTCATAAGAAATCTTGCCACCAAGCTGTTCATAAACGGCTTTGTAATCGCCACCGTTACTACTGAGCAAACTCTCTACCTCTTTAGCAGTCTTGTTGGCCTCGTCATCAATCTTAGCCATTACCTTAGATTTGGTGAGATTCAGCTTAATCATGCGCTCGTATTCGCCCTTAGAAAGACCAAAATTATCCTTCAAAACCTTAAGAAAGCTCTCTTCGCTACGATCGATACCGCCCACCTGGCGATGCCTATCAAACTCTGCCGCAATCTCTTCATCAGAGACGGTTACATCGTTCTCGCGCGCGAGCTTTGCTGCATAAGTATATTGTTCGGCGTTCGTCAAAGCGATACGTTTGTATTTTTTCCTCACATAGTCAGAGTCGATATCGTTGCCAAGCCTACCAGCTTGCTGTTCAATCGAAGAAAGGCTGCTACGATAAAGCATCAAATAATCTGAAAAGCGCACCTTTTCCCCATCCACAGTTGCCACCGAAATTGGCACAATCGTCGTCGCACGGTACAAAAGCTCGTCCGTCATCTGGAATTTATAGAGAGCCAAATAGCCACCAATGGCCAAAACTGCGGTAATAATCACACCGATCAAAACGGTGTTCACCACCACACGATGTTTAGTGTATTGCAAAGGATATTTAAACTTACGACCTTGCGCCAAAACTTCCTCACGGCGCTCCTCAACCTTCTCAAGGTCGGTCTTCTTTTCATCTTTCTTTAGTCCGAATAACTTCATGGTATAATTATAACATATTTACATTTTGGCCCGGTGGCTCAATGGATAGAGCAATTCCGTCCTAAGGAAGAGGTTGTGCGTTCGACTCGCACCCGGGTCACCAAGGACATGAACAAAAAGAGAGAACTTAGTTCTCTCTTTTTTGAATGTCCGCAGGTGACCCTAGCTAGCAGCGCTCGCGCTGCTAGCGTCGTCACCAAGATTTCGATTACTCCCTCTTTTTGACAAACCACCCATTTAATGTTAAAATATATAAAATTCGGTGGTGCACATTTAGAAAGTAGGTGATTATACTATGACATCAAAAGAATCAGAAGAATTAAAAAGAAGAAGATATCGCTTTTGGGACGACGAGCCAAATCGGATAGGCAGTGACAACGAACTATATCTAAAACGTATTAAAAAAGAGAACCTCAGCTGGTTACCGATTGAAAAAGTGCCAATCACAGAATATTTGCCTTTCAATGATCTTGAGCAACCCAGTCTCAAGATTTACAAACGCGTCGAGTGGAGTTGCAAATATAATGGCGAAGGTAGTGTTTTGCTTCAGTTTTTAAAGAAGCATCGGAAAGAAATGGGATACGTCCTCATCCATAAGGATGACTTCCATGGCATTATTGGCGTCGGAGATAAAAAAGATTATTTCCGAGGAGGATACGCAACAATATTCAATGCTCGCGAGACCGACTGGCGAGACTCGCTCTCCTGCTGTAAAGAAATTCACATTTATCCGTCGCTTCCAATTATTCTGACGACACTTGAAAAAGAAATAACAACCATTTGTTATTCACAAGATAACCGAGCATACGCACACGACATCGACAGCCGAGATATCGATATCGACGGCTGTAGCCCCGACGACGATTAATTCAACCACCACCAACAAAAATCCTCGTGAATTACACGAGGATTTTTTTCATTTCGTTTTAGTAATCCAACTGACAATCTTCTGTGTGAGCTTTGATGTCTTCATCGATATATGAATAAGTATCGAGGAATTCCCATACTTCGCTATTCATATCTATACAGCTTATATCGGTCTTTGGAACGGTGAATTCATAGAATTTCTTCCACTTAGCCCCGTCGGCATTTTTACGAACCCAAAGGGTGATCTCTTTGTAGCTCTTCGCGAGATCAAGGCTTTCTTCGTCTTCTTCTTTAAGCGCCTCTTCGACATCAGCATCAATTATGCCAGCAAATGGTTTTTCCTTAAAGATTACGTAAAAATACTTTTTATCTTTAGTCTGACCAAATTGATCATAGGAAGGAAGTATCCCGCCCAAGGCGTCAGTAAGTTCACTCAGAAGCGCACCAGTATCGTAATCTGCGCAATAAACCATTTTGGAACCGATTTCATCATTGAGATAACTATAGTTGTTGATAAAGTTCAGCTGCTCTTCTGTCATCTCCGAGCAAAGCGGATCTCTAACGGTATCACCAAAAGTACTCAATTCTTTCCACTCGGAGCCTTTTACGGCCTCGCGGAACCAAAGCGCATAGCTCCATGCACCGTCCATATCTTCGATATATGTATTCTCGACAACATAGAAATATTTATTGTCTTTGGTGAGACCACTCGCTTTAACTTTAAAGACCTCGTCATCTCTAAGGTCCAACTTGGCTTTCAAGCTGTCGATATCAATCTCGTCGATAGTCTGTGTTTCTGCCTTCTTCGGCTGAGTAAAGTACAAATAGCCCGCGGCACTACAGCCTAGGACGGCCAATATGGCAAAAACTAGTGTTGCAACCTTCCAGCCTGCTCCACCTTGCTTTGCTTTTGGTGTTTCGATTGGGTTCTCTCCCCTTTCGACCGGCTCCATCACCGGTTCAGTATTAGAAACTGGTTCTTCCATATAATTCTCCTTATGTTTTTATATTAACACAAAAACGCACTCCCTTCGTTAAAAAAGAGGAAACTTTCGTTCCCTCTTCAAAGAATTAGGTGTTTAGAGTTTCTTCATTAGGGCAACTAACAGCAAAACCAGTTCTCGAACCGTCTTTAGGGTTCAGCTCGTATACTCCGCGCACAATAGATTCGGAAGTCCCGCAAAACCCAGCGAAGGCAAATTTATGCTCCTCGACTTTCACCAGCTCTTGAATTTTCATGTCGCAGTAACTATGGTCTGCAAATGTGAATCTTACTGGCGGATGCCCCAAGGGGCTTCGTTCGATATGTCTGAAGAACTTAATTCCTTTAAGACTATCAACTAGCCCATTTTCGTACGGTCCATCAACGATCTTTTTTGCATCGAGTGTTTCCTCTGCAAAAACCCACTTGATCGTGCCTTTACCCTCTTCGAAGTCGTATTTTCCTTCAAACAGGCGACCATTTTTGTCCTCTCCTTTAAAAGACCCCCATCTACCAGAAACCGCAAACTCAAAAATTCTCAACTCGTGAACATTAAACTTAGTTGTAAGCTTCACGTAGTGTGGATTTTTCATTGGTCTGCGACAACTCCTAAAGAAGTCTCCTTCCTTTAGAGGTCCTTTGATCTCCTCCGACACCTTGAATTCATTTGACATAAAAAGTGCACCACCCTTCTAAAAATTTAAAAGAGAGCTTTTCCGATAAAACTCTCTTCAATCCCCCAATTATAGCACATTTCTTTCTCTTTGTCTATAGAGGTAATGCTTCTGCACAAAAAAAGAACCCTCCGTTCACCGAAGGGTTCTTCTAGTACTTTTAGCGAGTATATTTCTCGTTCAAATCTGAGTAATCATAGAGTTCATTCTCATTGAACCAGAGAGCGATCTCGGCTTTGGCTTCTTCGAGTGAGCCAGAAGCGTGTACCAAGTTTGGCACACCAGTTCCCTTAGCGTCAGAATAACCGAAGCTCATGTGAGAGAAGTCGCCACGGATGGTACCCATCTCAGCAGACTTTGGTTCGGTTGGGCCAACGATCTTGCGAACGAGCGGTTGGGCCTCGACACCTTCAAGCACCATCGCGATCACTGGGCCGGTCATCATGTATTCAACGTTGTATTTAAAAACTTGCTCACCACGGCGAGTAATCATTTTGCCGATGTCTTCATAGTGCATGCGATAAAGTTTTTCATCTGGCATGACCATCTTCATGCCAACAATCTTAAGACCAACACGCTCAAAGCGTTGGACGATCTCACCGATAATACCGCGTTGGACTGTATCTGGTTTCAAAACCACAAGTGTACGCTGGATATAGTCTTTTGAACTTACCATATATTCTCCTTTTAGCTTTTGTAAATTATATCATATAATATAGTCATGTACGTGTCCGACTTAATCGAAGACTTTCTCGAGGCGCTCGAAATCGAATCTGGCCGCAGCAAAAAGACCGTCGAAAACTATCGTCTCTATCTTTATCGCTTCGTCGAAATCGCTACCGAAATTTTGGATCGCGATCTCAAACCCGCCGACATCACCCCAGAACTTCTGCGTAAATATCGTCTCAAGCTCAACCGCTACGAATCTCCAAACGGCGACGAGAATCTCGCTATTATTACTCAGTCTTACCACCTGATTGCCCTTCGTGGCTTCCTTAAATATCTTGCCAAGCGCGAAATCAAATCCCTCGATCCTTCCTTAGTAGACCTGCCACATATCATCAGAAAACAAGTCACTTTTCTCACCGTGGACGAAGTCGAGCGTCTGCTCGATCAAATCGACCTCACTACCGAATCTGGCTTAAGAGACCGCGCTATCATTGAGCTACTTTATTCCGGCGGCCTCCGCGTTTCCGAGCTTATCAATCTAAACCGCGACTCCATTAATTTGGAGCGTCGCGAGTTTGTAGTCCGTGGCAAAGGTAGCAAAGACCGCCCAATCTTCATTTCTGAAGCCGCCGCCGACCGTGTCGCCGAATACCTTGGCGCCCGCAGCGATTCCCTCCCTGCTCTATTCTTGAACAACAGTAAAAACACTGGCACCGTTGATACTTCTGGCAATCACCGTCGTCTTACCGCCCGTTCGGTCGAGCGCATCATCGAAAAATACGCCCGCATGGCCGGCATTACTAAGCATGTTAGCCCACACACACTGCGTCACTCTTTTGCCACCGACCTTCTCATGAACGGCGCCGATCTACGCTCTGTTCAATCGTTACTCGGTCATGCCGATGTTTCGACCACCCAAATTTATACCCACGTCACGGATCAGCACTTAAAAGAAATCCACGACAAATTCCACAGCGAAACGAACTAATTATTTAGTCACGTCCGGATCATACAAACGAATCACGGTCGAAACTACCGTTGGCACGTCAGACCCTGGCGCCTGCCAGCAAGAGCGAATGTAAAAATCAAAGAAAGCTGCAGCATCTTTAATACCAGTCGTGTCCACCACGTTGGTCTTGGCCAAATCTTTCATCGCCACAATGTACACACCCTCTGCAGCGGTCAGGTTTTTGGCGATGTTTGTACCTTCGTATAGATCATCTTTATTATTAAACATTAATCTCGGATAAAGCAACGCTTCTTTAAATAAGTTCGGCCTCTCGCGTCCAGTAAATAGCACGCTTGCCGGGTTTAATTCTTCCCCCTCGTTCGCATAGAGATTACGATAATTTAAAACAAATCCATATTTTTTTGCTTCACCATTATTTTCGTAAAGCTCCGCACAGGAATGTGGCGCAAAATTCATCACTGATTCATCTTCCACGGCTTGCTCTTTTATCTTATTCCAGATTGCGCTATAAGTTTTTACCGGCGCCTTCACACTAAGCTCCGCCACGTAAGCAGACTGAATGTAGCGCAAAGCCTCAGCCTCGGCATCGATTTCATTGCGAGTCATAGTTGATTCGAGCGCAGACTGAATCCTAGAAGTGCTATTGTTCATTAGCGCTACTACCGAAATCGCGACCATTGAAAAAATCCCTGCCGCAAACATCACCTCAATCAATGTATCGCCAAAAAAGCGCTTCCTTAACATATCTTCATTTTAGCATAAGTTTTTTAAAAAATCAGTCCATTAAAAAACTCAGCAAAGACCAGTGCAATCACAAACGCCACCACCAGAAACGGCCCAAAATATATCTTTGTGCTTTTGCTTTTTCTTACCTTCGGATACATCACAATTAAGCCTAAGCAGTTTGCGGCACATAGCACAATCAAAGCCAGCCAAGCCTCGCCAAGTATCAATCCAATCACTACGCCCAAGATCCAGTCACCATTCCCTACCCACTCTCCACGAGACACCAAGTACAAAGCTAAATACGTTCCACCCAGCACCGCTACCGCACCGAGCGTGTTCCAAACCATCGACCAAGAAAAACCAATCGTCCAAATCTTTAACCCACAAATCACCGCCGCAATCACTAACGCCGCTACCAACATAAAGCTCGGCAGCTCTCCCCACTTACCATCATAAATAGCCAAGAACCCAAACACCAAAACCAGTGCCAAAATCAGCCCAAAAATCACAAAATCTGCCGAGTGCGCCCCTGTTGGAAACAACATAAAAGTAATTCCAAAAAACGCTAACCCCAGCAGCACTTCTGCCAAAATTTCCATCGCACCAATCTTTTTCTTGCAATAACGACAACGTCCGCGCAGTATCAGCCAAGAAAAAATCGGAATATTATCGTACCATTTCAGCTGCTTTTTACACGACAAACAAACCGAGCGTTTGCCAAGTTTTGCCTTGCCGGTGTCCTTATAGCGCAGCCGCCAAGCCTGGCACGCCAAGAACGAACCCATCACCGCGCCAAGCGCAAGCATTATCAAACTAAGCGTAACCTTCATACCAATATATTAGCATAAACGCCTTGTCAAAAGCATGCAAAAAGTATATATTATAAATAATACATAACTATTAAGAAAGGATAGTAATGGCAAAAAATAATATTAAATCTAAGAAGGGCTTTACCATTATCGAAGTCGTGCTCGTGCTTGCTATCGCCGGCCTTATCTTCCTTATGGTCTTTATCGCTCTTCCTGCCCTTCAGTCATCACAGCGTGATACTCAACGCCGCGAAGATCTAGCTCGCTTCTCTTCACAGCTCAACCAGTATTCCGCTAACAACCGTGGCAAAATCCCAGCTGACCAAAGCGAATGGAACACTTTCCTTCTCGAGTATCTTTCGAAGGTCACCTGTGGTAACGAAGGCATTCATCAATGTCTCGTCGACACCGCCAAAACCGGTGAAAACCGCTTCGTTGATCCAGATGGTGATCCATACGAAGTCACCTACATTGGCTCCGCCGACGGCATCTCTGCCGACGACGCACGTCGCAATTCGTTCAACCACATGATCTACGTCTACGACTACGCTCAGTGCGATGGCGAAAACGTAATCAAATCTTCTGGTGCTCGCAAAGTTGCCATTTCCTTCAGGCTTGAGTCTGCAGGTATCTTCTGCGGTACTAACTAATCCTAATAGTTAACAAAAATCTCCCCGCCATGGGAGATTTTTTGTGCCAAAAAATCATACTTTTCATGGTACTGCTTATACTATAATTAAAGTAGATGAAGAGTCAAATAAAAATCAGTGGTAATTCCCGCAATATTTTGGTTATACTTCCAGCCTTGTTTATCATGCTTTTTGCTACAGCGATCATGCTTCCAGTAGTCCCAGAGTCTACTCATGCTGAAGGCGATGAGCAGATAGAAGGCACCTATATCATCACCTCTCCGAATGTCGAAGTAACTCTTCTATCCAAAGATGATGGTTATTATAAAATATTTAAAGATACTATTACTGCTGGCACCGATTATTACAACGGTTATACTCTCTATATTTCAACAGATACCCAGGAACATCAAACACTATACTTAAACGGCGATGCATCAAGCGAAAGCAAAATTAATAATACCACTGGTACCTATGAAGAGCCAAAAGCTCTGAATAATTATGAATGGGGCTTTGCTGTTCCTGGGATTAATTATTTTGATAAGAAATACAGCACCACAAACCCAAACGCAAACTCTAAATTTGCCGCTCTTCCACTGGAGGAGAAGGTTATCCATGACTATCCTTACCTCACCGCGGAGGATACGACAGATATTTACTACGGTTTTAAATTGGGCGGCCCTTTGGAACTCGGTAAATACGAAACCACCGTCACTTATACCATTTCACCACAAGACCCAGAGCTCCTACCTAAAGCTATTTTAGGAGACAATGGCAACCTTAATTTCATTTATGATAGAAATTACTACTGGTCTGGAGAAACCTACACAGACAATATTGGGGAAACCGAAATCGTTGAAGTTTTTGATGTGCCAACAAATTCAAGCGAAGACAGACTACCGGGATGGGTATACAATGAAGATTACAAATCCGTCAACTTTGAACCATCATTCTATGGTTTTAAACCAACTAGTACTTCATATTGGTTTTATGGCGAATGCAATTTCTATGAATCTTATCTCACTACCGTGACAAACGCGAACAATCTTAATACTAGCAATGTAACAGATATGAGTTCTATGTTCACTTGTGCCGGCTGGACCGCTTATGATTCTGAATCATGGACGGCAGACCTCAGTAGTTGGGATACTAGCAACGTAACAAATATGAGTAACATGTTCAGTGTCACCGGAATAAACGCTAGTACCTGGACCGTTGGCGATCTTAGTGGCTGGGATACTAGCAAGGTGACAGATATGTCCTATTTGTTCCAGGATGCTGGCAGAAATGCTTCTGCCTGGGCTATTGACCTTAGCAGTTGGAATACTGACAATTTAACAAATATGAAAGGGATGTTTTATGGTACTGGCGAGAATTCCAACACCTGGACTGTTAATCTCAACCGTTGGAAAACTATCAATGTAACGGATATGAGCGTTATGTTTAACTCCGCCGGCCAAAATGCCAGCACTTGGACCGCTCTTGGCCTTGATGGCTGGAAAACTGATAATGTAACAACTATGTTAAATATGTTTGGTAACGCCGGCAAGAACGCCAACGTTTGGGCTCTAGATCTCAGCAGTTGGAACACTGGCAACGTGACAAACATGTACAGGATGTTCTATCAAGCCGGTCTGAACGCTGAAACCTGGACTGTTGGCGATATTAGCGATTGGAATGTTGACAACGTCACCAACCATACTGATTTCATATATCTTCCTCAAGCCCGAACCAACATTGATAGAGACAAGCTCCCGTGGTGAGCCAACCCATGATAAACTAAAAAGCACCCCCAACGGGGCGCCTTTTTTATCCCTTTGATTCCCCCACCTAAATACTAAATCGCACTTACCAGCGTGTAAATCGGCATCAAAGTACCGCCAATCACGACGCCAATCAGAAGCGCCATTACCACCATCAAGACCGGCTCAATCATTGTCGAGATCGCGGCGATTTGCTCGTCAAGTTCGTTTTCGTACACTTGTGCAGCTTTACCAAGCATTTCGTCGATCTTACCAGACTGCTCACCAATCGAAGACATTTGCGGCACCAAAGGCAACATAAAACGCCTATTGGTCAAAGCCTCCGAAAGCGGCTTACCACCTTTTACAATATTGATTGCCTTCTTGTATTCTTCCTCAGCAACAACGTTGTTGGTGGATTCCGCTGCAATCGTAATCGAATCGATCATCGGCACACCAGTCGCAAGCATCATCTCAAGTGTACGAGTAAAGCGTGACACATAAAGTTTCAGGAACATTTTGCCAAAGATTGGTATGCGAAGCTTAAATCCATCCCAAGCCTTGCGTCCAGCCGGAGTCTTCTTAAACGAAAGCAGTGCAACCACACCACCAGCCAGAAGCAGCAAAATCAACCACCACCAGCGACCAAAGAAGCCCGTTACGCCATACAGGAATTTCGTGAGGAAAGGCAACTCTTTGCGCATATCAGCATAAAGCCCTGCTACCTGTGGCACCACCATAATCATCAAAAACGCAAGCACCGCAATAATCACCAAAAGAATAATCGCTGGATAAATCATTGCGCCACGAATCTTCGATAGCATGGCCTGGTCTTTTTCTTCTTGATCAGCCAAACGCCTCAAAGCCACGTCGAGCGTGCCAGACATTTCACCGGCTGCAATCAACGCTACATAAACATGATTAAAGATGTCTGGGTGTTGCGCAAATGCCTCATGCAAAGCTTTACCAGCCTCCACAGAAGCCAAAATTTCTTCTACGATTGCGCGCATCCCACGCGATTCGGTTTGATCTACGATTGTGCGCAAGCTCACCGAAAGCGGCAAACCAGCAGCAATCAAAGTCGAGAATTGCCTTGTAAAGATAATGCGGTCCTTGGAGCGCACCTTATTCGATGCCTTTACAAAGATGTTTCCCTTGCCGTATTCAATAATCGTATCTGGAATATAACCCTGCTCCACCAAAAGCTTACCAGCCATCCTTTCGCTTTCAGCCTGGATACTACCTTTGATGGTCTTGCCTGTGGACTTATCTTTTGCCTTATAATCAAAACGTTTCATTAGCCCCTCACCAATCTATTCAATTCATTAGCATCAATAGCATACTCGAGCGCTGCATCATACGAGATTACGCCAGTCTTAATCAAACCAGCCAAAGTCCTGTCCATTGTCTGCATACCCTGCTCTGCACCAGTTTGAATTGCTGTATCGATCTGATGGGTCTTCCCTTCGCGAATCAACGAACGAATCCCTGGGTTAGCAATCATAATTTCCGCTGCACAAACCCTACCACCACCAATTGCCGGCACTAATCTTTGTGAACAAATCGCCATCAAGATATTCGCAAGCTGCGAACGCACCTGTGGCTGTTGATAAGACGGGAAGGCATCAATAATACGATCAATCGACTGTGCTGCCGAGTTGGTATGAAGCGTTGCAAACACCAAGTGACCAGTTTCCGCCACAGTAATAGCTGCTTGCATCGTCTCAAGATCACGCATCTCGCCGATTAACACTACGTCTGGATCTTCACGCAATACCGAACGAAGCGCCGCAGCAAAGCTAAATGTATCATAGTGTACTTCACGTTGCACCACCACGGAGCGTTTCGACTTGTGCGTAAACTCAATTGGGTCTTCAATCGTAATAATATGTTGCGAACGTTCAGAATTAATCTTATCAATCAAAGCTGCCAGGGTTGTAGACTTACCAGAACCAGTTGGGCCAGTAATCAAAACTAAGCCGCGTGGATAATTCGCAAAAGACTCCACCACACCTGGCATGCCTAGCTCATTAATCGTTTTAATTTGATTTGGAATCAAACGGAAAGCCGCTGCCATCTTGCCACGTTCATGGAAGGCATTCACACGAAAACGCGCCAAATCACCAAAAGCAAACGAATAATCGAATTCTTTGTCTTTTTCCAAAACTTTTTGCTGCTCTTCATCTAGCGTTGCAAAAATCAAACCACGCACCATCTCCTCTGTTAGAGGTGGTACATTATTAACCGGCACCAAAGCCCCATCAATACGCAAAACCGGTGGCAAACCATATTGCAAATGCAAATCAGACGCATTCCTGCGCATACATTCTTCAAGCAAGTTCTCAATCTTGAGAGTCGAAGCCGGAGCTGGAGTCGTTGGAGCCGCTGGAGCTGTTGTGTTCACTGGTGCATTATCCATATCATTTTCCACCACTAGGCCAAATCAGAAGCCACGCGGTTTACCTCCTCTATCGTTGTTATACCAGACAAAGCTTTGAGCATACCATCTTGTCTTAAGGTCACTGTCCCCTTCTTCTTGGCTGCACGCATAATTTCTTGTGCCGTAGCATGTGAAATCAAAAGCTTTTGAATATCTTCATCAACCGTAATCGCTTCATAAATTGCCGTACGACCATGGTAACCACCTGGAGTCTCCTTGGTCGAAATACCACGCACCAAAGTGTAACCATTGTCATTCTTTACCGGCAAACCATTGTAACCAAGGTCATTGCTCACCGAAATCACCGAGGCGCTGTTTTGCGGCAACAAATCGCCAAGTACTGAGTTAATTTCAGCTGTTTCAATCTGCGTAGACTTATAAACTTCGCGCTTATCCGTTACTTTGCGCACCAAACGCTGACCAATCACGGTGTTAAGCGTCGAAGCGAGCAAGAACGGTTCCACGCCCATATCAAGCATACGTGGCAAGATACCAGCGGCCGAGTTCGTATGAAGCGTCGAGAATACCAAATGACCAGTAAGCGCAGCTTGCACGGCAAGCGAAGCAGTCTCTGGATCACGAATCTCACCCACCATCACCACATCCGGGTCTTGGCGCAAAATCGAACGAAGCCCCGTAGCAAAGGTCAAACCAGCGTCCATATTAATCTGAATCTGATTAATGCCATCCATCTTATATTCAACCGGATCCTCGAGCGTCACAATATTAATCTTCTCATCCTTAATTCGCTTAACC
>JAUMXN010000008.1:14244-24621 GCA_030529095.1 Candidatus Saccharimonadota bacterium
TATTAATCGCTTCGCTCTTAATCTCTTGTAGGAGCGCATAAAGCGTCGTAGACTTACCAGAACCAGTTGGGCCGGAAGTCAAAATCATACCATTTGGTTTAGACACACCAGACTTCACTGCTCTGAGCGCACGACCAACCATACCCATTTTATCGACAACCATTGCTGAGCTAGACTTATCAAGCAAACGAATTACTACTTGTTCGCCCCAAGTCACTGGCGCTACAGCAATACGAAGGTCGATCTCTTTATCGTTCACTAACACCGTAAATTCACCATCCTGCGGCAAACGATGTTCATCGATCTTCATATCAGACAAAATCTTAATTCTCGAGACCAAAGCTGGTGCCACCGATTTTGGCAACTCCATCACACGGCGAAGCACACCGTCAATACGATAACGAATCACCAAACTCTCTTCGAGCGGCTCAATATGGATATCCGAAGCATTCGAAAGTGCAGCGTGATTCAAAATATTAGTCAAAGCTTTTGAGATCGGCGAATCCTGAACAATTGTTTTAATTCGGCTGTTGCTGAGCTTTACGGCGTTTTCTTCGTCGGTAGCCCTCACAGCCTCATCCACAGATTCAAAATCGCCACGATACTGGGCCAAAACCTCTTTGATTCCCTCTTCCGAAGCTAGCACCGCACGAATCGGCTTGTTTGCCATACTTGAAAGATAATCAATCGCTTGCACATCAGTTACATCAAGCATCGCTACCACTAGCACGCCGTCTCTCACGCCAAGTGGCACTGCCATCACGCGCATCAAAACGTCTTGCGGCAAAAGCAGCAAGGTATCCTGATCCAACCTTACGCCCTTCAAATTCACATATGGCACGCCAATTACCACCGCCGTAGCATGGGCGACCATCTCTTCGCTGATCACGTCTTCTTCAACCAAAGCATCGATCAGTTGTTTTTCTTCTTTGGAATCAGCAAGCTTGGTTTTAACCTTTTCAACGGCCTCATTGTCAGCCAAACCTTCGCTAATCAAAAGTTCAACGATTCTCTCTTGGGCGGCCTTCGCTAATGTCGTCATTCGGTCTCCGTTTCCGCTGGCGTCTCGGTTTCCTCAACCGGCGCTTCGCTTTCCCCATTCACGCAACCCACACAAACTTCAACCGTTGGGTTAATTGCCTGTCCGTTAAAGATTTCTTTGTTTGGCGTCTCGACTTCACCAGTAGCAGCACTCTCGAGCTTCAAAAATTCTTCATCTTTGAGCTTCGGCAAAAGCACACTACAAATTCCAAAAGCCAACGCGCCACCAACAAGAAGCATAAAGATCGCTGTAGCTAAATCAAATTTTGCAGTTTTCATTTTTTGCCTCCGTTCTTTTCTTCTACCGGAATTATCTCACGCACTTCGTTGATATAAGTTGGCTCAACCCAGTAAGCGGTCGCCTGAGCGCTCATCTCCAAACCGTTTTCGCGGCTCTCGATCTTAGCCCTTCTGATATCAAATTCACGAATCGAATGTTCAATATTATTAAGCACCGTATATACTTGGTCGGCGTCAGCCTTGATCGACAAGTTCACCGTCAAAGGATTCAACCCCTGAATTTCCGTGCCATAAGTTCGCCAAGAGCTAGCTGGAGCGATGCTTTCCGGTTGCCAGCCAGACATATTAAAAATTTTATTCAAGCTAGCCAGCAAAGCCTCTTCGTTTTGGTGTGATGGCAAAGCATCCGGCACCAAACGTAGCGCTGAACAACTCTTAATCAAATTCGTAGCTGCAGTAATTTCTTCGTCAGTCTTAGCCTTATTGTATTTATCGCTGAGTTCTTTATAAGTGTATTGCTTATCAGTCTCCGGATTTCTACAATCATCGCCGCCCTTGCTTGGCACCATCGCAAGAGACTCATCGGCCGCTAACACGTTCAAGATGTTAGCCCTCAAAGTACCTGGCACATCGCTAGCGTTCAAAGTCTTTGGATCACATTTTTTCAACTCTTCCACGGTGTAGACATCGCCACTTGGCTTCTTGCAAACACCGGTATTTTTGATCGTCTCAGAATAATCCACAATCGCCTGGTCCTTAGCAATAATAATGCGCGCGTTAAAATTAATCAGTTTAATACAATACGAAACCACTGCGATAGTTGCGCCGAGCACCAAGCCAGTGCCAAGCACCGCTAGAAGCATGTTCTGCTGCGCTTTCGAAATCTTTGCGCGTTTTGAGATTGCGATTTCTTTCTTTGCCATCTTACTGTTCCCCTTCCTCTGCCTGGTCCACGTCGGCGGCACGTTCCTTAAACATGTTCTTAATCTGCGTGTACGAATCGGTTACGTTGTAGCTACCATATGGGCCAAAGGTAATCAAATGGTGATTAGCAAACTTAAAGGCTTCTGGATCAAATTTAATAATTGCGTCAAATCTGAGCATCAATTCGCCCGCATCGTTCACACCGTTCGACGAGCCAGAAATTTCGATACCATCCTCACCCTTTGGTACGAGCATACATTTAGTGTTTTCCTTCTCCCAAGTAATCTTGTCACCTTTTTTAACGATTACATACTCAACGCATTCGCTTTCGAAGTGTGGTACGTTGCGAATCGCACCAGTCAAGTCCATGTTGCCACTCTTAATCCAGCTTTCAAACTGTGGTGTGCGCCAGATTTTTACAACTTTCTCACCGTTATACTCAGTGTATTTATAGCCAGAAATCGTCGTTTCAGACTCAGTGATTTCAGTGGATTCAGTAACTTTTTCAGTCTTCACCTCTTTGCTTTCTTTCTTTGGCTTGCAACCATCGCGTTCGATTGCCCAGTAAGCATAAAGTTGGCCATCCTCAGCAAAGAACGTACCATTCAAATCATTCTCAACAATACAATAAGCCGGGATGTCGTCGCCATTTCCATCGACATAAGTACCGTAATCATAGGTAAGATAATTCATACTCTTCTTAAAGGCATCGAGCACGTTGTAATCGATAAATGGTTCGCTCTTAGCATCAGCCTGCGCATGGAAAGTCAAAGTCGAATCATCAAGGTTCACGGTCAAATCAGAAATTTCCACCACATCACCGTTGGTTGGCTGGAGTGAAAGCAGCATGTTGAAAGTACGCGAAAGCAAATTCTTTTGGTCTGCGGCATCGTTTAATTTCTCTACCTGATTTTGCAAAGTCAAGAAATCAGATAAATCGTCGTAATCGTGAATCCTGAGCGACATCTCAGATAGCAAATCTTTTTTGCCATTTAATGCCAACTCTTGGCCGCCTACTACGAGGCCAAAGATCAACATCAAACCAACAGCCACACAGGTCGTTACAAAACAGATGAAGAAAATCAAATTTCTCAGCTTCAAAGCTTTAATCATTTCGACTTTAACGTCTGGAACTAGGTTAATCTCGTAAGACATTAGTCGTTACTCCTTTCCGCCAAACCAATCGCCACAGCAAATTCACTCGCCACGTTTATCAATGCTTGCTGTTGAGCTGGAGTGGATTGCACTAATTGCCATGGGTTACCAATCACAGTTGGGATATTGGTTTTTGCTTCGATATACTCTGGGAATAGCGGAATATTCGCGGCATAGCTCGAAAGCACGATGTTGTCTATCTGGATGCCAGGATATTTCGTCTGCAAGAATCTTGCCGATTTCGCAAACTCACCTACATAACTCTCAAGCACATTAGAAAGCACTCTAAAGACCTGGCCTTCCACCTTATCCTGTTGCAAACCATATTGCAAGATAAACTGCCTGGCCTGATCTTCCATCACATTCAAGGTATTCGCCACGGTTTTCACAAACAAATCAAAACCACCATGCACCGTGCGCACCAAGCGTGGCTGATTCTGATACATCACGACGAGATCAGATGAAGTTTCGCCCATATCCACAATCATCACAGCGTTCACCGCGCCAATTGGGTTTAATGCCCTGGCCATCGCCAAACATTCTGGTTCCATCGCAATCACGTTAAATCCAGCTTTCTCGATAATCTCGAGCTGAGTCTCGGCATAATCTTTAGCAGTCGAAGAAACCAACATCTCAATCTTCTCTGGATCAATTGGGCTAGGACCAAGCGGCACATAGTCTACCTTTGCCTCATCCATCGGCATTGGCACATACTTATCAATCTCGTAGCCAAAGGCTTTTTTCAATTCTTTATCTGGTAATTTTTCTGTTTCAACAATAGAGGTGAAAGTCTTGCTAGCTGGGAGACCTAGAGCAATATTCTTGGTTTTAATTCCAGCCTGATTTACGGCACCAAGAATTGCCTCACCGAGGTGACGCTTACCTAAATCACTTGAATCTTGCGTAATTTTTTGATCGATCGGCACATAAGCATACTTCGACAAAACGAAGCTGCCATTCGCACCTCTATCCAGTTGGATTAATCTCATCGAGTTTGCCCCGATATCCAATGAAAAGAAGTCGCCCACTCCATGAAGTAAATTCATACTTAAAATTATAAGTATAAGCAAGATAAAAATCAAGCTTTTTTAGCTATTTTCAAAAGATAAAAACGCTCCAAATTCCCCTTTTTGCCAGCCACGTCATTGTCGCGTTTTTTAAGCACCAAAAATCCGTTATTTTTGAGCCAATTTTCGAACTTTTTCAGAATTTCGCGGCGCATTTTTTCGTTTTTTACCACGCCCTTTACGAGCTGATCTGGCTCTGCCTCAAATTGTGGCTTCAACATCACTAGAAAATCTGCTTTAGCATTCACGATTTTCTGGGCATACGCCAAGATCTCGGTCAGGCTCACAAACGACACGTCCGCCACTACAGTTTCAACTTCATCGACGCCAAAATCAGAGGCTAAAACATCGAAGAAATCTGTCTTCTCGTGCAAATCTACTCGCGCATCAAAACGAAGCGGAGCCTTCATTTGCTTAGTACCCTTCTCAATTGCAATTACTTTTTTCGCGCCTAATTTCAGTGCTAGCTCGGTAAATCCCCCGGTAGAGGAACCGATATCTAGCACTGTCTTATTGCGAAAATCGTAACGGAAAGCTCGCACCGCCCCTTCGAGCTTCCCCTCCGCACGTGACACAAAATTATTTTCTGCGTTCACGGTAGGCATAAGTCTCTGTATCCACCGACACAATGTCGCCTTGTTTGATAAAAGCTGGTACCTTGATCACTACGCCAGTCTCGAGTGTTGCATCTTTCATTACAGAAGATGTGGTATCACCCTTAACGACTGACTCAGTATAGGTAACTTCAAGCCAAAGATTCTTAGGCAAAACGAGATTAATTGGAGTTCCGTTGTAGAACTGAATTTCCATCTCGTCACCATCTTTCATGAAATCTTTGGAATCGCCAACCATATCACTGCCAAGCTCATATTGTTCGAAAGTTTCTGGGTCCATAAAATAGAACTTCTCGCCATCAGTATAGAGATACTGAACCTTGCGAGTCGTTACTTCGGCTGGTTCAATTTTTTCCTGACCTTTAAAGGTTTTTGGAAGCAAAGCGCCAGTCATCAAGTTTTTAATCTTGACGTTGACGATTGAGCCGCCACGGCCCATCACTTTTTGTGAATACTCGACCACCTTGTATGGTTGCCCATCCAAAGTAATCAAAACATTCTTCTTTAAATCTGTTGGTCCGTACATAAAACCCCTTAATTATTAGAAACAAATGGTAGCAAAGCCAAATGGCGAGCACGCTTAACAGCGACCGCGAGTTGGCGTTGTTGTTTAGCCGAAAGACCAGTCTTTGAGATTGGCTCAATGCGACCATAAACATCGATATAACGTTGCAAAGTTTTCACATCGCGATAATCGAAATATAGATCTGGATCATTTTTAATCCTTCTCATGATACTCCTTCACTTTAAATTTGATAAAACCTCTCTTATTAGAATGGGATCTCAGACAAGTCAATTGGCTCTTCTGGGATATCGTCTGGCACGACTTCTGGTTCAGCGGCTGCATCAGCACCCTTCCCAGCATTATCGCCACGTTCCATACCAGTGAGGAAGTTGAAATCTTCAACTACGACCTCTACGCGAGAACGCTTTTGGCCAGTATTCTTGTCTTCCCAGCTGCGTTGATCGAGACGACCAGAGACCAAGACGCCAGTACCTTTTTTAGCATATTGGTTGATCATTTCGCCAAGCTTACCCCAAGCTGAACAATCGATAAAAGAAACGTCTTCCTGTTGGTTGCCAGATGAGTCGCGGAAAACGCGATTCACTGCTACAGAGAAAGAACAGACCGACGAACCATTAGGAGTAGTCCTAAGTTCTGGGTCACGAGTTAGGTTTCCAGTGATGATTGCTTTAGAAAAACCGCGCATAATAAATTATCTCCTTTGACTTATTCTTTTTCTTCTTCTTTCTCGTCTTCTTCGCTAGAAGCTTTGCGAGCTTTGCGGTGAGCTTCTAGTTTGAGCTTGCGCTCGTCAACAGCGACCAACAAGTAACGAATTACTTCGTCGGTAATGTTGAGGACACTCGAAATCTTCGCAAGAGAAGCTGCAGGGAGCTCAACTTCGAAGTAGTAGTAAACAGCAAAATCTTGAGCAGCGATAGAATAAGCCATACGCTTCTTGCCATCGTTCTCTTCTTTGACAATTTTGCCGCCATTCGACTCGATCAATTTTTTGACCTTGTCTAATGCAGGGTCCAGGTTCATCTCGAGGTCAGGATGAAACAGAACCGTGAGTTCGTAATTTTTCATTACACTCCTTTGGATTAAAGCAAACGCGGTCCATGCCCGTTTGCTGAGCTAATAATACCCGAATTATATCACAACTTTTCTCTATTGTCCAGAGGTAAAACGTTTAAGTCGTAAAAATGTCGCCCCAGTTTTTACTGATATTGTTTGCCGCATGCGCCAAATACTTCGCCACCCTGTTAATATTCTCTGCTTTAGCCCCTTTTCGCACCCAAAGTTTAATAATGCCTCGCACCTCAAAATAGAGTATTTCAAACAACTTATCCGCCACCTCCGGTTCATATTCTTTCAAAACCGGCGCAATCTCATCTCTCAGCCCAACAATCATCTTCCGAAAAACCCTATCGCGATCATAGCGAAATTTAAAGATGAATATTTCCCTGTTTTTGGCGATAAATAGTAAAATTTGCCGCCATAATATTTTTTGCGAAAGCTCAGTAAAATCAATCTTATTAAAGCTAACCAAAAGTTCCTCATCTTTCAACTTAAAAATATCGCCAACTTGGCGATATTGTCTAAAAAATGTAGTTCTCCCCTTATTGGCTCTGGCACATAATTCTGTTGTTTGGATAGAAAGATTATAGTCGTCTTCGCTGACCATTGCAGCTAAAGCTAGATACAGCGAATCACGACTCCTAGCCACCCTAGTACTAGGTTTCTTACGCACGAGTACTATTTTACAACATATTTGTGATTTCGTCAAATTCTTCCATTGACGTAATCAAAAGATCGCGTGGTTTATTGCCATTGGCGGCACCAATTACACCAATTTCTTCGAACCAAATAGCTAGACCAGACACAAAGCCATGGCCCTTCCCTAGATAAGTCTGGAGCATAGCGGTCGAGAATTTACCCTTAGCTAGTGAAATTTCCACTGCACGACGCACGATTGGATCGTTTGGATCATATTTCCTACCCAGATCGCCAAAGGCACCACCATCAGAAGGCCCAAGGCCTTTGATCTGTACCGGTTGTGAAATCACGTCGTTGTTGTATTCTGGAGGACGCTGCGATTTAAGGAAGTTTGCCACCTTCTCCTCTTCCTCATCAGATACCCAAGCACCCTGAATACGGCGCGGTTGGCCAGACATTTCGGTAGTAAGGAACAACATATCGCCCGAACCGAGCAGTTTCTCTGCCCCGGCTTTATCAAGCATCACGATCGAGTCCATTGTGCTGCCCACCGAGAAAGCGATACGTGCCGGCACGTTACCTTTAATCAGGCCAGTGACCACCTTTACAATCGGCTTCTGTGTTGCAAGCACTAGGTGAAGGCCCGCGGCACGGCCCTTCTGCGCTACACGTACAATCGAAGGTTCTAGTTCCTTACTAGCTTGCATCATGAGATCGCTCATCTCATCGATCACAATCACGATGTATGGCATCTTTCCATTACTCTGTTCATCCTTTTTGTCCGATTCTTCACCCTCTTTTGGCTCTTTTGCCTCGGCATTATCTTTCTCAATCATCTTGTTATATTCGGCAATATTCTTCACCCTATTCTTAGCAAGCAATGAATAGCGACGCTCCATCTCGTTTACGGCCCACTTCAAAGCAGACACCGCCTGAGTAGTCTCAGTAATAATCGGGGTCAAAAGATGCGGAATATCTGTATACTGCACCATTTCCACCTGTTTCGGATCAATCACAATCAACTTCATGTCGCTTGGCGAATTGCGATATAAAAGCGATACGATCATCGCATTTGTCATTACAGATTTACCAGAACCAGTAGTACCAGCGATCAGAAGATGCGGCATTTTAGCCAGGTTCGCCACCACGGCACGGCCCGAAATATCCTTACCTACGGCAAAGGTCAAAGGATCGGTAGAATTCTTCCAATCTGGGCTCTCGAGAATAGAACGTAGTCTCACATCGGCGGCCTTTACGTTTGGAATTTCTACACCAACCAAGCTAGTACCAGGAATTGGAGCCTCAATACGCACGGATTTCACTGCCAAATTAAGCGCCAACTCCTTATCATGAGTCAAAATCTTCGAGAGGGCCACACCGGCTGGCGGACGCATTGTATATTGCGTAACACGTGGACCAACGTTAGCGCCTTCCATCTCTACCTCGATACCAAAATCAGCCAAAGTTGAGCGAATCACATAGGCATTCTGCTGAATATTTCCTGCATCGGCCGGGGATTGCTTCTTCGCCAAAAGATCCATCGATGGCATCTTCCAGTTTGGATCAGATACAGCCACGAGAGCCTTCTCTTCTACTGGCTGCGCCGGAGCCTTTGCTGCAGCTTTTACCGGCATCTTGGCCGAATCAGCCACCGCCACACCAGAGTTGACCTTAATCTCGATATCGCCGAGCTTCTTCCCTTTGGTTTTCCCATCATCCGTATCAGTATCCAAATGTTCAACTTTTTTATTAGATTTGAGCAAATTCTTGGTGCCCTTAAAGAATGTAAGAGGTGAAAGCTGCAAAATAAAGAGCACTGTAATGAAAATCAGAATAACATAAATCAAAATTGCTACACTTCTATCCAAAACTTGTGTAGTCACACTATCGAGCCACTTACCCACAACGCCACCCATTTCGCCAATTCCAGCAATACCAGCCACCCAGATCACCATCAAGACGGCTGCAAACCAAATCGGCAAAGCGAGCTTGTTGTTATCGCTACGGAAGATTTTAATAGCCAAAAACACCAGTAAAAGCGGGATAATATAGGTGGCAAGACCAATCGCATAATAAGCCCAATCGTGGACCTTATTTAGAACGCTACCACCGTGACCAAACCACGTAACCACCAAAAAGAGTGCCACAGCTATCATCAAAACTGCGAAAACTTGTCGCCAAAAACCACCCGGAAGTTCGTGCTCTGCCGCCACTTCCTTTTTTGTTGTTTTCTTTTTTCTACCTCTCTTTTTTGCCATAACTATATTATATCACATCACCGAAAGAAAAAAGCTGGCTATTTAGCCAGCTGTTTTCATTTTCCTGCAATAAATCCTTGATACAAATCCAAGAACAAAGCCAATCCGCCTATCGTCATTGCGATAATCCCAGCCATTTCAACGGCAATATGAGCTGGACCACACATCTGGTCCAAGAGACTCGTTATAATAAACGCTCCCCTTAAAGCAATCCCTAAGCATACCACCGCAATTATTAGCAATATAGTCATACTCAACACTAAGAGATTTCTTCCAAAATAAGTCGGATCATAGACGTAAACTCTTTTCTTGTCGTGTACATGATATTCTTCTGCCAGATGCTCCATTCTAAAGTAAGCTAATACACCTATAAACGCACATGCAAGCGCCAAAGCGCAGTCTAGGACTAAATTATCTTTTAATATTGCCGGGAACTCTCTCGCGAGCGCTCCACCCAATATTAAGCCAACTATCAGCATCTCGCCCAATCTTGTTTTGATCTTGCCTGTTCTTCTTGCTTCATTCCGAGTTATTGCATAAAAAGTTAAAGCAACTAAAAGGACACCTGTCATCATCTAAGCTCACCTCCCCTTCGTAGATCACTCAAAGATTCCTTTTCGTACCGATTATTATAACACATCCCCCTATATTTTTCAAATCAAAAACCCGCCCTCCCCCGGGGCGGATTTAGGTTTGGCTTTTTAGCCCCTGCGTTTCTTGTAGATAAGGACGCTACCAAGTACGGAAATCACAGCGATAGTGGCAACCGGAAGACCTGCATTCATGAAGGCTCTCATAACTTTGGTACCAGTGTCTGGCACTACTGGAGCTGGAATTGGTTCATCGTCACCTTC
>JAUMXN010000009.1 GCA_030529095.1 Candidatus Saccharimonadota bacterium
TGGTTATTCTCTTTTCCTCAACCTACTAAGATGATTCAGTTCGGCTGGTTCCCGTTCATCTACCCTATGTGTTCAGGTAGCGACAATATGGCATGACCCATATTAGGTTTCCCCATTCGGCAATCCCCGGATCAATTCTCGTTCTCAGATCCCCGAGGCTTATCGCAGAGTCCTACGGCCTTCATCGGTATTGATTGTCAAGGCATCCACTATCAGTGCCCTTAATTACCTTTTTATGCATTGACATAACTAGCAATCGAAGTTCGATTACTAAATGTCGTCATTAAAATCTTTTCATCGTTAATATCAAATTGTTAAATTCGAAAGAGTCTTAAGAAACTACTCTTGAGGCATAAAAGCGACCTCAAAAGATTTCCTCGCTTTTTCTTTATCTTTTACAGAGGTCGCAAAGAGGGCGACTTGTTCAACTGTGAGTAATTATATCGCACATTGCGAAATAATGCAAGGGTTTTTTTGACTTTTTTGCTAGATTTTTGCTAAAGAGATAGATTTTCCTTGAGCCAAGCCGAAAAAGCCTCGTAATTATTGTATTTTTCGGTGTCTTCATCGGAGTCGGAGTCGAGATAGGCGCGGATTTTGCCTTTTTCGACGATAAATACGGTTGGAGGGTATTTAATCGTCTCTGCGGCGTCGGTTTCTCGAAGTTTTGCCCAGTTAATGAAGTTGAAGGCGATATTGTTTTCCTCAGAGAAAGTTTCAACAAAATCGAGAATTTGAGAGTTACAGACCGACGCATAAGAGATAACGACAAAGGATTTTCCCTGTTTGATCATGCGTTCGTAATCTTCTTTTTCGAGGTCAATTTGCTCGGAAGTGCCGTAATATTCTTGATCGAGGGTGGTTTTGCTGGTGGAAACAAGAGAAAGGATAAAGGCGCCAGAGAGTGCAACCGCCATGATAAGGACGACTGCTACGAGAAATAGATACTTTTTTTGGCGTTTTACCATTTTATACCCCTGTTATTTTGCCGTAAGACTCGAGAAGTCGATGTTGTGATATGGAACTTTGTAGAAACTATAGGTAACTTTGTCTTCGCGCTCAGTTTTAACTTCGACGTTGTTTTTGCCACTGTAAGACCAGTAGCCGCCAACATTATAGATTCTATCGCCGTCCCAACCGAGAGAGACGAGGAGATTTTTGGCCATGCCGGCATAGCCACCACCGCCACACATCAGGAAGATGTTTTTATCTTTCGGGAAAAGCGCCTCGAGAACGTCCATGGATTCGACGTAGTTTGCGACATAAGTATCGTCTTTTTTGCTAAAGAGAGTGGCACCAGTGTAAGAGTCGCCAACGGCCTCTGGCAGACCTTCAACAGGGGCGAGATACGGTAAAGAGACCACTTCGAAGCCTTCAACGAAGCCGGAAAGATAGGAATCGCCGCCAATAGCTTCGTAGTCGGCTGGATCGATTAGCATACGCATATCGCGATAAACCGAGTCGGAACGACCGAGGTAATCATCGATGTTAGACTCGTTGATGTTCTTATCGATACCGAGTTGCCCACGCTCGCCTTCGGAAACTTGTGGTTTTGGCAAAGCTGCCAGTTTTTCGGCCGGGAAAAGATAGCGACCAAGTAGAAAAGTGCCCGCGGCGATTAAAACCGTCGCCATTACCGCACGCCAAATATATTTTTTCATTTTTTATAACTCCTTTGCTCTGATTATATCACGTTAGCGACCGCCGCCTCCAGAGAAGCCACTACCGCCGCTAGACTGATAATGGGTTGACGAACCGGCATAGGTTGAGGCGCTATGAAGCGTGCTGCTGATAGTGGAAAAGGCCACCATATTATTAACTTGGTACCAATCTGGGGTTTCAATTTCGTGAACTTGACAATACTTCTCGAGCTCGGCCATCCAGCTTTTTTCTAGGCCAAAGAGCGCAGCATAAGGGAGTAATTTTTCGTAAATTTTAACGATCCCCTTCTCTGAAACATCGGCACCCTCAACACTCTGCAAGAAACTGATACGGTCCGCTTCGGCCATCTCAATGTAGAGCTTTAAGCCGTCCATATAGCGCGACGCCTCGAGGCCTTTTTTGGTATGGTATTTTACCCGGTTGGCGCGGCGGCTCAAGATTGAAGTAATAATAATTGTCGCAACTATCACCACAAGGGTAAGGATAATCATCGGTTTGACGGCCACGATAAGCTTGCCTTTATAGTAGATTTCATCGGAGGCAAATTCCTTCCACAGGCTAAATATGACTGCGAGAAACGGCGCAATAAACGATGCCGCAAAGGTGGTAAGGGCGAGCGTAGAAACAAATTTAACAGCCGCCGAAGCCTGGGCGGAAACTGCCTTTTGACTGCTGAATTTCTCAGTGGCAAGACCATCCTCTTTGGCTTGTTTTGGGCCGGCTTCGCGGAGTTTTTTGCCAAGAGCAACCAGGCTCGAGGTGGCAGTACGGCTCTTGATTTCGATTTCCTTACCATCCTCGAAACTCAGGCCACCATTTAGGATCTTGAGCAAAGTGCGCTCGGCCTCATCCATCCTGTTGGACCTTTTGACAAGAATCGACCATTTATATTTGCCGAGGAAGTTTTTCTCACCTTTTTTGAGCTCGATTTTCTTCTCTACCAGCATCGAAAGAAGCAGCGCCACCGAGTAGTCTTTTTTCTTGCCAATATAAATACTGGCCATTTCCATCAGGGAGTATTTTTTGTCTGGCGAATATTCTGGTTTGATGAATAGACCATTATAATATTTGCGATTTTCGGAGGTTTTGAGAAAGTTTTTTAGGCTAGAGAGGAAGACGAGAAGGCAGATAAATCCGATGATCGAGGCGATAATAACCGCAAGGTAACTTTTTTCTGGGCCCCTGATCGCGAAGCTGCCAGCTTTTAATTTGATAACGAAGCTCAGGTTTTCGCCAACCGCCAAATCGCGGGTAGCAAAGGTCGCGCCATCTGAGGTGCGCATGTAGGAGCATCTGGAGGTATTATTGGAGCCGTATCTGCCGACGAAGCACCTAGTTTCTCCTGTAAATATGCTCGGGTCTTCAAAGTGAATGGTGGCGTTTAGCTTGTCGAAACGCTGTCTCCAGGCAGTACCGTTGGTATCCCAATAAATTTCCTGCCAGAGTTGGTCGCCTTCGCCTTGGTTCGTTACGACGTTTTGGAAGGTGTATTGCAGCTCAAAAACTTGCCTACCAGTGATGTAATCGTTAGTACCGGTACAAACTTGGTAATAGTTTTTGTCTTCGTCGATGCTATAGATTGGCTCCGGCAAGCCATTACGGGTAAGTTTGATGTCGTTTTCGGTAAGACTCTTGATAGTGAGGACCGTGTCGTTGCTGGTTGTAAATGGAATCTCGCGGCAGATGCCTTTGTTTTGGTTGTAATCTGGGAAAATCGCCACGAGGGTCTCTTTGACGTCCATTTTAGCTACGCCTTCTTCATCTTTTTTGACATAGAAATCTACGTCGAAGGATTCAAAATAGAAGTTGTTAACATCCTTTTTAACGGCCTCGGCTGGCGCGCTGCCAAGCCCGCCCAAACAGAGGAAAAATTGACAAACCATAAAAAGTATGATATACTTAAAAGATAGACGTTTTCTCATACTTTTATTTTATCATAGTCTGATCGGTTTAGCGCTGGGGCGCTATTTCGTGGATTTTTTGGCCCTAGAGGCTTTAGCTCTGGCGGCGCGCTCGGCACGAACGGCAGCCTTTTTGGCTTTGGCATCGGCAGCGCGTTTAGCCTTGGCGCGGCGAGCTTTTTTGCCTAAAGTTTCACTCACGGCTGAGGTTTTATCAGCCCAAGAAATCAGCCAGCCCTCGCGGTAACGCGGTGGCACGATCGTCATCGGGAACATGTGACGACGAATCAGGCTTTCCTCTTTTTTGTTAATCTTAAAATCCTGCTTGGCTTTTTCGGCCGCTTCTTTTGGGTGTTTAATGATGTGTCCGCGGTAAAAAGCGCCATGAATATGCCAATCATAGAGGTAATAGTCGTGCAAAAGCGCGCCGCGCACTAGGGCTTCTTCGTCCACCTTAAGATGGAGACGCTTGGCATAGCTAAGACTCTTGTCTGCCACATAAATCACGTGATCGTAAACCGAAACTTTGCCGTGTTGCAAATATTCCTTTTGAGACTGAAAAGTTTCGTCGTTCAAAATGTCGCCCCCGTATTTTTCGATGATGTCGGCATTTTTAAGCTTGAGGTGCGCGGGGAATTCGACGGGTTTTTTACGCATCTTTTTGCTTTCTCTGCTTTTTGGCTTCTTTCAAATCTTTGAGATTTTTGCGCACACCAACGACGGTTTCAACGTGGTTGCCAATATTAAAGAGGGCGTCGCCTACTTTAGTGCTGCGGAGCACTTTAGTCCTGGCTTCGTAAGCCTCGTGGCGAAGTGGTGACATGGCTTCTTCGACGGCAAATCTAGCGTCGTCTGCAGCCTCGGCGGCAAGAATCTCGGCGTCCGACCTGGCGTCTTTTGGCGTGTCGTCCACTGGTTTTAGCTTGGTTTTTGAAGTTGTGGCGACCTCAGTAAACAGATTAATATATTCCTGATTAAGTGGTGAGGCTGCAAATTTCGCTTCAAAATCGGCAGCGTCCTGGCAGGTTTTGCCAAATTCGGTGATACGAGCGAAAAGATCGTCGATTTTGGCTTTAATAGTTTTGTCGGTGATGTCGTAAGCGCTGAAGAAAGCGGACTTACGACCTTCGATAGCAGTTTTAATATCCATGAGGCCATTATATCACTAAAACAGTATTCGCCGGACACACTCAAGGCCGTTCGGCCAAGCTTATGGTCCGGCGAACACTATTTTTAGCGATATGAGTTTTCCACAGAAATTCCACATTTAGCGTATTTTTAGTATTGACAAACACTACATATAGCGTTTATAATCATAAGCGTAATCTTTTAAAAAGGAAAAACATATGAAAACAATTCTCTACTTTGAACCAAGCGACGCAACTAAATTCGACTTTGAACGTTATGCAAAATCTCTGAATTCTTATGCAAAAGTACCAGCCGAAGCTATTAAAAAAGCTTTAAAAGAGTTCGACCAGTTTGAGCATCTCCATGTGAGCCGTTTGGTCGAGGCCGGTGTGCAGTTGATCGAAGAATTCAGCGACGAGCAGTCTGCACGAAAATACTACGAGGATCACCGACAATATTTCGGTGGTGAATTCGAGCGACTCCGTCGCATCACCGGCTATCTGGTCGGCAGCCTCAACCGCTGGAACGACGCCAAAAGAGCCGAGGAACACGAGCGCGTCAAACACTCCGTCTGTTCCTGTGCTACAATGTAGGCATGAATCTCTATCTTTTGCGACACGGACAAACTGATTGGAATGTAGCGCACCGCATTATCGGCCGGACCGATGTAGAATTGAATGAACTTGGCATCACCCAGGCCCAAAATGCGCGCGAAGAATTAAAAAATCTGCAGTTTGACATCTGTTTTTCTTCCCCGCTGAAGCGTGCTAAGATGACAGCCGATATCGTTTGCGAAGGGCGCTGCCCGGTGGTCGAAGACGATCTGTTGAAAGAGCGCGCCATGGGCATTAAAGAAGGTCGGATTTTTGACCCGACGGAGCCTTTTATCGAACACGAATCAATCGAGACTGACGAGCATATCCTTTGGCGAGCACAGGAATTCATCAATAAAATGCGCGAATCTGGCTACGAAAACGTTTTAGTCGTGAGCCATAGCGGACTTCTAAAACACATCCGCCACTTAATTGTCCACGACGCTAATACCCCAGTCGATTACAATGAGTGGCGTCCCGGCAACTGCGAATGCACTAAATTCGAAATTAGCTAGCATAATGTAGGCCGATGGAGCGATAGAAATCCATCGCGTTTGGCCAGTTGAAGATATGCTGTGCGAGCAAGTTGTAGAGCTCGTCGGCCATGACGATTGAGAAAAGAGAAATTGAAAGAACCATAAACGCGCGGCGCGTCATGGTTTTGGCGAGATAAATACAGAACGGCAAAACCACATACATCAAAAGCAGCGCCGACAGGCCGAAACACAGGATGCTGCGGAAGCAGACGAAGCCGTCGATATTGCCCCAGTTTAAGATTTCCGTGTTGTAGTCCCAATAGCGGGCGCCGTTAAAAAGATGATAAGCTAGCCAGCCACCGGCGTATTCGATTACTCCTGTTATGAGCATCGAAACCACAAACACTAGCCATGGTTTTTGACGAATTTTATAAGTGACGAAAATGAGCGCTAGCGCGCCGATGGCGTAGATATTGATCCACGGCAGGAAGTTCCCTCCTTGCATATAAAACCCGGTCATGCCGAAGTTAAAGAAGTAGAAAATTGCTTCGTAAATCCAGCCGATGAGCCCGGCAAAAACTACGATCAAGAAGACGACGCCCACTTTTTGATAGGTTTCGAGTTTGAGTTTGCCGCCCAAATATTGACGGAAAAGCTCGCAGTATCTAGGATGCGTAGTGCGCTTCATTATTGCCCAGTTATTTGATTTTGAAGCTTAAATCCTAGACCAATGTATTGTCCATCCGAAGTTTTGCCGATGATTTCGCTACCACCGCCTTGGTCGCCGTCGTACAGTTCTATAATATTTTCGACGCCATCAATTCGCGCACTGACAATGTCATATTCATTGTCATAACTGGCGTAAATCGCATCTACAGTACCATCTGTCTTTAGCAAGAATATTGCGGAGTCGCCACCATTTCCCCAATGGCCAACCAAAATTTGTCTGATTATACCTTCAATAGTAATCTCTTTTTCAAACCCCCCAGGAACGCAAATACCGAAACAACCGTCTTCTCTAGTGAAAGAAACTTGCGAGAAATACAAACCTTCTGAATCGATATATGAATATGAGTAATCTACATTCTCATCTCTCGGCATCAAATATTCAAATCGGTCATAGTATCCCTCACCCGAAAGACGAACTACGTTTTCGATTTTACCCTTGATGACAATTTTAATGTTGGCGTTTTCAGTGTTTCCGGTTGGCTCATCCGTTTTGGTTGGCGTATCTTTTGAAGTGCCTTTGTTCTGGGTTAGATTATAGACCCGCGCCTGCAGAGCCTTGTTTTCGTCACTTTTCTTGACATTCTGCCAAAGCTCAAAACCGCTAAAAGCGAGGCAAATAACGACGAGAACCGCCATAGATGCAAAGAGTATTACGTTCTTGTTTTTGAAATTAATTTTTGCGCGTTTTTCTTTTTTGGCCACCGGCTCCGAAATAGGCGCCGGTTCTTGGATGTTTGGTTTGTTCGGCAAAGCTGGTTGTTCCACCATTGCCTGCTTTGGAAAATCCGAATTTTGATCCATTAATTTAGCTCCTTATATTCTTATGTTTATAATAGCACGTTTAATGTTTAAACGTCGTAAACTATGCCAACTTCTTTATATTGTTTGTCGCCCACCCCGACCATTCTTTCTTCTTTGATTTCTCCGCCCATGTGTTTGTAAAATTCTACAGAATTAACGTTGTCCGCTAGACACCAAAGGATCATAGTGGTTTTATTTTGGTCTTTAAATCTCTTCATTGCTTCTTTGAACATTTTTGTGCCGATGCCTTGACCTTTGAGATCTGGGCGCACATAAATTGCTGCTAACTCGCAGTCGGCATAATCAATGTTTGGCGACAAGGAGTTGTCGTAAATAAATCTGCAGAAACCCACGACCTCTCCGTTCAAAATGGCGACAATAAAGTTGTCGCTGCCGACAAGTTTGGCAAATTGCTGCGCCTGAGTCTCGACGCTTAACGAGTCCAAAAATTCATCTTTTATGATTTCTTTATACGTTTCCTTCCAGCTATTGATTTTAATCTGCGCCACTCCCAACACATCGTCGGCTGTTAGATTTCGGATTTCTATTTGGTTTTCTTTGCCCATTCTGGTGGCTCCATTTCAAATGTGATTTCTGGCGTATGCAAATTCACGACGTCCGTATCGATACCATAATAATGCTGGTAGGTCGTATCGACCGAACCAAATTTGGCCTTAGTCTTTTCAAGGCCAAGTTTGGCGGCAGTATCCCAAACCGACTCTTCGGTGGGGCCTTCAATTTCTATAAAAGTTGGGATCCACGGCCAAGTATCAATGCAAATTTCAACATCGCCGATAGTCCAAGTTTCGCGCAGAGATTCCTGATGAGCCTTGATTTTTAGGCCGCAGCCGCGCATAAACAAAACTGCATCATCATAATCGTTGACCGTAATATTGACTTCTTTGGTACCAAGAATAGCGTGGTCATCCGTGACGTTTTTGTATGTCATGACAATTTTGTCACCCTCGTCACGCACACGCGCGAACGAATGTTCGCCAGTATAGAAAACTATCCGCTTCATCAAAACTTCTGGCTTTTTTAGCGTTGCGCCAATCTCTTTTAATTTTGCGCGGATTTTATCTTTATTGATGTCTAAAAACTGAGCTTCGATTTCGTTGTTCATACCTTATATTATATATCAAAAATATGTTATAATCATATCTGTTATGAATTTGAAGATTGGGATCGTTGGATTGCCAAACGTCGGGAAGTCGACGTTGTTTAATGCACTTACAAATGCTGGCGCGCTGGCTGCCAACTATCCTTTTGCTACCATCGAACCAAACGTTGGCATCGTTCCTGTTCCAGATGAGCGCTTAGATGTGCTTGGCAAAATGTACGAGACCGAAAAGATTGTGCCGGCAACGGTAGAATTCGTAGATATTGCAGGCCTCGTGGCTGGCGCATCCAAAGGCGAAGGTCTTGGCAACAAGTTCCTCGCACACATCCGCGAGTGCCAGGCGATTTGTCATGTAGTGCGTGCGTTCGTGAATGACGACATTGTGCGTGCAGATAGCAAAGTTGAAAGTGATATTTTGACGCAAGCCAAAGACGATATCGACATCATTAATCTCGAGTTGCAACTAGCCGACGATGAAACTAAAGCGAAAATCGCTGCGAAGCGTAAAAAAGATCCGGCCGACGAAAACATTCCTTTCCTAACCGACAAACCAGTGATTTATATGTTTAACGTTGACGAGTCTGGCCTGACCGATGCAGATTTGCAAAGTAAACTTCGTGCACTTGTGGCGCCAGCCGAAGCAATTTTCGTAAACGCTAAACTCGAAGAAGAAATGTCTGGTATGAACCGCGCTGAGCGCAAAGAGTTTTTGGAAAGCTACGGCGTTAAAAATGATGCACTTGGTGAGTTGATCACAGCCGCTTATAGCACGCTTGGTTTGCAATCATTCCTCACCGCTGGCAAAAAAGAATGTCGCGCTTGGACGATCAAAAAAGGCGCTACCGCACCAGAAGCTGCTGGTACGATTCACACCGATTTTGAACGCGGATTTATCGCCGCTTCGATTTGTTCATTTGACGATTTAGCTCGCCTCGGCTCCGAGAAAGCCGTCCGCGAAGCTGGCCTAATGCGCACCGAAGGCAAAACCTATGTGATGCGCGACGGCGATGTGGTCGAATTTAAGTTTAACGTCTAAAATCTACTTTTTTGTGACGACAACGGCGAGCAAGCACGAAGCCCGCAACGATTATCATGGCAACACCCGCATGGACAGTGCCGTTTGGTTTTTCTGAAGATTTACCAGTGTTCGGAACTGCTGGGGTTTCGGTTTCGTTGTCAGAATCGTCGTCTGAAGTCTGGTCAGTATTGGTGTTTCGTTGTAAACGAAATTATTCCTAATTTCGTAGACGCCACTACCATGGAAATCACAGCTGTTAGCAGCGGTTTTATTGCAATCTTTGCTATATAAAGATACTTTTGCGTCGTCGGCACTACTGTTTGCAATCCAAAAAAACAGTCAGCACGGAGCATAACGAAAGCACGCCTAAAAATATTTTTGTTTTCATTTAATATGACCTTTACGCTTATGATAATACACCGTTTTATCGCTGTTGTCAAGACTTTGATATGGTATGATAGTAATAATGAAAGGCCTACGAGAAAAACTTTTCAAAATTAGCAATCTAAAGTTTGTCGTGGCGTTTTTGGTTCCGGCGATTTTGATACTTTGTTTAAATCAAAATCTCGATAATGATTCCTGGTATGTTTTGTCCGAAGGTCGCGAGATTGCCGAAAACGGTGTTTACTATACGGACCAGCTTTCGATGCATGAAGGCTTAAACATTACTGTGCAAAATTACGGTTTTGCCACGATCTTTTATTACGTTCATCAGACTTTTGGCGCGGCGGGAATTTATCTTGGCATGTTGATTTTGAATTTTGTCGTGTGTTTTTGGCTTTACAAAATCTGCCACCTCATCAGTAATAAAAATGCCAACTTGTCACTAATTATTATGGTGGTGACGGATTGTCTTTTGGCACTTAGTTTTGTGGTGACGCGAGCGCAAATGGTGAGTTTTGGAATTTTTCTCGCACTCATTTATATTCTTGAACTATATATTAAAACTAACAAAGCAAAATATCTTTTGTGGGTGCCGCTTTTGTCTGTTTTGCAAGTTAATTTGCATGCGTCGCTGTGGCCGATGCTGCCAATCGTAATTGGAGTTTATTTGATCGATTCGATCAGAAAACCAATTCTTCGCACGCAAGGCTATCGAAGTCTTCCGCTGATTATTGTATTGGTAGCGGTTGTGCTGGTTGGACTTTTAAACCCGTATGGTATAAAAATGCTGACCTTTATTTTCACGAGCTATGGCAACCCAAGATTTAATAGTATGGTCAAAGAGCTTTTGCCGTACGCGCCGCTGACGAATCTGTTTTCTATATTTATATATATGGCGCTGTGCGCGGTAATCTTCTTGTATGCTTTTGGCGAAAAGAAAAATGTGCGCGTGCGTTATCTTTTGTTGCTTTTCGGATTCTTGCTACTCGGATTAAACACTGTTAAAGGCCTCAGCCAATTTGTTTTGGTTCTGTTCTTCCCGCTGGCCTTGGTTTACAAAGATGTGCATCCAGAAAGATTAATCGATTTCAGACCGGCTAAAAACGCGTTGATGCTATGGGTTGGAGCTATCGCGATTGCTAGCTTTGCAATAGTCTGTCCGGTGGTAGTAGCAAACGTCGCTGATTATCCGAACGAAGAGTCGGTGAGCGCCGTGGACGCAATAGACGCTGATGGCGCACTCGAAAAAGATCATTTAAAAGTTTACACTGGCTACAATGATGGTGGGTATTTGGAATGGCGCGGCTACAAACCATATCTGGATCCTCGCGGCGAAGTATTTTTAAAAAAGAACAATGGCAAAGAAGATATTTTATACGAATGGGATGACCTTAGAAACGGCACTTTTAGCACGGCAAGTTTGATTGAGAAATATAATTTTGATTATATTTTCTCGCACAGTAACCACGATCCATTCTACAACTTAAACGATGCGCGCTATGAATTGATTTTCAATGACGACACTTACACCGCAAAAGTTTTTAAACGGGTGGCAGAATAATTATGAACAGAAAAATCGCAGTTTTAATTCCTTGCTATAACGAAGGCAAAACCATCGCTAAAGTAGTGCGCGATTTTAAACGAACGTTACCAAAAGCGACTATTTATGTTTACGACAACAATTCCACAGACGACACGGCAAAGCAGGCTGCGGCCGCCGGGGCGGTTGTAAAAAACGAGTATCGCCAAGGTAAAGGCAATGTGATGCGCGCGATGTTTAGAGACATCGAAGCCGACTGCTATTTAATGGTGGACGGCGACAACACTTACCCAGCCGGAGCGGCCAAAAAGATGTGCGACGCAGTGCTTTCTTCGCGCGCAGACATGGCAATTGGCGACCGACTCTCGTCTAGTTATTTTAAAGAAAACAAGAGACGCTTCCATGGCGCCGGCAACCGACTGGTACGCGCGCTGATTAATTTGATTTTTCATAGCCATATTAAAGATGCGATGAGCGGCTACCGCGCGTTTTCACGAGATTTTGTTAAGACTTACCCGGTGCTCGCACATGGGTTTGAAGTCGAAACCGAAATGACTATCCACGCACTTGATAAAAATTTCTTGGTCACAGAAATCCCGGTCGAATACCGCGACCGCAAAGATGGCGATTCAAAATTAAGAACTTTGCACGATGGCACCAAAGTGATTCGAACAATCGTGGCGCTTTTTGAAGAACATAAGCCAATGCTGTTTTTTGGCACACTCGCAATAATTTTTATTTTGCTATCGCTCGCGCTGGTAATTCCGGTGCTTGTGGAATATTTTGAGACTGGCTTGGTGCCGAGATTCCCTACGCTGATCGTGGCGGGTTTTTTGGCAGTGCTGTCGCTTTTGATGTTGGTGTGTGGAATTATTCTAAAAGTTATCGTCAAAAAACACCGCGAAATTTTTGAATTAAATTTGCTTAATTTGAAAAAATAAGTTTACAATTTTTTGCCGCAGACTTTGCAGAATTTGGAGTCGGTCTCGATTTCGGCGCCACAATATTTGCAATGAATCGTGTCCTTAAAGCCATCTTTGATGGCGCGAGCGGTAGTTTTAACGCTGCCTTTAGTAGCCTCGGCGACATCGTCTGAGATTTTCTTGATGTTTTCTTTGTTGTTTTCAATAACGTATTTGCTGGCCTTAATTTGTTTGTCCATCATTTTGGATCTAGCTTTTGGGCTAAACATCATAGTGAGAGTAAAAGCGAATCCGGCAGCGACGAACAACCCGACAATCACAAAACAAATAATCATAAAAGTTGGCATTTTAAGCTCCTTAGTTAATGAAATAATTATAGCACGGCTGACTGACATAAAAAATAGACCCCTCTCTGGGGTCTATTTTTTATTCGCTATTTAAGCGATTCAAATGCGTAATGATCGTCGACCGGTTTAAAGGTAAAGGTGTACGTCTTGAAATAGTCGCCATAACCTTCTTTCGATTCGATCTGATCTGCCGGAACGATCACGTCAGTGTTATCGTCGGATTCTTTGAATTGTTCGAGGAATGCGTCGGATTCGTTGTTGCCGAATTTAGTATAATAAACTTCTACGACGAGCTTCCCGTCCTCAAGGCGCGCATCTTTGATAGCGGTAATTATATGGAGGCCTGTGCCGCCACAACCATATTGTTCAACGGTATAGACGATATCGCCGAGGGTAATTTTGCTACACATTGAATTGAAGCCCTTTGGGGCAACGGTGTCAAAGTAGTAGGTATATGCTTCGTCTAGATCAGCTGGCCAAATAGTGCTACCGCTACTGATGCCAAGTCCGTTTTCGGTTACGATGGCAAACTTGATGCCGTCAGATAAACCGCCCTCATCGAAGATGCTATTCAAATAGCCGTTGCGAGCTTTAAGATATGGCATCACGACGTTGCCAGCGAGCTTAAGAATCTCGGCCTTGCTGGTCGTTGCGCCGTCCGCGATAGTGATGGTTTTGCCGCCATCGGTCTTTTCGATTTTACTGGCGTCGATTGTAGTGATTTCGCCATCCGTATCTTTGACCTGAATCTTAAGATCCTGGGTGGCTGGTTTGCTCATCATGCCATAGACACCAAAGCCAACACCGGCGATGGCAAGAATTGCGAATGCAACCATGCCAAGCACTGGGCCATTGGATTTTTTCTCTACAGCTACTGGAGCTGGATTATTGTTGTCCATTAATATTCCTTCTTATAATTGTTATGCTTAAGCTCATTATAACACGTAGTGGATTAGTCAATAACGACAAAATCCACGACCTTCGGGTTTTCGCTGGATACTGCAGCGGAAGCCAAAATTGGCTGCAGATTTTTGAGTCCCGGGTGGGCTTTTTGGTAACACTCCGCGGCAAATTTCATTTGTTTTAACTTTTTTGAAGTTACCATTTCGAGTGGCGCACCGTGCTTTGCATTTTTGCGATATTTTACCTCTGTAAAATATAGTTTGTCGTTTTCTTGCGAGACGATGTCGATTTCGTAGTATTTGGTTTTTGCATTATGCTCCAGAATTTTGTGACCATGCTTTTTTAAATATTCGCGCACGACCATCTCGGCGCGGTCACCAATTTGTTTGGTGGTGACGGATTTTGGCGTCTTTTTCGCCGGCGTGTTTTCGACTGGATTTGATTCCCCAATTAATTCTTGGATCGGGCGAAAAGATTTGCGATGCTCCGGGCAGGGGCCGAGTTCTTTCAAGGCTTTTTGGTGAGCGGCGGTGCCGTAACCAACGTGTTTTTCAAAATCGTAGCCAGGATATTTCTTGGCAAGCCCATACATATAATGGTCACGTGCGACTTTGGCAATAATCGAAGCGGCGGAAACTTCTTTGATAAGAAAATCGGCTTTCGGCAAAATTGAAACGTAGTTTTCGAGTTTAGTGCCGGCGAGAAAATTAATAGTGCCGTCGATAATGATTTCGGTAAATGGGACGTGGGCTTTTTGAACTTCTTCAACCGCGCGACGAGCGGTAAGTTTTAAAGCGGCGGAAAGTCCAAGCTCGTCGATTTCGGCTGCCGTAACCCAGCCGAGGCCGGTGGCTGGAGCTTCTTTTAAAATAAGTTCGTTTAATTTTTCGCGTTTTTTAACGGAAAGTTTTTTGGAATCGGTGAGTTCATCTACCCAGGCCGGCTTTTGTTCCGGCAAAATCACAGCGCCAATAACGAGCGGACCCGCCCACGGGCCGCGACCAACTTCGTCGATTCCCAAGATTGCCATATATTTATAGTAACAGATTCGAACAAAAAATCACCCCTGAGAGGGGTGATTTTAAATACTTATTACTCAGCTTTTTCTTCGGCAGCTGGTTCTTCAGCTGGAGCGGCTTCTTCTGCAGGAGCTTCGGCGGCTGGTTCAGCGGCTTCAGCAGGGGCTTCTTCAGCAGCTGGAGCTTCTTCGACTGGTTCTTCTGGAACAGTAACGTCGTTGACGGCGGCACGATCGAAGTCTTTGCCGGCGAGACGAGCAGATTTACCAGAGCGTTTGCGGAGGTAGCTCAAATTGTTGCGGCGAACCTTTGAACGCTTGGTGATTTCGATTTTCTCAACGAGTGGGCTGTGGAGAAGGAAAGATTTCTCGACGCCAACACCAGAGGTAACCTTGCGGACAACGATGCGAGCGGTATGAGATTCTTTGCGATCGACACGGATAACAACACCTTCAAAAACCTGGAAACGGAATTTGTCACCTTCTTTAATTTTTTGAGTGACCTTAACGGTGTCACCAGAACGGACGTCAACAACAGCTTTCTTCTTTTGGGCGTCACCAATTTGCTTTAAAATTGAAAAACTCATGATTTATTAACCTTTAATATTAGACAATTATCTGTTATTTTAACACAGTTGTTTTATTTTTTCAAGGCTAATTTGATTCTTTCTTCGAGAGGAAGCGAAGGGTCTACTTTTTCGAGCGCAGCGGTGGCTTCTTTCAAAGGAAAACCGAGGGCGATGAGGGCGTCCAGAGCCTCGTCTGGGGCTGGTTCGGCGGCGGAAATTACAGAGGTGGAACCGTAGTGGGATGGGATGCCAACCTTGTCGCGGAGGTCCACGATCACGCGTTCGGCAGACTTCTTCCCTACGCCACTAGCTTTTGACACAAAGGCGGCGTCAGCATTGGCGATGGCGTTTCTGACTTCTTCGGGAGCGGCGAGACTCAAAATTGCAATGGCAGCTTTTGGCCCGATTCCCTGCACAGAGATGAGAAGTTCGAATAGTTTCTTGGCGGCAAGGCTGGAGAAGCCGTAGAGTTCCTCGGCGTTTTCGCGGATGCTGTGGTAGGTGTAGAATTTGATTTCGTCGCCGAGCTTGACTGCGTTATAATCGAGGGCGGTGAGAGTAACTTCGTAGCCAACGCCATTCACGTCGACGATGACGGAGTTATTGAATTTTTCAGCGATAACACCTTTGACGTGTGCGATCATTTTTGGCCTTTCCTGGTGGACTTCGACGCGGCGTCTTTAACGAATTTCATGGCGTCGCGATCGAAACGTTCGCGGGCGAATGGTTCGGCCGAACGCGAGATAGCCGCGCGGTTAAATTTCATATCTTCGAATTTGCGGATAGCGGCGGCGAGACTGTCGACAGTTTGTTTTTTAAACAGGAGGCCGTTCTTGCCGTCTTCGATATAGTCGAGTGCACCGCCCTCGCCAAAAGCGATCACCGGACAGCCGGCGGCCAGGGCTTCAACTGGCGCGATACCGAATGGTTCGAGGCTTGGGAAAAGATAGCCTTTGGCCGAGGCGAGATATTTGGCGAGTTTGCTCTTTTTCATGGTCGGCAAAAATATAATATTTTCGGAACCGCCCGCGAGCTTAACTAGCTTGCGATGTTCTGGGCCGGTGCCGATCACGAGTAGGCGTTGATTAGTTTTGCGGCAAGCTTCAATAGCGAGATCGAGACGTTTCCAGTTGACCTGGCGCGAAGTCGCGATGAAATAATCCTCGACGCGCGGTTTTTCTTTGAAAGCAGCTTGGAAAGTGTCAACTTCTACGCCTGGAGAGATAATCAAGGCGTCGCGATGGTAATATTTTTTGATTTGCGCTTGCGCATGCTTGGAAATCGTCAAATAATAATCTGGTTTGGCGGCAGCTTTGAGGTCGGCTTTTCTGAGCGGCCTTACCATCAATTTAAAGAAAAAGCGCACGATTGGGTTAAAAATGCCAAAGCCTGGATTCTTAATATAATCATCGTACATACCCCAGTAATATTGGGTTGGAACGTGGCAATAGCAAATATGAATACCGTTTTTGGCACGAACGAATTTGGCTTCGGCACCGGTGACGGAAATCACGATGTCATATTCGGATAAATTCAAATGTTTAAAATAGCTTTGGCGCAATGGGCCGATGATGCGGCGAAGGCAGGTTGGAAAAATTTTGATCCAGCCGGTGCGGACGTCGGCATCTTTAAACCAGTCGATTTTTTTCGGCAAATATTTTGACGTGTAAATCGGGGCGTCCTTAAACATTTCGTGAAAAGCGAGAAGAACCTTTTCCCCACCGCCTACGTTGGTTAACCAATCACAAACGAGTGCAACTTTTGGCTGATTTTTCATTTGACAGTTCCTTTGGTTGAATAATTTTTTAATGCGCTAAGGAAGATTGGAATAAACAGGTAGAGGTAAAGTGAGTTGGTAACGCCGGAGCAGAACAGGAAGGCGACGAGATAGGCCGCAGCGAGCACGATAAAGAAGATGCGATCTTTGTGTTGCCAGATTTCTTTGGCAAAAATTATGGCGGCGATGGCAATGAGCACAATGCCAATGAGGCCAAATTCGAGAGCGAGCTCGGCGTATTCGTTTTGAACGTTGAGACTTGGGATGTCTGCGTTAGCGGCGACGATGGCGTTTTTGATTTCGTCATTTTTGATGTAACCCGGGTCGACGTAGTTTTGATAAACTGCGTTGCCGCCGCTGCCGATGCCGGAGCCAAAAATCAAATAGTCTGGGCGGGCGAGCACGAGAGCGAACGAAGCTTTGGCGAGCGAAGTGCGAACATTGGTGGAAGCTTCGATATACCCAGACTGATAGGCTTTTTCGGCTTCGTCGGTCTTAACGGCTGGCGCAATTTCATCAACCAATTCGAGTTCCGGTGCGCTGCTTGGAGTTTTTTCTTCGATGACTGGCGCATCAGGATCGGACGATTCGTTAGAACCGGCCGAAATGTCAATCACGCCAAGCGAAAGCTGGTTAAGTGATTTGGAAATGCCGGTAAAATAGGTGTCGTCGGTTTTGGAGAATTGAGCAAAGAGGCCTTGGGCGTTTAAAGCAACCAAGAATAAAACTGCGATGACCGGGATAAGTAGTAATGCCCTGGCGGTTTTTTGTTTAATAATGGTTGCAACAATCAAAACAGCCGAAGCTACGGCGAAAGCGTAAATTGCTCCGCGCGAGAACGAGAGAAACAGGGTCGCAACAAAGACACAAACCAAAGCCAAACGTTTTTTAGTAAACTCTTGCGAGATTAAATAGAGCGAGAGCAAAGCTGGAGCGAGTAAGATGCCGCCGAGATACTGCGGTTCAGCCATGAAGCCGTTTGGATGCGGAAAGCCGAAGATGCGGTAGACGCAGCCTTCACACATCAGAGAGGCGTCGCGGCCTACGCCTAGCAAATCGACAATACATTGCAACCAACAGAAGATACAAACAGCAACGCTAACGCCGAAGAAAATCCGAATAAACTTACTGGTGAATTTTTTGTCTTTAAACAAATCTTTATAAAGCCAAAAGTAGGCGTTCACCGCGAGATAAATTGCCCAAATGATGCCGGCGGCGAGGAGCCCGTGGACTTTGCTAGACGACCACAGAATCGAGAGCGTGGCATAAATTGGGAAAAGCGCGGCCAGAATAATAAAGCGTTTCGGAGCTTTTTTGAGCGTTTTGCGGTTTACAAAAAGATAAATCGCGGCGATAATATCGAACAAAACCAGCGCAATAAGCGCGAGCGAAAGTTCGTAGTGCATCAGGCGGTCTTCACCAAAATACATTAGTGGGTGATAAGAAAAGAAAATCGAACACGGCAGAATGATGATCGATGCCTTGGCGATTTTTTTGAGTAGATTATTTTTCATAACGTTGCTCCTGTTGTTTTTATTATATCAGAGTATAGAGATTTCGGGGCGTGTTATAATATAGCCATGAAAACACACGAAATGAATCTCCAACCAAAATATTTCGATTTCATCAAAGACGGCACCAAGCGTATCGAGCTTCGCCTTTTTGACGAAAAGAGGCAGCAAATCGAGCTGGGCGATATTATCGAGTTCGCCAAATCCGAAGACGAAAAATTCCAGGCCCAAGTAATTGGTCTTCTTAGGTACAATTCGTTTAGTGATTTGTTTGAGGATTTTGATATTTCGATTCTCGCCGACGCCTCGATGACCAAGCAAGAATTGCTTGACGTGCTCAGCGAATTCTACACGCCAGAAAAACAAGCCCAGTACGGCGTAGTTGGTATCCGTCTCAAATTACTCTAAAGAAATGAAAAAGACGCTTAGCTTAGCCAAGCGCCTTTTTGTGGCCTACACGCTTCTTCATCCGTTGAAGACGTGCTCCCGAGAGTGATCATTGTAAAAGCCTTCTTCCATAACAGAAGTCTCAACCCAGCCATATTTTTCGATCAGTTTCTGGAACTGTTCGAGCTTGTAATCGGCGATGGTGATGAGAGGTTTAGTGGTACCAAGCCACTTAAAGCACTGCTCTACCAGTTCGGTGGCAATGCCCTGCTTCTGGAATTCTTTCTTAACGAAGAGAGTGCTAATCTTACGCTCGACCTTATCCTTTTTGAGGATGGCCGTGGCGACGATTTTGCCGTCTACATAGCATGAGATAATTTCTCTCTCGCCGTCGAAAATTCCTGGAATGTATTTGCTGTAGAAGTGATCGCAGTGATCTGGATAATCTTTGGTAATCCAGTCTGTGATGTCGTAGCTTTCCTGCACGAATTTAGAAAAAACTCGGTAGGCGCCATTCTTCAGCAAATCAGAAGCTTTGAAGTACTCACGAGCAGGTTTCTCCGGGTTCCAAGTCTGCTGTAGTGCCGATTTGGTAGGCTTAGCGTTTTTGGATTTGAATCGCAGTTCAAATACATAAACGCCAAAAGACTCTTTTTCCGGCTGGTAGATTGATTGAAGCGTGCGTAATGCACCTTCGAATGTTCTACCTGGGAGAACCTTTTCGACACCTTCACATTCTAACATTGCCTTAAAGCTCGGGTAGCGCGTAACGCGCAAAACGTCGAACTCATTTGGGCCGTAGTTTTCGAAGGTGATGATGTCTCCAGCCTTCACTTTTTTCTGCTGCGGATAACCCACGCGGACTTCGAGTGTCTTCGCTCCACTTTTGAGCTGATGGAAGTACTCTTTTTTTACCCTCCAGACGTGTTTCGTCATCGTTAATCAACTCCTTTACAAAAAAATAAATGATACCATGGGCGGCTAGCCCATCCTGTTAAATTATAACATAAAAAGCGTAAAAAGACAAGGTATGATACACTTAGATAAAGGTGCTTATGGATTTACAATACATTCTCTCACAAATATTCACAGTAATTCTCTACGCGCTTCTCGCAATGACTTATTTTTGCAAGAAAAAACGCACGATCGTAATCGTGAGCGGTATCGCGATTGCCGTTAATGCGTTGGTCTATCTTTTGCTCAATGCTTGGACTGGGCTGGCGATGTGCGGCATAGCTGCATTGCGTAATCTTTATATTTTGTGGGACGAGAAGAAGCATGGCAAAAGTAATAAAATCACTAAGAGAGATGTGATTTTCTTAATTATCGTCTATATCGCCATCATACTCGTAACCATTCCAACATATGATGGATTCTTGAGTTTGCTGTCTGTATTTGCAACATCGCTTTATACCTTCTCGATTTGGCAAAAGAGCACCAAGATTTACAAACTTTGCGGCATTCCGGTGGGCGGGCTGTGGATCGCTTATAATACTTATGTCCATTCTATTTTTGGAATAATTTTGGAATCGGTATTGCTGGTAGCCTTGACTGCCGGATTTATTATTGAGGCTAGGAAAAAGAAATAAAAAAATCTGCCGGCTTCGCACCGGCAGAGTTTTTTACTTTGATTTTTTGTCGTTTACACTGATTCCGCCAAATCCGCCTGCAGCGTCGACGTAGATGGTGTATTTACCTTTGCCAGTCTCGCCTTTGCGATCGTCGGAAGCGCCGCCAAAGATGAAGCCGGATTTGATTTTGACTTGAACGTCTTCTGGAACTTTGATATCGATACCGCCGAAAAGACAGAAGGCTTTAATAACGGTGTCTTTTTCGAATTTGGCATTGATGAGATCGAGCTCGGCGCCGCCAAACACGGCTACGAGATTGGCACCAGAGAAGACTTCGCCGTTATAAACACGATCGCTACCCGAGAAGATTGCCGTTTGAGAATCCATGGCTTTGTCGTTTTCGAGATCCTGAACTTTTTTCTCGACTTCTTTGTCGTTGTTACTGTGGATGAGGCCTCTAAAGATAATCATGAGACCAGCCGTCACGAGGAAGACGGCCAAAATTACTTTGCCAGCAACTTCGTAGGTCATAACATTTTGCGCAGCGAGCAACAACAAAACGCCGGCGGACAAAAAGACCAAACTGGCGAATCTCTGTTTTTCGGTGATTAAGCTGATCGCGCTTGGCACGATGATGAAAAGCGTCCACCAGCCCTCGAAAAAGATGTCGATATTAAATACGCCTAACGCGTTACCGCCGAAAATCACGCCAAGTGTGATAATCGCGAGCCCCCAAATAATTGCTCTTAATTTGTTCATAATTCTCCTTTTCTATTATTATACATGAGTGTCCTAAAATTCACGGCGGAAAGTGGCAGATATTATTCGAAGATCAAGGTTATACCTAAAAAGGATTACCCGGTACTGATGCCGTGCGAGTTCTGAGGTATACATATACAGGCAAAGAGATAGGGATGTCGCTTCGCTCCATTCGAACTTCTAAGATAATACAGCTTTATTGGAGTCGTAAAGGCTTAAAACGATGACAATGAAGAAAATAAAAGAAATACAATGTCAATGGTATAATTATAATAAGTAAACAAAGGATCTTTTATGGAACAAACTATTTGCCAAAGCTGTGCAATGCCACTAACTTCAGAAGATATGTATTCTACTGAAAAAGACGGCAGTATCAATAAAGACTACTGTAAGTGGTGTTATAAAGATGGTGAATTCGTAGATAAGGTTTCCATGGAAGAATATATCGAAATGTGCTCGAAGTTTG
>JAUMXN010000002.1 GCA_030529095.1 Candidatus Saccharimonadota bacterium
CGACTCCTACGCCGACGCCAACTCCTACCCCGCCTCCCGAAAAGGATCCGGGCAAACGACCCATTAAGGGTCCTGGAGACGGTGGTGTTGTAGGAACACCGACACCGACTCCGAAACCGGAGGAAACTCCGGATCCCACGCCAACACCGCAACCTCGCCCTGAGCGGAAGGCGTATTAACAAGCGTAACATCGATCTTGCAAGAGATCTTTTTAGGGCGACCTAGTACCTTATTCACCGTGGTGGCGACTTGCATCGCCATCGCATTCCCATAAATAATTTGAAACTGAGACGATTCGGTTGGTGGTTAAGACGAAAATTAACAATTCGGCTAGCATTATCAAATAATAGCAATCATAACCAGACCAACCAACTGTTTTGGCTTAGGTCAAAACGGCAACATTAACTCTAAATTTTATTTATTGTCAAAACTTAACGAAAGGATATTATGAAAAACTTTTCTAAAATTATGCTTGGTACTGCTGTAGCTGTTGCTACTACCGGTGCCATCGCTCCAGTTGCAAACGTTGCTGCTTGGGGTGATACTGAAGGTGGCCGTCAAGGTTACACCCTCGAAGAAATCAACAATGGCGTTCTTGGCGACAAGATCGTCTTTAACTCTATTACCGATGCTACTACTACCGGCGAAGACGGTGTTGTTTATAGCCTTGGTGACGAACGCAACTTCGTTCGCGCTCGTTTAAGTGGTTCTTCAGACTTTTGGTCTACTGATGAAATCACTGTCGAAGATGGTAAGGAATATGTGATTAGCCTTTACGTCCACAACAACAACCCTAAGGGTGAAGATGCAGTTGCTAAAGACGTGGCTGTTCAAATCAGTGTTCCACACGATACCGCTAACTCAATTGAAATCAACGGTTTCATCGATTCTTCAAATGCTACCCCTGTTGAATACTGGGATAACATCATCTTGAAGAGTGCTGATGGCTCTGAATTCCATTTGGAATACGTTGATGGTTCTGCTTTCTGGGAAAGCAACGGCGCTTCTAACGGTGCTATCAGCGACAATATTGTCCGTACTGTTGAAGGCGTTAAGGTTGGTTATGATTCTCTTAACGGTGAAATCCCTGGCTGTTACCAATACAGTGGTTACGCCACCATCCGTGTTAAGGCTGTGTTTGATAAAAAACCAGAAGATCCAAAAGAAGACACTCCAAAAACCATCGTTAAAACCGGTTCTGATTCTATCATCGCCGGCGCTCTCGGTGCAGGTGCTGTCGTAACCGCTCTTGGTTACTACATTGCTAGCCGTAAACAATTAATGTAAGACTAGACCGCTTCACTACTTAAGTCTAGCTGGTCTAGGCGAACACAAAAAATCCCCCGATTTGGGGGATTTTTTGTTGTGTTTTTTGAAAATGCTTATGGTATAATTAACTTATAAAGTTACGTACGTAAAAACAGTTTAGAAAACTGGTAGTTAAATTATGCATAAATTCAAAAAACTCAAAATTTTCACCATCTTTGTGATGATTTTTGCTATCTGTGCGAGTTTTTTGAACGCCCCGCTAGCTATGGCGGACAGTGATGGCGCCGCCGATTTAACCAATCGAATTCTCTACAACATGCTCGCTGACTGCTACAAGTCATATATCAAGAGCCCGGTAAAGACTGGTGGGGTTGATAAAAACGGCACAACGTATTACGAAAATGTCGAGAAATCTATCTTCGAAGACAAGCAATTAGTGAGCGATGATAATGACGAACAAGATGAGCACTTTATCACCAATGATGACGACGAAGTAGACGACAAAGTAATATGTGCAGAAGTTTTTAAGAGAATTTATAGCCCCGCACAGGAGCCAATAGGCTCTGAAGATTCTTACGACGACTTCAATAACGTAATGGCCTTTTTGAATTCTTTGGGTTACACCAAGGTAAATCACGATGACGATCGTATCGTATGCGTCAAGTATGGCTGGAGACAGGTTGAAGATGGCAACATGAGCAACGACAAACACTTGCAAGGCGCAATTTGTTGGACCGACCCAGCAAAACAGCTGACCAAAAAAACCACGCCAGAACTGGGTAGTATAAGGCAGACGGCAAAACCATATTCTTTTACTGATCTTACGTTTGATCGATATAAGCTACAAGCTGGCAATGAAGAAGAAGACGACAAAGGGGCTTTTGATGGCCATGAATATGAGATAATATTGAACTTTGAGCAATATTTCAATGGTGCTTGTTTTGAACCGACAAGAGAGGAAAGGCCGAGCTTTAGTCTTTTTTATGACCCAGACACCGGAGAGGCTTCATTTAGTAGCGACAGCAGTGAAACCACTATCGAAAACGATGGCGTATGTCAAATCCAGGACAATGGTCTGTATCATACGTTCTACTTCGAAATCGTCTACCCAACTCTCGATAATCAACCATGGGAAGGACACACCCTAGAGCCACAGCTTCAATTCTTACTGGAGTATAAGATCGACAACTATAGGGACGCTTTAGGTCAAGCTAGGAGCTACCTTAGTGGCGGTAGGTATGCCCCGAACGCTCTCTATCTAGATATTAGTTGGCAACAAATATATGACCTTTATGTTCACTATCTGGTAGATTTCTATGGCCTATTTATTAATTCTGGCGACTGTACTACGGATCCGGACAATAACCAAAGGGTGCCGCTGCTAGTGAACCAGCAAACCAGATTCTGTAAAGTGACAGCACACAAAGACGAGCACGAAGACGACAAAGTCGCGGTATTCCCAAGCACAGACGGGAATAACTATGTGCTATCCGAGATTGTCGGGCTCGATAATTTGATTAAAATGACACAGGAAGTTTTCACTAAGCACAGCGACGAAATCACGCCAGCAACCATTACGCAGAAGGGTCTTATTGTTACTCCGTTTCCATCGCTCAAAACAACTAGGGACAACATCCTCACGGACGAATGCTATATGAACGGCGAATCTCTTGGTTGGGTACTTTGTCCACTCGTGCAATTTGCTGGTAATGCTATGGCCAGCATGTATAACAAAATTATTAAGAACTTCCTTACAATTGAATCTGGTCTCATGTCTCAAGATGCTGAAAAAGGCGGGACCTATATGGCATGGCAAACCTTTGTCGGTTTTGCCAATATCATCGTTATCGTATTTCTCTTAGTGGTCATTTTTTCCCAGGTTACCGGTGTAGGTATTGATAACTACGGTATTAAGAAGGCTTTGCCAAAGATTATTATTGCGGCGGTGCTCATCAACCTGTCGTTTATTCTTTGTCAATTATTAGTGGACTTGTCCAATATTGTTGGCAACTCGATAGAAGGACTCCTTTCTGGTATTGGGAACGACCTAGCCAAACGCTCGCAGCTATCGCAATTCACCGGTTGGGAATATACCGACGGCGGGGCCTTTAGATTTATTCTTGATGCTGCTATCTTTACTGCTGGTGCTGGCGTAGTGCTGAGTGTTGTGAGCGCCTTTAGGACCGGCGGCGTCTTTGGCTTGCTTATTCCATTGGTTTTCGGTCTTCTGATTGGCCTCATTGCAATCCTATTCTTCTTCACCTTGCTCGGCATCAGGAAAGCAGCCGTCATCACCTTGGTTGCAGTTTCTCCAGTCGCTTTCGCCTGCTACACGCTGCCGAATCTCAAAAAACAAGTCTTTGACCGGTGGTTCGGGCTATTAAAAACCATGCTACTAGCCTACCCACTTTGTGGTTTGGTAATTGGTGGGGCCAACTTGGCTTCCGGCATTTTAATGCTTACTGCGCCGAAGATAGAAAGTAACAACTTCCTTTTCTATTTCATCAACATGCTCCTCATGGTTGTCCCGTTCTTCTTCTTGCCGTCTCTCATCAGGAAATCTATGGGCGCCCTTGGTACCCTTTCTCAAAAAGCGACCAGTACCGCCCGCAGGATTGGCCGAAATACCAGAAACAGGGCCGAAGATTGGAACCGCAAGCGCCCAGCTATTCAAAATAGAAACGCTATCAGTGAAGAACGCCGAAACCAGAGATGGGCTCAGCGCCGCAGCGACCGCGGTGTTAGGGGACCATTATTCAGGCAACGTCAGCGCGCTGAGGTAGACAGGGCCAGACAAATTCTTGCACAGCAAGCCGAAACCGAGGCCATGCGCAATGTTCGCGTTGATGATCCGAACTGGCTAGCCGGCGCTATGGGGCAGGCGGATGTTAAAGCCGGAAAAGAGCAGCTGGATAAACAAAACTACGCCGACACCAAGTCTAGAGAGGGTGCCATAGCTGTAGTTAAGCAGTCTGCTCACGACCAATTACTACGCAACCAGCGTTATGCCGAAACCAACAAGACTGCACGAACGGCGTTCACAAAGAAGCTTGCCGCCAAGCACGATGCGGATAGAAGAGAGGACGAAAACTACGCCAGCCAGATGGCACTCGACTCTTCGATGCAATCAAATCTTGCTGCCGCAGCGACGAAGCGCCAGCAAAACCAAGCCGCGCTGCTATCTGCTGGCAAAATGGAAGTTAACGGCCGGGCCGTCAATCAAAACGATAGGGCCAGTATGCGTACGGCGTACAATAATGTTCTTGATAATCTTGCCTCAGCCCAAGCTGGTTCAGAAGAATATCGTACAGCTATGGCCCAGGCTGGTGCATTGCAAGACGCCATGATGAGAAGCGGCGGCGGACGCAACGATCTAGCCCAAGCATATATTAATCGCGCGCAGCGTGAAGCTGTTAATAGTAATATCAAGATGGCGGCGTCTAACTTCTTGGCTGCCCACGAGAGTAGCCTGGAAGAAAAGAACCCTGGCACACTGAGTGTGCTTAAAGATGTTGCGAACGATGGCATAACAAACGAGAAGCTTAAGAACAACGTGGACAGCAAACAGTATGTCGCTGACAATATAGAAGAAATGTCTCCTGGCACCCTCAAAGACTGCGATCCGGAATTTGTCCAAGACGCCGTTAGCTATCTAAACGACATTGCGCGCAGACAAGAGCTCTTTGAATCTCCGAGTATGAATATTTATGATCTCCCAGCCGATATCAAACCGCCTACGGCCGACGAAATAAGAATGGTAGAGCGATTTAGGACTGAGGTTGTCGACAAATACTTCTCATCAGAAAATGCTCCGAACCATACTGTAGAGATAGCCAACGAGCTTAATAAATTAATAAAAAGAAAGGCGTAGCGCAAATTGTGAATCAAATGCGCTTATGCTAAAATAAAGAAGAATGGACCCATCGAATAACGAGTTTTATCAGCAGTTTAGCGTGAATAACGACGTTATTTTGAGCAATCCCGCAAAACCACAAGACCGCAAAAAACGTCTCATCGTCATTGCTTCTTTGGTTGTCGCCTTGGTCGCTATTGTTGTTTTTGTTGTATTATTATCTAACGGCACATTTAGCCAAGCCAAACAAGATTTTGGCGAGGCGTCCAAAGAATACGCCAAATATTTTATATATGGTCCGCAACCAGACGGCAAAATGAGCTACTACGATATGGCCCTCGATGATTATTACTTTGCGAACAAGGGGAGAAACGACCAAAACTATTTCAACAACCTCAAAGGCAAACTAGAGAACTTAGCCAAAATTGCTCCGGAAGACAAAGCGAAGCTTATGCAGGAACAAGTGGAGTGGATTAGATTTTACGAAATTGCAACAGCCTATCTCAACGACTACACTACGAATTGGGATTATCAAAATATAACAAAAAGCAATAATTTTCTAGAATCGTCTTACGATTCGATCACTAAATATGTCGAAAAAGAAAAAGCTTCTGTCTCTTTCGAAGAAGAGTTTAGGAATGGTCGAATCTCTGACACTGAATACAATCAATATAAAGCGGATAGGAATAATGCTGAATCTGATTTGAGAGCGTGGCGAAAAGTTGCGTATAATAAGTTAGCGCAATGCGCGAAGGAGCTTTATGCGCAAAAGTAATATAGCGAAGATTTTGTTTGTGTTGGCAGCCATTTTTATTGTGTCCAACGCTTTTATTTATTCAGCGCAAGCCGCCAGCGATTTAGCCGCCGTTAAGAAGCGAGTCAAATACAATATTCTAGAAAGATGCTTCTCTAAAGACCATATAGTAACTAGCATCAATAAAGGCCTTGGCAGTGGTAGTACGGGAAAAAGCTTTTCTGGGCCAGAGAGTCTTTTCACCGATAATACAATTGATAATCCAGAAGCGTTTACGATAACCGAAGAGACTGATAACGAGCAGAAAGCTGAAAAATGTAGCACGATTCTTACCAATATTTTTGGCGAACCACAGAATAACGATGACGAGTATCTTGGCAAACTCGGGTATAGCGTTGTAACGGCAGAGGTTGGTGATGGTGGCAGCAAATACGGTAATACTGGTTGCGTAAGGGTGTATTATGGCATAGGCGACGTTAATAATCCTGGGGATCCGAACAATTATGACAGCTGGGCTGGCGATGTATGCTGGGGAAGCTCGGTATCCGGCAGCGATTATTATGACTCTTATTACGTAGTCCCAAACAATGATGAAAGTACCAATTCCGCCCGTGTCACCATAGCAGATGCCCATACGGCAACAACGGTAAATGGGCAGATATTGTTTGGTAGTTTTAAGACTGGTGGGGATTCGAATTACTGCGCAAATACCGATGTTCTAGTAGATGGGCCGCATGCCGGCGAAAGTATGGGACGCATGATTTGGGGCGATACCACAAGCGCCCAAGAGGGCTGGACCGCTAAAAGATTCGCGCAATTCAATATAGGCGATACTGTCGGATGGGGAAACGAATGCGAGGGGGACGATATTAGCGGCATGATTATATTTGCCGCCAAAGTAGATTTGTCTCAGGTCCCAGAGCTTGAAAAAGTAAAAGTAGAACAATACACCCTTGGCAGCAAGTCTCCTGAAGAGGTTTTTACCGAGTTAAGGACGAGGGACGGTACAACCAATAAGGTTATCACTGCACAAGAAGCGTTCGATGTCTACACATACTATCTAGAAACTTTTTATCATTCCTCATTTAATAAAGACTGCGTTAAAAATGTTGAGGACTTTACCGGCAACTCAAGAGTTTACACTACCAGTGGTTGGTGTACGGTCGTACCAGGATCGACGAACGCCAGTAAAAAGGTTGCTGTATTTGGCCGCGTCGCGGGCACCAATGGGGATGGACGGCAAACGATTGATGGAGCACCGAATAGGCTAGTTGTATTTACCTCTGAGGATGACGACGAGAATTTGATCGGTGAGATGAAAAATCTCGTGACCAGCAGCTATAACTCGCAATTCGGTAACTACACTATCACCCCGATAAAATATGACAACGGTGGTGATGGCGGTGGTGTATGGACCCCTAGCCCAGACCCTGGCCTAACAGAAGGAGAGCAAGACCCATGTTATAACAGCTCCGGACAGCTTGGTTGGTTGCTATGTCCATTAGTGCGCAATATCGGCAACGCCATGGCGAGTATGTATAACGATATCATCAAAGACTTCCTCACGATTGAATCTTCGCTCATGTCTCAAGACGCAAACAGAGGCGGAACATATATCGCATGGCAAACCTTTGTTGGTTTTGCTAATATTATCGTAATCGTCTTCCTCTTGGTGATCATCTTTTCTCAAGTTACCGGCGTAGGTATTGATAACTACGGCATCAAAAAAGCTTTGCCAAAAATTATTATTGCAGCAGTACTGGTCAACCTATCGTTTATTCTTTGTCAATTGCTCGTAGATCTTTCCAATATTGTTGGCAATTCGATTCAGAGCCTTCTTTCCGGCATCGGGGACAACCTAGCCCAACAATCTCGATTATCAGAATTCGGTGGCTGGCAATATAGTGACGGCGGGGCCTTTAGGTTTATTCTTGACGCTACTGTTATCACCGCTGGCGCCGGTGCGGTGCTTGGCGTAGTGAGCGCTTTCAATAATGGTAGTGTCCTTGGCCTACTTATCCCACTAGTCTTTGGTCTTCTGATTGGGCTTATCGCGATCTTATTCTTCTTTACCTTGCTTGGCATTAGAAAGGCCGCCATCATTACTTTAGTCGCAATTTCTCCAGTTGCCTTTGCATGTTATATGCTGCCAAATCTTAAAAAACAAGTTTTCGATCGGTGGTTCAGCATATTCAAAACCATGCTACTAGCTTATCCGCTCTGTGGTTTAATCATTGGTGGGTCGCACCTAGCATCGGGCATTCTAATGCTTAACGCACCAAATATAGAAGATAATAATGGCTTCCTATACTACTTTATTAATATGATTCTTATGGTTGTCCCATTCTTCTTCTTACCATCCATCATCAGAAAGTCTATGGGCGCTCTTGGTACACTTACGCAAAAAGCCACTAATGCCGCTCGTGGCATTGCTAGAAACGGAAGAAGTAGAGCTGAAGACTGGAATCGCAAACGCCCAGCCATCCAGGCAAGGAATGCAGCCCGTGAAGAACGCAGGAACCAGAGATGGGCTCAGCGTCGTAGTGACCGCGGAGTTACGGGACCATTCTTTAGGCAGCGTCAGCGCGCCGAAGTAGACAGGGCCAGACAAATTCTTGCAAAACAAGCCGAAACCGAAGCTATGCGTAACGTTCGCGTTGACGATTCGAGCTGGCTAACTGGCGCTAGGGGACAAGCAGAAGTCAACGCTCTAAAAGAACAACTAGACAAGGCAAACTACGCCAGCGGCTCATTCGTGGAGGGTGCTCAATTCTTGGCCGAGCAAAATGCTGCCGACCAAAAAGCTCGCAATCAGCGCTATGCTGGAGAAACCGCTCAGGCCGCACTTGCATACAAACTTGCATCTGCGCGCCATAAAGATGCTGTGGATGACGAAACCTATGCCACCGACGACTCGTTCAATGCTGCCATTGAAGCAAACAAAGAAGCGGCCATCAAGACCCAAACTGGTTTTGCAACTTCTGCACTTGCCAATAACCAATTAGGCTTCGAAGTTACAGATCCTAAGACCGGAGTAAAAACTGTTCATAACGTCAACCAGAACCGGGTTGGTAATGTTGGTGATGTCGGCAGTCTGGCTTGGGGCCATAGGCAGGCAATCGAAAAACTGCGCACCGCGAAGACCGATGCAGAGCGCGTCGAGGCTACATCAAGGCTACAAGCTATACAGAGTGCTTTGATGAGGACCGACGATGGTGTTACCGGGCTCAAATCGTCGCTTATGGACGCAGCTAAGGGCGCAACCGACAATGGAAATGATCCACTAAGAACTTTGGCCTCAAGGCTAAACGAAACCGACGGCAATGCACTTAAGGGTAAAGACCGCGATCTTCATCAATTGGTGCTAGATTTGGCTGGTGACAAACCAGTAGCAAACATTTCGAGCGCAATCGATAATAATGAATATCGTGGCAATGGCATCAGTAAACTTAGCGCCGAATCTTTGAGCAAATGTACTCCAGATTATGTCAAGAATATGACCGAAAAGGCAGAAGAACTATACAATATTCACGATGCCGGTGGCGAGCTGGATTCAAGTCAGATTGGCTTCCTCAACTCGTTCCTTGAGCTTCGTAGAAAATACAATGCTCCAACAAACACTAAGGCTAAAACTAACATTAAAAACATCATCGACGACCCTAAGCGTCCTTGGATGAGACAGCAACAAAACTAATTAATCACATGTTCAAATAAACAAGCGACGGTCAAAGGGCCGACGCCGCCGGTGCGTGGTGTGATGGCTGAGAGATCGGTGCGCTCGCGCACGGCCTCGGCCACGTCGCCAACTAGCACGCCGTCTTCGGATGCCGTGCCAGCATCTACCACAATAGTGCCAGGCGCTACCATTTCGGACGTAATTAATCCTGGTACACCAGTAGCGGACACAATCAAACTAAAATTTTTGAGGCTAGATAAATCGTCGCCACGGCCAAAAACCGTCACATCGAAACCAGAATTAGTCCACATCCTAAAAAGCGGAGCGCCAACTAATTTGCCACGGCCTACAAGCGCGATTTTTTGCGCAGCAAGATCAATACCGTAGCCAGCAAGTAGCCAATTAATCGCAGTAGCCGTAGCAGAATCATAATTACCGTTACCAGACAAACCATCTACGTCTTTTTCCGGCGCAATCAGGCTAGTTAGTCCATCGGTTTTTTCGCGTTCCAAAATTGGCAACTGAATAATAATTCCAGAAATCGTATCGTCTGCATTGGCAGCCAAAATACGCTCGCGAATCTCATCGCTACTTTTTGCTAGAAAATCTTCCACCAAGACGCCGATATCTTCGCCGTATTCTTTTTTGAGATTTACATATTTTACAATCACCGGGTTGTCGCTGTCGCGGATAATCAAAAGCTTCGGCTTTTTGGTCATGCCACGGACCGTCAAAAACTGGCGTTCTTTAATAAAGTCGGCTAATTCTCGCCCGTTTAAAACTTTCATACAATCTCCACTGGTTCCTGTTCGAGCTTAAAACCGAACTTGTTATAAACTGTGTCAATAATCTCTTGGCGCGCGGCAACCAAATCGGCATAGGACGAAGCCGATTCGTTAATAAGGACCAGCGCAGCCTTTTCGTTCACACGGAAACCATGCAAAACTTTGCCAGACAAACCCGCCTGCTCAATTAGCCAGCCGGAATTAATTTTGTTACCGTCCGAACCGCGATAAACTGGGAAGCCTTTAGCTTCGCACTCAGCAGCGCGAACATCATCTAAATAAACATTCTTAAAGAAGCTGCCAGCACTCGGGATAAAAGCTGGGTCTGGTAATTTGTCGGCACGGATCGCCGAAACCATACGGCGAATTGCTGCTGGCGAAAAATCAGTCTCGTTATTTTCGGCGATGTATTTTTCGAGCGATTTATAAAACGGGCGCGCCATTTGACCTTTCTTTAGCTCGAAAGTTGCTGCGATCACAAAATAGCGACCATATTCAGAGCTGTTCAGAATGCTCTTGCGATAAGAAAAACCAAGCTCAGCTGCCAGAAGAGTTTTAAAAGTAAAATCACTAGTATCAAAAACTTCAACACTAGAAAGAACCTTAGAGACATCCTGCCCATAAGCGCCGATATTCTGTACTGGCGCTGCGCCAACAGTGCCCGGAATCTTACTCAAAGCTTCGATGCCAGTAAGATCGGCTTCGCAAGTTGCTGCGACCAAATCATCCCAAATTTCGCCACCCATCGCGTGGACAGTGGCCGAGCCGTCGTCGTGAGCGTCAATATTGATCCCGCGAAGTTTATTCATAATTAAAACGCCAGCAAAACCGTCGTCGTGGCCAAGCGTGTTAGCTCCCCCGCCAAGCACGAAAACTGGCAACTCGCGTTCGCGTGCGAAATTATAAGCCTCTGGAATATCTTCCGGCTTTTCGATTTCAATGACAAACTTTGCTGGCCCACCCAAACGCATCGTGGTGAGGTTAGCAATAGGGATGTTTTCGCGAATTTTCATAAGATTAATTATACCATTTTTGGCTCGAATTGTCAGGTTTAAAGGGAAACACAGGACTTAAAAGTCAGTATTAAAAACCGCAAGCACTAAGCCAAGAATCCGTAGTGGGTTGTAATCAAAAATAAACTATGCTAATACTCTCGCCATATAAGCTTTCAAAACTTATGCTATAATAATATTAATTCTAAAAAAGGTAATACTATGGCAAAAAAATCTGAAGTGGTGGCAGAAAAATCTGACGGCAAAAGCGACGCTTTGAAGCTTGCGATTGCTCAAATTACTAAACAATTTGGTGACGGTTCAATTATGAAACTCGGCGAAACGCCAAAGATGGATGTGGAGCTTCTCCCATCTGGTTCACTTTCGCTCGATCTTGCCCTTGGCGGTGGTTATCCAAAGGGCCGCATCATCGAAATCTATGGTCCAGAATCTTCTGGTAAAACTACTTTGGCGCTTCACGCCATTGCTGAAATCCAAAAACAAGGCGGCCAAGCAGCCTTTATCGATGCTGAGCATGCCCTTGATCCAGCTTACGCCAAACGCATCGGTGTTGATACGGCAAACCTACTTATTTCTCAGCCAGACAACGGCGAGCAGGCTCTCGAAATTTGTGAAACTTTGGTTCGTTCCAACGCAGTTGATTTAATCGTAGTCGACTCGGTCGCCGCGCTCGTTCCGCAGGCTGAAATCGATGGCGACATGGGCGAAGCTCAAATGGGTCTTCAGGCGCGTTTGATGTCTCAGGCTATGCGTAAGCTTACCGGCATTATTAGCAAGTCCAAAGCTACTGTTATCTTCATTAACCAAATTCGTATGAAGATTGGTGTAATGTTTGGCAATCCAGAAACTACGACCGGCGGTAACGCACTTAAATTTTATGCTTCGGTCCGTATCGATATTCGCCGCATCGGCCAAATCAAAGATGGCGACAATATTGCCGGCAACCGCACTAAGGTCAAGATTGTGAAGAACAAGATTGCTGCACCATTCCGTACTGCTGAATTTGACGTAATGTACAACGAAGGTATTTCTAAGACTGGCGACGTACTCGACCTCGCCGTCCAATATGGTATCGTCGAAAAAGCCGGCGCCTTTATTAAATACAATGGCGAAACTCTCGGCCAGGGCCGCGAAGCCGTCAAGAAACTCTTCAAAGAAAAACCAGAACTCATGGCCGAAATCGAAGCCAAAGTTCGCGAAGCTGCTACCGTAGAAAAAGATTAGTATGGAACATCCGGGCGAAGTTTGGCAGGAATTTGATTATAATGGCGAGCGCCTCGGCGGCATCGAGCCGCATGATTTTGACGAGGTAAACACCCGTTATACCGGTGGTTCTGCCGTGATGCTTTATCGTATGCACGATGGCGAACTCGAATTTCTCTTTCAACATCGCTCAAAGTTTTTAAAAGGCAACCCAGATAAATGGGATGTGTCTACGGGCGGGCATATTAATTTAAATGAGCCAGTTATTGACGCCGCGATCCGCGAGGCGCGTGAAGAAATCGGCGTCGGCCTCGAAAAAGAAAAATTAGAATTTGCCGAAACCTATATCCGCAAGGACATTTTAATATTCTTATATTTCTATAATTGGGCCGACCGTGGCGACGAGTTCTCTTTTGATGACCAAGAAGTTGAAGAAGTTAAATGGGTAAAGTATTCCGAGCTCGAATCGTTTTTGCCAATGCTAAAATCAAACCTTTTGCAGGACAAAAAATTCATGGCCTGCCTCGACGAGTGGAGCAATAAAATCTTAGATGGAAATATATAATATCAACGCATCCGCTGATCTTCGTATCACGGACATCAAACAAGCGGTCAAAAACGAAAACCGTGTGAATGTTTTTGTGAATGGCAAGTATTCTTTTTCGCTCGACGTCGCGCAAATCGTGGATTTCAAAATTAAAAAAGGCCAAACAATCACGGAAACGGATCTTGAAAAATTCAAAAACGCGTCCGAATTCGGCAAGCTTTATCAAAGGACTCTCGAATGGGTTTTAGTGCGCCCGCGCTCAACCCGCGAAGTAAAAGATTACTTATTTAAAAAATCCATTCAACCAATTAAATCAAAAGATCCAGAAACTAAGAAAACAATCCTGAAAAAACCGGCCATCGACCGCGCACAATTTACCGACCAAATTATCAAGCGTCTCACCGAAAAAGGTTATTTAAATGACGAGCAATTCGCCAAATATTACGCCGAAAATCGTTTCACTAAAAAGGGGATTTCCAAAAAACGCCTGGAGGCCGAGATGATAAAAAAAGGCATCGAAAAAGAAACAAATGACCAAGTTCTAGCCATTAGAAACGACGAAGAGGAAATCAAAAAAATCATTATCAAAAAATCCAATCGTTACGATAAAGACAAAATGATTAATTATCTGCTTCGTCAGGGGTTTCCGTTTGAGACGGTGCGTAATCTGGTTTCGGATTTTTACGGAACGGATTCACAAAGTTTGGAATAAAATCTTCTTTGGCGGCGCGCTCTTTGATTTTCTTCTCTTCGTCGCGCACGATCACTTTATAATCATTTACTTCGACAATTTCAGAACGCGGAATCAAAAGTTCTGGATCCATAAAAGATTTAATGGCCGGACGTTGCACGATCAATTGTTGAATCATGAAATCTTCTTCAGTGCAGTTAAAACTCGAAACTTTGCCGAGCTTGGAGCCGCGGCGGCTCTCGACTTTCAAACCAATCAAATTAAAACCAAGATCGAGTACCTGTTTGATTTTGATGACGTCATCGCCGGAGACAAATTCTTCTTCGGAATCAATCACCATGCCATAATTAGAAAATTCACGGATGCTTCTAACGTCCAAAATGTTGGTTTCGCTTTTTGAAAGCGGGCCGGTAGTTTTGAAACCGACAATTTTGAGGTCGTTTGGATCAATGATTGGATCGCCGGTACGTGCAATCATGCCGCCGGCTTGAATACTAAGAATCGGAACATCCCGAAGTTTGTCGCCACTTAATAACATAAGCTAATTATAACAGAGAATCGATTTTTTGACTATATTCGCTGTGGAAAACTTAGGCAAAAAATGTTATAATTTATCTCATGAATCCAGAGAAAATCCGCAATTTTTGTATCATTGCGCACATCGACCACGGCAAATCGACTTTGGCCGATCGCATGATGGAAATTACTGGCACGGTCGAGAAGCGCGAAATGAAAGCGCAGCTTCTTGATAGCATGGATTTGGAGCGCGAAAAGGGCATCACGATCAAGCTCGCGCCGGTCACAATGAACTGGAAAGGTTATATGTTAAACCTTATCGATACACCAGGCCACGTGGATTTTTCTTATGAAGTGTCTCGCTCATTGCAAGCTGTGGAAGCTGCCGTTTTGGTGGTGGACGCTACGCAGGGCATTCAGGCTCAAACTCTCGCGAACGTCTATCTTGCAATTGAACAAAATCTCGAAATTATTCCAGTGATCAATAAAATTGATTTGCCAGCAGCGGATGTCGAAAAAGTCTCCGCCGAAATTATTAATTTACTTGGTTGTAAAAAAGAAGACATCATCGGCGTTTCGGCTAAGACTGGTCTTAATGTTGAGAAGGTCCTCGATGAGATCATCGAAAAAGCGCCGGCACCAAAAAGCACCGACAAGACCGAAACGCGCGCCCTCATTTTCGATAGCTACTTTGACGATTATCGTGGCGTTGTTCTGTATGTACGTATTTTCGACGGCCAGATTCCGAAAAATTCCGAAATCCACATGATGGCAAACAACACTAACGGTTTGGCGCTCGAAGTTGGCGCCCTGAAGCCAAAAATGTCTCCGCGCGGGGAACTTACGAGTGGCGAAATTGGCTACATTGTAACCAACCTCAAAACCACGCGCGAGGCAAAAGTTGGTGACACCGTTACGCTCACTAAAACTCCGGCCACTACGCCGTTGCCGGGCTATCGTAATGTCTTGCCGTTTGTTTACGCCGGCTTTTTCCCGGTCTCGAATGACCAATACAAAGATTTAAAAGAAGCCATCGAAAAACTCAGCCTTTCCGATTCGGCGCTTAGGTTTGAGCCGGAAAATTCACCAATCCTCGGCTTTGGTCTTCGCATTGGGTTTCTCGGACTTCTTCATATGGATATCATCAAAGAGCGCCTCGAGCGCGAGTTTAAACTCGATCTCATCGTCACGAATCCCTCCACTAATTACCAAGTGATTCTAAATAATGGTGAAGAAATCGACATTAAATCCGCCGCAGATTTGCCGGATATTTCCGAAGTCAAAGAAATTCGTGAACCGTGGGTGAAAGGCGAAATTATTTTGCCATCTAGCATGATCGGCAATGTGCTTGGTCTCATTAACGAGAAACGTGGCCACCAAACCAACCTTAGCTATATCGAAGATCGCGCCGTGATTGATTTTGAGGCGCCGATGGCGAACCTTCTCACTGATTTTTATGACCAACTCAAATCAGCCACTTCGGGCTACGCCAGCTTTAACTACGAACTCAGTGGTTACAAAGCCGAAGACTTGGTGCGTCTTGATTTTCTCGTGGCTGGCACGCGCATGGATGCGCTTTCAATCATGTGTCACAAATCCGAAGCTGATCATATCGGCCGCGAAATTACTAAAAAACTAAAAGAAGTGATCCCGCGCCAAAACTTTGAAGTCGCCTTGCAGGCTGCCGTGGGCGCCAGAATCCTCGCACGCGAGACGATTGGTGCTTACCGAAAAGATGTGACGGTCAAAATTCACACCGGTGACCGCGATCGCAAAGCTAAACTTCTCGAAAAACAGAAACGCGGCAAAGCCCGCATGAAACGCTTTGGTAAAATCGACATTCCACCAGATGCTTTCACTGTAATGCTAAAACGCGACTAAACCTGCATAATTTGCTATAATAATATGCATGAAGAAAATTTTACTTGTTGTATCAGTTGTGATCGCCGCAGTACTGATTGGTGCCCCAATGGTAAACAGTACATTTGCCCTTTCCGACGAGCAAAGGCAAGTAATTTCTGGCGAGTGCGGGACGATTCGTCAGGTTTTGCAAAACTTGCAAAAAACCGACGCCAAAACTCGTGTTAAACTCGGCTTTGAGTACGAAACTATTCTTAGTAAATACATGATCCCATTTAGTAGCCGTTTGGCCAAAAACAGTATTTCAAACTCCGAATTTGTCGACATCCAATCTGAATTCAAAGATGTCAAACAGGCTTTTTCGGAAGATTTCATTGTTTATCAAAAAAATCTTGAGAACCTTGTCGCTTATAACTGTTCCGAAAATCCAGACGAATTCTACGACAAACTTCAGACTTTGCGCAGCGACCGCGAACGCGTCCGCCAGGATACTATCAAACTTAGCAACCTGATCAAAAAACATCAGGCGGCAGTATTAAAAATGTTGGAGACGCTATGACAAAAGGTGGTAAAAATTTAGTAATTCTTGGTGCATCGGCTGTCCTCATCGCCGCAGTTACAACCTGCATTAGCTTGGCTATTTATCATAACTCTGGCGATATTTATCTCGATCGTTCGCGCCCAGGTTTTTTGCCAGACGAGGCCGAAATTGAAGAAAAGGAAAAAGAACCAAAATCCGACTATACTTTTTCGGAAAATGGCAATATTGATGCTGCTACTATTCGTGAATATATGGACAACCTAAACAAAGAGGCCAAAAACATCGAGGCGATCGATTCGCCATTCGATGCCCGCGCTTTGTCAGACGAAACTTTTGGTCTTTAATTAGTCTTTAAGATTTTGGCGAGCCCAATCATCGGTTTCACCGGTTAAAATCATCAAAATTAAATAGCCATCTTTTTTGTAGGCTAATAATTTTTCGGCCAAAGCATTATTGAGATCGGCCGGCTCAGCAATTTCTGGATTTTCGATCTCGGCAATTAATTCTTCTGGGGTTAAAATTTCGAACCCAGGCTTTTCGCGCGTGAGGAAAGTTGGCAGCCAGAATAGCTTGGTCGCGCCAAGAAAAGTTTTCTTGTACTCGTGACGCACTTCGTGCTGGCGCATGTTTTGAAGCGGCTGGTAAGCTACCACTACGCCCTTCAGGCCGAGGCGGCCAGCTTCTTCGTTGGCGATATTGATCACCGTTTCGACTTCTTCTGGATGATGTGCGTAATCCGAATAAACATTCGTGGCGATTTTCTCAAAACGACGAGCTACGCCAGGGAAATCATTGATGATGCGAATCACGCGGCCTTCGTCGAATTCTGGATGCAAGCGAATGATGGCACGCAGAGCCAAGGTCGCATCAAAACGGCGCGACTCGCCCACCAATGTAATGCGCGGATCGGCTTCGCCGCCTTCGATGACGGTTTGGCTTTGGGATCTAAACTGCTCAAATGCGGCATGATAATCTTCGCGCGTCGGGTAAATGTCGGCGTGGTCGTAGGTCTCGGATGGGATGAGGGAAATGTATGGATGGAAATTGAGAAAGTTACGATCAAATTCGTCGGCTTCGTAAATAAAGAATTCGTCGCCCGGCGTGTATTTGCCAGCTGGCGCAAAACTTAAGGTCGAGCCCACGATGTGTGCGGCTGGAATACCGAGTCTTGAAAATGTATAAATTAAAATTGCCGTCGTGGTAGTTTTGCCGTGGGTGCCGGCCACCGCTACCATTTTAAGGTTTAACTTTTCAATCAAAAAGGCGATCAATTCGTCGCGTTTGGAAATGCGAATGCCAAGCTCGCGCGCGGCAAGCAGCTCTGGATTGTCTGGCTTCAAAGCTGAAGTATGAACAAACCAGTCAACACCTTCTAAGCTTCTCAAAAATTCACCGTCTTGCTCACCAACGTGGACTTTAATGCCACGTTTTAAAAGCTCCGGCATAATGTCGCCATCAGCGACCAAATCAGAGCCAACTACTTCGAATCCGGCATCACTTGCGATTAACGCCAGCGGCCCCATGCCCTTACCGGAAATACCAGAGATATAGATTTTCATGCTATAATTTTATCATGAAAATTGCCTCTGAAACAGAAATGATGGCGTTTGGCGAGCAGTTCGCAAAAGACCTAAAGCCGCCAAAAATTATTGAACTCGTCGGCGACGTTGGCGCTGGCAAGACTACTTTTGTGCGCGGACTGGCCAAGGGGCTAGGCGTAAAAGAGCCGATCACAAGTCCGAGTTTTACGATTTCCAAAGAATACGCTTTTGACAGCGGCGTTTTAATCCACTATGATTTTTATCGTTTGCAAGATCCAGGCCTAATGGCGGGCGATCTCGAAGAATCGATCAACGACCCGCAGGCAATCGTGATTGTGGAATGGGCAGATTCGGTTGAAAATATTTTGCCGGAAGATCGCATCAAAATCACCATTAAATATGAAGACGATGGTAGCCGGGAGATTGAATTATGAAAATGTATTTAGACACCTCCACGCCAACTACGATTCTAAAGTTGGACGACAAGACCTACGAATGGGAATCAGGTCGGGGCTTGGCCGAAAAGCTCCACGCGTTTATCCGCGATAAGCTCGCCGAAAACGGCAAAACTTGGAATGATATCGAAGAAATTACCTTTATGTCTGGGCCAGGCTCGTTTACCGGGCTCCGCATCGGCGCAGCGGTTGTGAACGCGCTTGCTAGCGAACTAAATATCCCGCTTTATAATCACCATGGCGAAAAAATGCAAATTATTTTGCCAGATTATGGCCGCGCCGCCAATATTACTGCTCCTAAAAAATAACAGAAGCGTTATAATTAAAATAACTAATAAGGAGAGAGTGTGGAAAGAACTAAAAAACCAGACAACAAATTCCCGATTATTCTTGGCGTCGCTGCGGTTGCCGTGATTGGCATCGTTATCGCGATTGTCGTCATCATCAATGCCAACCGTAGTAAATTGCTCGGCAAATGGATTTATGAATATGGCTCTTGGGGCTACGATTTTCAAACCGACACTCGCGGCGAGTATAGCGTTGGTGAATACTCACAAGGCTTCACCTATAAGGATAATGGTAACTCGCTCACCATCAAATATGATGGCTCCGACGCCGAGGTGACTCTCGACTATCGTATTGAAGATAACGGTAAAAAGCTAGTCGTTGCCGACAGTATCGGCAGAGACACGATTTATAACCGCCAATAATTCGTAAAACAAAATGCAACTTCGCTCGGGGTTGCATTTTTTCTCTCTCTATATAAAAATAGGTTTATGAGAAAAACGAATTTCGTTTGTCAGCAATGTGGAGCTACCTACACCAAGTGGGTTGGGCAGTGCTCGAATTGCAAAGCTTGGAACTCTTTAGTCGAACAAATTGCCGAGGACGAGACAGTCAAAAAGACTGCTATTGCCAAGGGCCAACTTTCCGGCAAAAAATTGAAATACGAAAATATTAAAACGATTAAACCGTCCGACGCCAAGGAGCGTTTAAAAACTGGATTTGCTGATCTAGATTTGGTGCTGGGTGGCGGCGTTTTGCTTGGCTCGGTAAACTTGCTGGCTGGCCAACCTGGTATTGGCAAGTCTACGCTTCTCATGCAAATTTGTAGCGAAATCGCCAAGACCAAAAAAGTACTTTACGTCTCGGGCGAGGAATCAGCCGGGCAGGTTAAACTGCGCGCGGTGCGCCTTGGTGCTTCGTCGGATAATCTCAATTTTGCCTCCAGTACTTCGGGCAACGATATCGCAAAAACGATTGAATCGGGCGAATTTGATTTTGTAATTGTAGATTCAATCCAGACTTTAGCGATGGATGAAATTTCTTCCGCGCCGGGCACCGTTTCGCAGGTGACCAACTGCGGTAACTTGATTATTCGCGCCGCCAAATCTACCGACACTGCCGTAGTAATTGTGGGGCACGTAACGAAAGAAGGGACTCTGGCCGGGCCAAAAGTTTTGGAGCACTTGGTGGATGTGGTTTTGTATTTTGAGGGCGATCGCTATGGCGGATTCAAGACTGTGCGCGCCATCAAAAACCGTTTTGGCTCCACCAACGAAGTCGCGATTTTTGAAATGAATCAGGAGGGCTTGAAAGAAGTTCAAAACCCGTCGGCCGCGCTTCTAGCTGAGCGCCAAAACACGGACGGCTCGATTATTCTCGCAACCATGGAAGGGAATCGTCCGATTTTGGTCGAGATTCAGGCTCTCGCCACGACCACAAATTTTGGCTATCCAAAACGCACCGCTTCGGGCTTTGACATTAATCGTCTGAATCTTTTGATTGCCGTGATTGAACGCCGCACCAAATTGAAACTGAATGATAAAGATATCTTCATTAACGTTGTTGGTGGTATGAAATTGAACGACTCTGCTGCTGACCTTGCCGTTTGTCTCGCAATCGCTTCGGCTGTGGCCAAGCGCAAGCTTGCCGATGATTACGTAGTATTTGGCGAAGTGGGCTTGGGCGGCGAAGTCCGCTCGGCCGCGCGCGCAGACCAGCGCATCGCTGAAGCCAAGAAGCTCGGCTTCAAACATGCCATTGCGCCAGCCACCATCAAAGACAAATTCGTTACTCCAGTTACCGATCTGCGCGAAACTTTAATCAAATATGTTAAATGAAAATCTTAGGTATTGATCCAGGTATCGGCATTTGTGGCTTCGGCTTGATCGAAGGTATCAAGCTGCTGGACTGTGGCGTCATCACTACGCCGGTGCGCACGCCGGTGCCGGGCCGCTTGGCAGAATTGTACGATGGCCTAATGGAAATTTTTGAAACTGCCAAACCAGATGTGGTGTCGGTAGAAAAATTATTCTTTACCAAAAATATCACCACCGGCATTTCGGTCGCTGAAGCGCGTGGCATCGTGTTGCTCGTGGCCGCGAAAAAACAAGTGCCAGTTTTTGAATACACGCCAAACGAAATTAAGAAAACTCTCACCGGCTACGGCTCTGCCAAAAAAGGCCAAGTACAAGAGATGGTTAAGCTCCATCTCGGCCTTGACGCCCGCCCAAAACCGGACGACGCTGCCGATGCTATTGCCGCCGCCATCACACACTCTTTAATGCAAAAATTCTAAAAAATGTGACACAAAATCGTTGACTCGCCAAAATTTTTATGTTAATTTTGAAAAAGAGTTAGGTCATACATAACTCAAAAACAAATATCAAAACCAAAGGGTGTCGAAAGTGCCAAAACAAATATTTCGTTTGAGAAAAAATTTGAGTCTAAACGTTTTGTTTTCATTTTCTAGCGCCAAGCTCACCCTTTTTGGTTTTTGAATATCCCGTCGATATCCCAATGATTGCCAAAGTGCCTCACCGAGGCACTTTTCTGTGTTAAAATTTATGCTTTTTTTGATTCGGCTTATGCTATAATTAAATAAGATGAAAGGATGTGTTAAAATCAGAGGTAATTCCCGCAATATTTTGGTTGTACTCCCAGCTGCAATCGTCATGCTTTTTGCTTTTGCGATCATGCTTCCAGTAGTCTCAGAATCCACCCACGCCGAAGGCGATGAACCAGAAGAAGGTATCTCCATTACTATCTCAGATCCAGTCTCTGCTAATCTAGTATTGTTTGATGAAGGTGATTACAAAATAGCGAAAGACACCGTTCAAGTATCTTCTAGTGCTCCATATGGCTATGAACTATTCCTTTCTACAGACTCAGAAGAACACCAATCGATTTATCTTAATAATGATCCAACTAGCAGTAGTGTCATTTCTCCAGTATCTGGTACTATTGCTGAACCAGCAGTACTAACAAGTAATACTTGGGGCTTTGCTATAGCCGGACAAGGTAACTTTGATAATGAATACAGTACTACTTCTCCAGACCCAAATAGCAAATTCGCTATTATTCCAACTACTAATGACCAGGCAGTCTATGAAAACCGCTCAGCTGACGCAGATGACGACATAGACTTCTACTACGGCATCAAGATTGAACCAACCTTAGAGCCAGGAGAATATACCACCAGCGCTTCGTATACTGCGATCGCAAAACTGCCACCGCTCACAGCGAAAGCAATTCTAGGTAGCAACGGCAATCTGAACTTCCTTTATGACCGCAACGCCTACGCGGTTGGAGAAACCTATGAAGACAACATTGGGGAAACGACGATAGACGATGTTTTTGCGGTGCCAACCAACTGTAACAGCCCCGGAGATATAGAATGGATGAACAACAGCGCGATAACCTCTGCCAATTTCGGGCCATCGTTTTATGGCTTCAAGCCAACCAGTACAGCCTTCTGGTTTCAATCAAGTACTTCATTGGCTTCTATTACGAATGCGGACAATCTAGATACTAGCAGAGTAACAAACATGTATAGTATGTTCGGTAATGCTGGCTATAATGCCTCCACCTTCAGTCTAAATCTTAGTGGCTGGAAAACTGACAACGTGACATATATGGAAGGTATGTTTAGTAACGCTGGCCGCAATGCCACCACCTGGACTATCGGTGATCTCAGTAATTGGAAAGTTGGCAATGTGGAAGATATGGACACGATGTTCTACCAAGCCGGCTACACCGCTACTACCTGGACTATCGGTGATCTTAGCAAATGGAGCACCGGCAACGTAACCAGCATGTACAGAATGTTTTATAACGCCGGTTATAACGCTAATACTTGGAATATTGGCGATATTAGTGGTTGGAATGTCGATAAAGTCAGGAATCATTCCCAATTCATTAACCGCAACGCTAAACCTTCTAACACCTCCGTCCTGAGTAACCAACCACATTGGAAATAGCTATATGTGTGCAAAACGAGAAACCGACGCCGACCTCCCGGGCGACTGGACCTTCAACAACATCTAGCCTTGGTGTGCTATAATTAACTCATGAACCTGTCTGAAGAATTAATTTATCGTGGCTTCAAGGCCCAATCTACTATTGATAATCCTGCCGAACTCGACACGCGCGCGTCCAAGAAATTCTATTGGGGCGCCGACCCGTCTGCCGACTCGCTCACTATCGGCAACTTGGCCGCATTAATGATGTGTGCTTGTTTCATCCGCCACGGCTACGAGCCGTATTTCTTGGTAGGTGGCGCTACTGGCCAGATTGGTGATCCAAAAGAGAATGGTGAGCGCGAGCTCAAAACTCTAGACGAAGTCGAGCACAACAAAGCCTGCATTAAAGAGCAGGTCGAGCGCATTGCTGGTTCAAGCAACGCCACGATTCTCGACAACTACGACTGGTTCAAAGACATGAATTATCTTAGCTTCCTGCGCGAAGTTGGTAAGGCTTTTTCGATGACGCAGCTTCTCGATCGCCAGTTTGTCCAAAATCGTATCGGCGAAGGCGGCTCAGGCATTTCTTACGCTGAGTTTTCTTACACTTTGATTCAGGGCTATGATTTCTTGCATCTCTTCCGCGAACATGGCGTATCGTTGCAGCTTTGTGGCGCCGATCAGTACGGTAACTGTGCCTCTGGCATCCATTTGATTAAGCGCCTCGAAAACGCCGATGCAGACATTTGGTCTACGCCACTCGTTATTGATCCGGTCACTGGCCGCAAGTTTGGTAAATCTGAAGGGAACGCCGTTTGGCTCGCCGCCAAAGATAATGGCTCTGGCAACTATACTTCTGTGTTTGATTTTTACCAGTTCTGGCTCAATCAGCCGGACGAATCCGTCGAATCATTAATCAAAATCTACACCATTCTTTCTCGTGAAGAAATCGAAGACATCTTGGCTAAACATCGCGAAAATCCAGAGCTCCGCTTGGCTCAAAAAGCTCTCGCTAAAGGCGCTACTGAGGTTGTCCACGGCAAAGAAAAAGCCGCTGCCGTCATCAATCTAACCGAACTATTATTTAGTCGCGACACTAATTTTGCCGAATTCTCGGCCGACGAAATCGCCGAATTTGCCGAATATTTGCCAATCGTAGAGCGCGGCACCAACTTGGTAGACGCTTTAGCTGCAACCGGCCTTGCCGATTCTAAGAAAAAAGCTCGCGAATTCATTGCTCAAGGCGCCATCTCCGTTAACGGTGTCAAAGTTCAAGACGAAATCACCCTCGATCAAATTGCTATTATCAAAAAAGGCAAAAATAAATTTGCCGTCGTTAAATAGTCGTTAAAAATTTCCCTGTAATTTCTCTGATATTTTTCTTCACTTTTTGATGCGCTTATGCTAAGATAATAACAGGAGTGTTGGTTATTTAATTGACTGAGGTGAAACAAAAATAAAACAAAAGGTCATACAAAATGCCAAAACAAAAATTTTGTTTGGGGATAAAATCCACGCAAAACATTTTGTTTGCGCTCGCCAGTGCAGCGCTAGGGCTTTTTGTTGCCTTGGTGCTTTTCCCGATTATGATCGGCAATACCAGGGCCACCGGGGAACAGCTAAACAACGGTATCAACATCTCTGTTGACGCGCCAATCGAAATCAATTTGACTCCGCTTGCAAACAGTATGAAAATCGCCAAACACACCGTGACCGTCGATACTGGCGCGGCCAGTGGCTACCAACTTTTCATTGCCACCGATTCTGTCGACCATCAAACGATGTATATCGATGGCGATTCTAGCATTACTCACCATACAATCGAATCTACTACTGGCACCTACGCAGCGCCAGCCGCTCTATCTTTGAACACCTGGGGCTATGCAGTTGCCGGTCTTGATAATTTCGACGGTTCCTACAACACATCTTATCCAAGCACCAGCAGCAAATTTGCCAGCGTGCCGCTAGCGGGTAGTGAACAGCTTATCCACGAGCATGACGGTTCAATATCAGACGACACTACCGACGTCTACTTTGGCGTAAGAGCCGGCAGCAACCTCGTTGCTGGCGACTATTCTACCGAAATCACCTACACTGCTCTTCCATCCGCTATCCCACGCGCCGCTAAAGCAATTCTTGGTAGCAACAAAACCTTAACTTTTGTCTACGACTCAAACACGTACACGGTTGGCGACGCTTACACTAACTACCGAGGAAGCACGACGATCTCTGCAGTCTATAATGTGCCGTTAGGTAACGCTAGCGCGCGCAATGATTACAATACTTTGAAATGGACGGCCAAAAGCGACATTTATTACGTAGATTTTGATGCGACATTTGCTGATTTTAAGCTAATCAACGTGAGCATGTGGTTCTATTATAATAGAGGCCTACGGGAAATCGTGAATATCGAAAACTTCAACACCAGCGAAGTATTTAGTATGGAAAGGATGTTCTATGGTGCAGGAGTCGAAGTGGGTAGCGGCTCAACCATAAATCTAAACCTTGATAAATTGCAAACTGGTTCGGTTAAAAAAATGTACCAAATGTTCTACCGAGTTGGTAGAAAGTCGAGAACATCGGACAGGGTACAGGTTAACTTTGGCGACCTTAGTGGTTGGGATGTAAGTAAAGCAACCGATATGTCCAACATGTTTGAAGAGGCTGGGTATAACAGTCGTACCTGGGATGTGGGAGATATCGGCAAGTGGAATGTTGGCTCAGTCACTTCTATGGCGAACATGTTTAGCAATGCCGGCTACTATGCTACTTCGTGGAAGGTGGGAGATATCGGCAAGTGGAATGTTGGCTCAGTCACTTCTATGGCGAGCATGTTTAGTGATGCCGGCTACACTGCTGATTCGTGGAGCGTTGGCAATCTTGGTAAAGATGCCAATGACCCAGTAAACCACCCAGGCTGGAATCTGTCCAATGTTACGACGATGGCAAATATGTTCAAAAACGCTGGCCGCTCTGCCACCACCGACTGGAGCATTGGCGATATTAGCAGCTGGACGACAACCAAAGTGACCAACATGAGTTATATGTTTAATGGCGCCGGTTACTCTGCCGCGAATTGGGATATCGGTGATATTGATAACTGGACGGTTAGCCTCGTTTCCAATATGAACAGTATGCTTCTTGATGCTGGCTTCTCTGCTACTACCTGGAACATTGGCGACATCTCCGGTTGGACTACAAAAACCGGTGTCGCGCACACTGATTTTATTAACACGAACCTTCATAACACCAACACGATCACCGAACCAGTTTGGAACTAGGTCATTCTTCTTATGTTATAATCAAAGCATGGAAGAGAAAGTGGATAATAAGAAAAAAATCATTATTATTAGCTCTATAGTTGGAGTGTTAACGGCGATTATTGTTGCCGTAGTTTTAACTATTATTTTTGCTCGTGGCGGAAGCGACGATGCTAACAAGATTAGCATCAATCTCGGCGACACCAGTAGTCTAAAGACCTACACGTCGGACGATTTTGATAGTTTCAAATCAGACTATAATAATAATTCTTTGCCAGCAGTTTATGTAACGGAATTTTTGTTTGATGGTGTTGGTATGTATAAAACTTACGACCTTGATGATTTTATTGAGGACGGCAACGACGCAAAAGTCAAAGCTTTGTCTGCGCAGGTGTTTAATATTAGTGCGTCCGGCGATTTTGAATTTACTGGCGAAATTACTGGTGGCATGATCGCGGTTAACACCAATAATCTTAAAGGCGATATTAATATTATTTTGAACGGCGTTAAGATCGACACTGATTCTAAAAAAATCCCAGCGGTTTACGTTTACAACAAAGACATTACTTACGACGAGCACAAAGTCACAATCAAGACAGCCGAGGGGACTGAAAATTATCTAGAAGGTGGCAAGTTTAAAAAAGTCAGCCTTGTCGACAAGGATTCTCTCGCCAACTATGCCGACAAATATTCTGGCGATGCCAACACTTGGTACCAAGAATATTCTAATTATTACGGTGTTTACACGGCGGAAGAAATCGAAAATATTCTCTTCGCTAAAGCCACGGCCGATAGCGAAGATCTCGCCGACGGCGACCCATATTATTTCTACAAAGGCGCCGGCGCCATCTCTTCCGACATCGATTTGTATTTTGAGGGCACAGGTATTTTGAATGTAGTCAGCAAAAACAAAGAGGGTATCGAGACTAAAGGTAACCTTTCGTTCACCGGTGGCACCGGCGATTATATAATTAATGCCGAGGACGACTGCCTTAATACCACGACCAAATCCACAGTTTCTGGTGCACACAATGCACTATATATTAATGTCAAAAGTTTGAGAGCAATCGTCTCGCTCGAAGCGGACGAAGGTGACGCTATTGATAGCAATGGTACGCTCACGATTGATGGCGGCAATATTGTTGCACTTGCCAAACCAGGTGCCGACGCCGGACTCGACTCTGAAAAAGGTACCTATATTAATGGCGGCACAATTATCGCTACCGGCAACATGTTCGACGCGATTAGCAGCGAATCCAAACAAAATTTCCTTGCGCTCTCATTTAGCGAAGCCGTTGATATTAATGATGTAATTAGATTTACCAATAGTGACGGCCAAGAAATTTTCGTCCACGAAACTAATCGCGCATATACGAATTTGGTCTATAGCTCGAGCGCACTTATTGATGGTGAATATACGCTCACCAAAAACGACGAATTGATGGGCTACGCCAGCACCGGCAATATGGGCGGTATGGGCCAACCAGGCGGTGAGCCAGGCGGCATGCCGGGCGAGATGGGCGAGCCAGGCGAAACGCCTCCAGAAATGCCAGACGGCGAAATGCCGGGCGGCGTGAGTGGCACACCACCAGAAATGCCGGGCGGGGAAATGCCAGGCGACGCGAACGGTGCAGCCACCAACAAAACCTTTACTATCAGCGGAATCTCAAACCTTTTTAGCGGCGTGGCCGTATATTCTGAAAAATAGATTGCATTATATATTCCACTTATGCTATAATCGAAGCGTAAAAAGGTCATATATATGTCAAAACGAGGTAATATTTTATTCATGCTTTCAGCCGCAGTAATTATGCTTTTTGCTGCAGCAATCATGCTTCCGGTCGTTCCGGAATCTACCCATGCCGAAATCAATAGGTCCGGAGACGGGATTACTGTTGTAATTTCCCCTGAAATAACCACCAGGCTGGTGTCCAGGGAGGAAGGCTATTTTGGAATAGTAAAAGACACTGTCAGGATTGGTACTGACGTTCCGTATGGTTATACTCTTTGGATTTCGACGGATAGTGAAGAGCACCAAACATTATATTTAAATGGTGATGCTTCGAGCGATAGCAAAATTGATGGCGCCTCCGGCACTTTTGAAAGCCCAAGAGCACTCGGCAATTATCAGTGGGGCTTTGCTGTTCCGGGTGTTGGCGAATTTGACGAAGAATATAGCGAGGAGACCCCAAGTACGAGCTCGAAATTTGCCAAACTGCCTACCGAAAACACTGTCATCCGCGACTATACTTCCGCCGCATCGAGCGATGACGTAGAAATTTATTACGGATTTAAGCTGGGCGGCACGCTAGAGCCGGGAAGCTACGAAACTAATATCACCTACACTGCCGTCCCGGCCGCCGCACCGCTTACGGCTAAAGGTGTTCTCACGGACGACGGCGATATTAAATTCTTCTACAATCGTACTGTGTATGAACCTGGTAATACGTATAAAAATGGGTATTATGTGCGTGAGGACGGCGGATTGCATTTCGTGGAGGATGGCACAGAAGCAACCATCACCAACGTCTACGATAATATACCGCTTAACGGCATAGAGGAAGAAACTTTCCCATGGGTCGCGCAGAGTGACTCAATATTCACTGCGAGGTTCGATCTTTCGTTCAGAGATGCTCGCCCAACCAGTTTGAGTAAGTGGTTCCGTAATCTAAAAAAGCTCCGCAGCGCAAGCCTAGACAATATTGTATCTAAAGGTGGTGTTCTGATTGACGTATCGTACATGTTCGACCATGCCGGATATGACGTGACCGACACTTTCCGACTATATGGAACTTTGGACATTCGCACGACGAACGCATCTTATATGTTTTATTACGCTGGTTACAACGGGTCATTTGACGCGAAAAACTTAGAAATAACGATGGATCATCCTACGGGCGAGACGCTTAATTTGTCTCACATGTTTGACCACGCTGCTTATAAAGCATCGACGTCTCAGTTCTGGCCATTCAGCTCTACGTGGCGGTATGGGGGGTTCTACGATGCGGATATGTCTTATATGTTTGCCGATTTTGGCCACGACGCTCGCGGTGAATACATATTGGATCTTTTCCGGTACGCTCGCCCATTAAACATGTCTCATATGTTTGAAAATACCGGATATAATGCTAGTCGCTTCACTATTAAGAACATTCAAAACTGGGAAACGGTTAGGGTTACGGATATGTCCTACACATTTGCGAACGCCGGTTATTCGGCTTATCAGTGGAATGTGGAAAGCTTCAGTAACTGGAACGTATCGAGGGTTACCAATCACGAAAACTTTATAAATTTGAACAACTTTGGGACAAATACTCCAGCGGTCAACAACCAACCACGCTGGCGAAACTAGACGGCCGGCTTTAGGTAAACCACAAAAAAAGACGCCTTTCGCGGGCGTCTTTTTAATGACTCTAATTAGCGAACTTCTACGCGGACGCGTGGCAATGATTTGCCGGAGAAGTGAGTTTTCTTGGTTTTGACAAAGACCACTACGCCGTCTTTGGCAGCGTGGATGGTGAAATTGCGGGACATGTAAGTACCTGGGCCTGCAATCTTTGTTGAGCCGGTTTGGCGAACGATGACTTCACCGTTCTTAACTTTCTGGCCACCAAAGCGTTTGACGCCGAGGCGCTGGCCAGCATTGTTATGGACGTTCTTGGCGGTACCGCCAGCTTTTACGTGTGACATTTATTTCTTCCTTAATATTATTATATCTCGCGCCACGACTTGGTTATCGCGATGATAAAGAAGCCCCTCGCGCGTTTTATTCATAACATTATACCCCAGATTGGCGATTTCGTCAACAAGATTCATGCGGTGATAGCTGCCGTCCGGGCGGAGCCATGCTGGCATCGCCACTACGACTGGTGTATTTGATTTAATCTGAGGCGCCAAATTCTTCAAAAAGCCGAGAATGATAGAGGAGCACTCCTGTTTTTCGGTCTTGAGCTTAATGTCTGCTGGGGGCAAAGACATTGGTTGTCCAAGATAACCCTCGCACGCCACCGCATTAATTGGTTGCTCCCAGGTGAAAGAAGTTGCATCACCCTGTGAAACTTGGAACTGCCCCTCAGCAGAAAGCCACTCAAGATTTTTCTTACTATATTCAATCATCCTTTCACTGAGATCCGTGCCGTAAGCCTGGTAACCCATTAGTAGAGCCTCTTGCAAGACTACGCCAGTACCACAAAATGGATCAAGCACTCTAGCTCCGGCAGGAAGCGGCCCGCAAAGGTTAATCAAAATCTGTGCTAATTTTGGTGGCAACATGCCAACCTTAGCGTCGCGCGCTGGGCGAGCTTGGTCACGGCGGGCATAGGCGTCGATATCTTGTACGCCAATCACGCGCCACCACTTTTCGTTAATTAAAATCAACTCAACTTTGTTCGTTTTAGAACCACCAAGCCCATTATGTAGGGAAGTAGCAGTCGACAAAACAGCAGATTTATTTTCGACCACGCGCACACTACGGCCGTGACGAGAAAGAATTTTCTTGAGCTTCAAAGCTTCGCCTTGTGCTTTGCGGGCTGAGCTGCGAGCGGAATAATCTGACACGCCAATTGTAATCTTACCTTCGGGCAAATTTTTCAAATATTCCAGCGGGGAATCATTAAGCTCAGCTGCAAGCTTCAAACAGCCGCCTAGGCGATTAATCGAAGGTTCTTTGTTGGCGGAAAAAGTCGCAAGATCATTTGAGACTTGGCTCACACGAGAAAATAACGCCGAAAGTTCGGCGAGGGAAATTTCAGGTTGTCTACCGAGAACTGCCAAATATCTCATAGGGAAATTATATCACGAATATGCTATAATTTTCTCATGACCATCAAGATTTCTTTCCGTACTATTTTGACGCTGCTAACAGCGGTACTAGTAGGTTATGTCGTCTATCAGAACTGGCCAGACATCGTCGAAGCTACGAGACATCTCGGTGAAACTAATATCTTAGTATTGTTACTATTAGTCCCAGAGCAATTATTTATGTATTATGCGTGTGGTGAGATATTTTTCTCGTATTTGCGTCGCCGCCGAGACGTTCAAAAAGTCTCCAAAAAGACCAAACTCAGGATTTCTACCGAACTAAATTTCGTCAACCACGCGGTGCCAGCCGGTGGCGTGGGCGGTCTCACCTTCCTTACTTTTCGCCTGCGCGATATGGGTGTTTCGGCCGGGCAGGCCAGCTTCCTTTATGTTTTCCGCTATGCCGTGACGACAGTAATCAACTACGTACAGGCGCTGGCGGCTATCGTTTTACTCCTACTCTTACACAAAGTTCCGGACGATGCCCTCTGGGTTTTGCCGGTTTCGCTTTTGATGAACTTTGGCGTAGCTATCGCTCTAACTTTAATAATTTTCGTCGCCAGCGGCAAAAAGCGCTTGGAATTTTTCTCCCGCGCCATTACGCGCTTTGGTAATTTTTGTATTAAGTTGATTACTTTTGGCAAAAAGAAAAATACGGTCAAATACGATAAAATCAACCATTATTTTCTCGATATTCACGAGAGCGTTCTGATCGCTCGTCGCGACAAACGCCATCTCAAAGGTCCAGTTTGCTGGGGAATTATTTATAGTCTTTTCGAAGTCGGCACCTATTGGATTGTAGCGATTTCGCTCGGGCGCCCAGAAATTTTGCCGTGCATTATGGTGGGCGAAGCAATCGGCTCAGTCTTTGATGGCATCGTGCCGTACGGTCTTTATGAGCTTGGCATGGCTGGCGTAATGATCGCACTCGGCGTAGATTTCTCTACTGCCACCATTGTTACCGTGATGACCCGCGTGATCACTTTGCTATTTACTATCGCCACCGGTTCTTGGCCATATTATCAAACCATCCGCGGAGAGAAAAATGTCACCAACGAATCTTAGCCCCGGCGAGGCTCCAACTTTCCGCCCTACTGAACTCATCGAAGTCATTAACCAAACTCTAGAGTACTCATTTAACAGCGTTCTTTTGGTCGGCGAAGTTTCGAGCTTTAAAATTAACCAAGATAAATGGGTATTTTTCGACCTCAAAGACGAAGAATCTTCTGTGCCATGTTTTATGTCCAAATTCCAACTGCGCGTGCCGCTCGAAGACGGCATGAAAATTGTCGTGCGCGGCATTCCAAAAATCACCAAGTGGGGCAAGTTTTCGTTCACGGTGCAAACCGTGCAGCCAGTGGGCGAAGGTAGCATCAAAAAAGCTTTCGAAATGCTAAAGCGCAAACTCACCGCAGAAGGTTTGTTTGATGTGGAACGTAAGCGACCAATTCCAGAAGACATTACCAAGCTCGGTGTAATTTCTAGCACCAAGGCCGCCGGTTATGCGGATTTCATTAAGATTTTGAATGCTCGTTGGGGCGGCATCAAGGTTCAAGTTGCGCACACTCAGGTGCAGGGAATCGACGCGCCGGAGCAAATCATGCGCGCGCTCAAATATTTTAACGAGCATACCGACGTCCAGGCAATTGTGATTATTCGTGGCGGTGGTTCGGCTGACGACTTAGCCTGCTTTAACGACGAAGCTTTGACCCGCGCCGTGGCCGCCAGCAAAATCCCAGTCGTTACTGGCATCGGTCACGAAGTGGACGAATCGCTGGTTGATCTCGCTGCCGATCTCAAGGCCTCAACGCCATCCAACGCCGCCGAATTGATTACCAAAGATAAACGCAACCTCGAATCTTGGGTCGAAACCAAAATTGATGCCGCCGGTCGCATCATTATCGATCGTGCCAACACCGAACTTGGGCGTATAGACGATGGTCTTGCGCATCTTGAAACTTTCATTAAGCAAAAAATAGAATTTATTTATGATGCCTTGCTGCAACGCATTAAAATCTTGGAGAGCTTAAATCCGGAAAAAATTTTGGAGCACGGCTACGCCATTTTAACCGGCAAAATTTCCCCTGGTAGTGTTGTAAAAATTACAACATACGACAAAGAAATTAATGCAGAAATAAAGGAGATTCATGAGCGAAGCAAAAACCATTAATCAAAAAATCAAAGACCTCGATGATAAAACCGGCTGGTTTTATTCGGACGAGTTCACACTTGATCAGTCCGCCAAAAAATATAAAGAAGCGATCGACCTCGCCAAGGACATTCAAAAAGACCTCGAAGGCCTCAAGAACGAAGTCGAAGTTTTATCGGAAGATTTCACCAAATAGTGCTATAATAAGCTTATGGATAATTTTTCGCAGCAGCAAACAATGTCTAATTTGCCGCCAACCCCGCCGGCACAGATTAATCCTATGCAGCAGGCGCAGGCAGCACTAAACCAATCAAAAAAACAAGGCAGCACAAAATTCATTATTACCATCGTCCTGCTTTCTGTCGTTCTTATTGCTTTTATTATTCTATTCGTCTTATTCTTTGCTAAATATAACGAGGCTAAAACCGACCTCGACGAAAAAATCGCCGTAGCCGTGGCTGATGCTAAGGATAAGCAAGCCGAAATTCTCGAAGCAGAATTTGCCGAGCGCGAAAAGGAACCGTTCAAAGAATTTGTTGGCCCAGAAGATTATGGCCAGCTTGGTTTTAAATATCCTCGCACTTGGAGTGTTTATATCGAAGCCGACGCCGCTAACGGTGGCGACTACAAAGCCTATCTCAATCCAAACGAAGTCGGCGCTAACCCAGACAAAAACACCAACGCCTTGCGCGTACAAATTGTGAATCGCACCACCGAAAGTGTTAAAAACGAATATCAAAAAGCTGTCTCAGCGAAAAATTCTACCCTTAACGTAGAAGAAATCACCGTCAATGGCACCCCGGCCACACATTATTATGGTACTATTCCGAACACCGAATTTAGCGGCCACGTTGTACTGTTTAAGATTCGCGACAAGACTGCAATCCTAAGGACCGATTCCGAATTGTTCGTCGATGATTTCGACAAAGTACTCGATAGCGTCACCTTTAACGAATAGTTTTGTGTTAAAATAGTTCTATGTTTAGATTAGGACATAAGTTCCGTCGTCTAATAATTGTCTTGGTTGCCGTCGCCGGCATCGGTGGTTGGCTCGTCCTCAATCCAGATAGCTACGAACAGGTTTTTGAAAAAATCGACAACGCCAGTGCCGATCTTGGCATTGACCAAGCGATCGACAGTGTTGCTGGCCAGCTCGGTTTAAACGTTCCAAGCACTGATGGCTCCAGCCAGGCCACCGGCCAAAAAACCGCACTTGAAGCTCTCGCTGAGCTTGAAACCAAGGGTCGCTCGCCAAAAACCAACTACGACCGCGAGCAACGTTTTTATAGTTCTTGGCCAACCGTGGACGGTTGTAATTTGCGCCAGCGCATCATTAAGCGCGACTTTGGTGACAATGCTGTGCTCGACGGATGCACGGTGATTTCTGGTGAATACGACGATCCATATACTGGGCAACACCTAGTCTTTAATGAAAAATCCGAAATTAGCTCTGGCATTCAAATCGACCATGTCGTAGCTTTGTCTGACGCTTGGCAAAAAGGTGCCGATCTCGACCACATGGATGATGCCACGCGCTACGAACTTGCGACCGACCCGCTCAATTTGCTCGCTGTTGATTCGGGCGCTAACCAAGCCAAAAAAGATGGTGACGCCGCTACTTGGCTGCCAAAAAACAAAAGTTTCCGTTGCCAATATGTCGCTAGGCAAGTCTCAGTTAAATACAAATATCATCTTTGGGTGACTGCCGCCGAGCGCGAAGCGATCGAAAACATTCTAAGTACGTGCCCCAACGAGCCTGTGCTTGGCCTCTAATTAAACCGTGCTATAATGAGGCTATGGAAAAGGAGGTAGAGAATATACTCTTGGTTGCCCACGAGCTAAAAGCTCCGCTCGCGGTTTTAAGACAACTCGCTCTCTCCTTTGATTTTGAAACTCCGACCAACGAGCATATCCGCTCCGAAATGGTTAGTGTGTCCGAACGCGCGATTCGCCAAGTCAATGATTTGTCCAAGATTGCCAGGCTCGAAGATGGCTTATTTGCGATGGAGCCAGTGTCGGTGCGCGCAGTTTGCGACGATGTCACGCGTGAACTTAATTATCTTTTCCGTTACAACCAGCGCGATTTGTATGTTAAATACAAAAATCACGCCCGACTCGTTACTGCTAATCGCGACTTGCTTTATAGTGTAGTTTATAATTTTTTGCTTAACGCCATGCATTACTCCGGCAAAGATACTCGTTCTGAATTAATCGTCAACGAAAAAGCTGGCAAAATCAGAATCAGTATTCGTGATTTTGGTCCAGCTTTGCCGATGGATGTTTGGCGCGAGATGCGCCGCGGCTGGGTTAACAAACCAACTTCGATCGCTATGCGCCCAGGCAGCTCCGGTCTCGGCCTCTACATCGCTTCTAAATTCTCGCGCTACATGAATGCCAATGTTGGCGCCATCCGCCACCGCGACGGCACTAGCTTCTTTGTAGATTTGCCGGTTTCAACCCAGGCGAGGTTGTTCTAATGATTTTCGTGATTGACGACGACGACGTGATGGCCGAGTGCATCGCCAGGTATTGCAAGGGCCAAAAAACCCGCATTTTTTCTAACGCCATTGAAGCCATGAATGCTATCGACGACGAAAAACCAGACCTTATTTTTCTAGATATTTTACTAGACGGCCCGGATGGTTTTACTTTTTTAAACGAGCTTGCTTCGTATAATGACACGGCCAAAATCCCAATCGTAATCGTGTCATCGCTCGATTTTTCGAATCAAGATTTATCCGAATATGGCGTGGTCGGCGTAGTAAATAAAGACACAATGCTGCCGGAGGATATCAAAAAATATGTCCAATAAAGATCTTCGCACTAAAGCTTATGTGCTCCGCCGCACCAACTACGGCGAAGCGGACCGCATCCTAAATCTTCTCACCGAGCAGGGAAAAATCTCCGCCATCGCCAAGGGTGTGCGTAAAGAAAAATCCAAACTCGCCGGCAACATTGAAATGTTTTGTTTGGTGGACTTAAACATCCACCAAGGCCGCAGCGAAATGGGTATTGTAACGAGTGCTAAAATGCTCAAATACCACCGTAATTTAGTGACGGATTTTAACCGCATGGAACTTGCCACCATGATGCTCAAAAAAATCAGCAAAGTTTCCGAAAACTCCGACAGCCCAGACTTTTTCTCGGTTTTAGACCAAGCTTTGACCGCGCTTAACGATTTAATGAATCCGGTGCTGGTTGAGACCTGGTTTTTATTTGCCTTAGTTCGCGCCTGTGGGGAAGAAATCAATTTATATCGCGACACTAACGGCGAAAAACTTTCCGCCGACAAGCGTTACACGTGGGATAGTATCGAGGCTGGCCTCAGCGAAAATCCACACGGCGACATTGGTGCCGACGAAATAAAAATCATGCGTCTGATGCTCACTTCTAAGCTCGCCCTGGTTAGCAAAATCAAGGATTTGTCTGATAAAATCCCAGCGATTTTGTATATCGCAAAGGCCGTCAACAAACTATAACTATGCTATAATCGATATAACAAAGGAGTTATTATGGCAGACAAGGCTAAAAAAAGTAGTAAGAAAAAACTGATTGCCGGAATTATTGCCGCTATTCTCGTTATTGCTTGTATCGTGGTGGCAGTGCTTCTCGTTCTCAACCGCAAGCCAGTGCTCGACGACAATTTCTTTAAAGACGACGGCACGAAATATGTTTTAACTCAAGAAAACGGTGTTCATGGCGCCGTCAAAACCCACCAAGTGATTTATTATAATTCAGAAGATAAAATCACCAAGATGGAAATTTATAGCGAGTATGCCGATGCCGACACCGCTGAGCTCGCCTTTGAATATGTTAAAAGCGACAAATTGAACGAAGATCAAAAATACGAACTAAGAAGCAAATACATTATTCATTATGTCGATAATTTCGACTCCGATAGAACGGCTTCTTCGTATAGAGATTGGTTTAGAGATAATATCGAGCAAGCGGAATAAATGGAAATTCTGCAAGGCTTAAACCCGGCGCAAAAAGAGGCGGTCGAAACTCTGGACGGCCCGCTGCTAATTTTGGCTGGCGCCGGCTCCGGCAAAACCAAAACTTTGACTCATCGCATCGCGAATTTGATTGCTCATGGCGTGAATCCATCGAATATTTTGGCTGTAACTTTCACTAATAAGGCCGCGCGTGAAATGCGTGAGCGTTTGTGGCGCCTGACCGATGGCCGAGGTGATTTGCCGCCACGTAGTTTTATGCCGTACATGGGTACCTTCCACGGAATTTGTGTAAAAATTCTTCGCATCGAAGCCGAAGCCCTAAAGCTCGATCGCAACTTTGTAATCTACGATACGGACGACCAAATTTCTCTTATTAAACGTGCCATTAAAGCTTTAAATCTTTCAGACGAAAAATCTTTGAAACCAAAATCCATCCAGTCAATTATCAGCAAGAGCAAAAACGAAGGTTTGATGCCGGATGAATACGAAGCTTCCGCGCTCTATCCAAACCAAAAACACATCGCCAAAATTTTCAAAAAATATGAAGCCGACAAAAAGAATGCTAACGCGCTCGACTTTGATGACTTGCTACTAAAAGCTCTAGAGCTTTTCGAAAACAATCCGGATATTCGTAAAAAATGGCAACAAAAATTTGAGCATATTTTGATCGACGAGTATCAGGATACCAACATGGTGCAATACCATTTAATCAAGCTCCTCGTAAACAGCCAGCGCAATCTTTGCGTGGTAGGCGACGATTGGCAGTCGATTTATTCTTGGCGTGGCGCAGACTTTACCAATATTCTACATTTCGAACGTGATTTCCCGGGCGCTAAAGTTATTAAACTCGAACAAAACTATCGCTCAACAGGGAATATTCTGGCCGCTTCACAAAAGATTATTAATGAGAACAAAACTCGCACCGACAAAACTTTGTTTACCGAAGCCGAACGTGGCGACCCAGTAGATATCGAATCGCTGCGTGATGAAACCGAAGAAGCCAATTTTGTGGCACGTAAAATTTACGAATTGCACCGTCAGTTCCCGAACTTTTCAGACTTCGCCGTGCTTTATCGCACCAATGCACAGTCATATACATTTGAGCGCGCATTCATTAATATGCATATTCCATACAAAATTATTGGCGGCGTGCGCTTCTATGATCGCAAAGAAGTTAAAGACGTGCTCGCGATTTTGAAAGTTTTTGTGAATGAGCGCGACCAAGTGAGCCTGGAGCGTATTGTCAAAAATGTTCTGTCTGGTATCGGTGACGCTTCGTTTAATAAAATTATTAACGCGATGTCCGCTATGCCGGATGCCGAACCACTTAAAAACCCAGATTTACCAGAAGTCCTAAGCGGTAAGGCTAAAAATTCTTTTGTGAGATTAACGAATTTTATCAAAATGACGCCGCCGACTTTGTCGCCAGCCGAAATTACACAAAAAATTATTTCGTATTTCGATTTTGACTCACTGCTGCGTGATGGCACGCCGCAAGGGGAAGAGCGCATCGAAAACTTGGACGTGCTCACCGGAAACGCCATGCAGTATGAAACTTTGGAAGATTTTCTTGCCGACGCATCGCTGATGTCTTCGGCAGATGAGAGCGTATCGAATAATTCGGTGACTTTGATGACGATGCATGCAGCGAAGGGGCTAGAATTTCCGGTTGTTTTCTTAGTCGGCATGGAAGATGGTTTGTTCCCGAGCTCCCGCGCCGAAGACGAAGCTTCGCTCGAAGAGGAGCGCCGCCTCGCCTATGTCGGCATGACTCGCGCGATGAAAAAACTATTCTTAACCTACGCCGCTTCGCGCTTCTCGTTTGGCGGGCGTTCATATAGTATGCCTTCGAGATTTTTGTTGGAGCTTGGCTATAATCCGTACGGCTCAAACCAATATAATGATGCTTATGACGACGACAATGATGGTTTCAAAGATTACTACGACGAATTCCCGGACGACGAGTTGCCGGTTTACGAATAAAAATAATCCCCACTTTACGGCGGGGATTATTTTTTAGAGTCTATAATTACTCTTTGTCGACTACTTCGCCTTCTACAGCGTCATCATCGCTAGACTTTTTGTCGTCAGACTTGTCGTCGCTCTTTGGCGCTTCTTGTTGGTAGAGTTTTGCGCCAATTGGCATGATCTTATTAGAAAGTTCAGAAGCGGCGCTTTCGAATTTTTCTTTGTCAGCGTCAGCGTCTTCGAGAACTTTTTTAGCCTCTTCAACAGCCTTCTTAATAACTTCTTTGTCGTCGTCAGAGATTTTTTCTTTGTAATCTTCTGGCATTCTTTCGGCTTGGTGAATCGTAGTTTCTAGGCGGTTTTTAGCGTCGATAGTTTCGCGGCGTTTCTTGTCTTCGTCGGCGTGGAGCTCAGCTTCTTTTTGAGCTTTTTCGATATCTTCCTTACTCATGTTGCCAGAGTTTTGGATGGTGATTGATTGCTCTTTGCCAGTGCCTTTATCCTTGGCAGTAACGTTGAGAATACCATTGGCATCGAGATTGAAAGTAACTTCAATTTGCGGGATACCACGTGGGGCTGGAGCGATACCATCGAGGATGAAACGGCCGAGCGATTTGTTGTCGGCGGCAAATTCGCGCTCACCCTGGAGGACATGGATTTCTACCTGCGGCTGATTATCAGAAGCGGTAGAGAAGACTTCGGACTTACTCGTAGGAATCGTAGTATTGCGATCGATCAGTGGAGTACGGACACCACCCATGGTTTCGATACCAAGAGTGAGTGGAGTAACATCGAGAAGAAGCACGTCTTTAACATCGCCCTGGAGCACGCCACCTTGGATTGCGGCACCAACAGCCACGACTTCGTCTGGGTTTACGCCCTGCATTGGGTCTTTGCCGAAGATTGATTTAACTTTTTCAATCACGGCCGGCATACGGGTCATACCACCAACCATCACGATTTCGTCAATGTCTTTGGTGGTGAGCTTTGCGTCCTTAAGAGCTTTTTCAACTGGGCCAGAAAGGCGATCGAGGAGGTCTTTAACAAGCTCTTCGAGTTTAGCACGAGTCAAAGTGTGCTCGAAGTGCTTCGGGCCATCAGCATCGGCAGAAAGGAATGGCAAGTTGATGTCGGTTGAAGTGGAACTTGAGAGCTCTTTCTTGGCTTTTTCAGCCTCGTCTTTAACGCGTTGCATGGCGGCAGCATCGTTCTTGATGTCGATACCAGATTCTTTTTTGAATTCATCAACGAGGTAATTAACAATGATATTATCAAAGTCTTCACCGCCGAGATGGGTATCACCGTTGGTTGATTTAACTTCGAAAACGCCGTCACCAAGCTCGAGAACAGAGACATCGAAAGTACCACCACCAAGGTCAAAGACGACAATTTGTTCGTCTTTCTTGGATTCGAGACCATAAGCTAGGGCAGCTGCGGTTGGCTCATTGATAATACGTTTGACTTCGAGGCCAGCAATTTTACCAGCATCTTTGGTGGCTTGGCGTTGAGAATCATCGAAGTAAGCCGGAACGGTAATGATAGCTTCGGTAACTTTTTCGCCAAGGAAAGCCTCGGCATCGGCTTTAATCTTTGAAAGCACCATTGCGGAGATTTCTTCTGGCGTATATTCTTTGCCATCCATCTCAACGGCTACGCCGCTACCTTTTTTGACGATTTTGTATGGGGAAATATCAAGGTCGTGTTGGACTTCCTTGTCAGTAAATTTACGACCAATCAAGCGTTTGATACCATAAATAGTATTCTTTGGGTTAGTAACACGTTGACGCTGGGCAACTTTACCAACTAGGCGCTCGCCTTTTTTCGTCACAGCAACTACTGATGGGGTGGTGCGGTCACCTTCGGCGTTAGTGATAACTTCTGGTTTACCGGCGACCATATAAGCGAAAGCAGAGTTCGTTGTACCTAGGTCAATACCAATGATTTTAGACATATTTTTTACTCCTTTCGTTTAGCACTCTATGTTAGTGAGTGCCAACTTATCTCTATTGTAGTCAATTAGCACTCATTTGTCAAGTCTGCTAATTATACATTTTTATCTTTAGTGGTGTTATAATAACACTATGGCAATAGAGAGAATCGTAGAGCCAACCGCGGCCGAAGACGACAAAGAGGAGGCAAAAATCGAAATTAGCCTCCGTCCGACTAATTTCAAAGAATACATCGGCCAGGACAGGCTCAAAAACAATCTTAAACTCGCTATTGACGCCGTCAAAAAACGTGACGACGGCTCTACTCTTGACCACATATTATTATATGGTCCACCAGGACTCGGCAAAACCACCATGGCGAACGTCATCGCACACGAGCTTGGGGCTGGGTTGCGCGTTACTTCTGGGCCAGCGATTGAGCGCGCCGGCGATTTAGCTTCGATTCTCACCAATCTCAAAGATGGCGACGTGCTATTTATCGATGAAATTCACCGTCTCCGCCGCGCCGTGGAAGAAGTTTTGTACTCCGCAATGGAGGATTATAAGCTCGATATCGTGATCGGCAAAGGTCCGGCTGCCCGTTCGGTGCGCCTAGATTTGCCACATTTTACCGTCATTGGCGCCACCACTCGCACCGGCTCTCTAGCCGGTCCGCTCCGCGATCGTTTTGGCATTATCCATCGTCTCGAATATTATAAAGAGCCAGAAATTGAAGAAATTATTCAGCGTACGGCCAAAATTCTCGATACTAAAATCGACAAAGAGGCCACCAAACTTCTCGCCACTCGTTCTCGCCTAACTCCGCGTATCGCTAACCGCATTTTTAAGCGTGTGCGCGACTATGCCGACGTCAACGGTGATGGCATTATCGATACGAAGATCGCCACCGAGTCTCTTAAACTGATGGAAATCGATGATCTCGGCCTGGACCCGGCCGATCGCAACATGATGCAGCTGATGTTAGATAATTACGGAGACCGCCCAGTCGGTCTCAATACAATCGCCGCTCTTACTGGCGACGAGGCCACCACGATCGAAGATTATTATGAACCGTATCTCTTAAAACTCGGCCTTCTAGCTCGCACTCCGCGCGGTCGCATGGTCACCGAGAAGGGTAAAGAGCATTTAAAAAATAGCTAAATTATGCTATAATCTAGGCAAAGGAGTAATATGGACGAAAGCCTAGCCAACATCCGTCATGAACGCAGCAAAAAAGATTTTCCAGCTCTCAAACTAGAGGATGGAGAATATGTTGAATTCGCTTTTTCGCGCGCCAAAATCTGCTATCTTTTGATTTGGGGCTCTGTGCTCGGCATCGCTGTTTTAATTACCGCATTGTTCGCATTCCTATTCTTCAACCAGCCAGAAGTTAACGCTATGGGTCGCAACTTCTTGTCTTTTCTTGTGATTACTATCGTGGCTATTGCCTTTGTGGCCGGTCTCATCGCTACTAAAGTCTTTAGCTGCAACAAGCTTTATATTACCAACCGCCGCGTCATCCAATTTGTTATGATTTCGCCAGTGGTCACGTCCAAAAACATCATCGACCTTTCTTCGATTGAAGACGCCAGCTTCCATCAAAATAGTATTATTCAAAAATTATTTAAGATTGGTACACTTCGCCTTTCTACCGTCGGCGACGAAACTACTTACACCTTGCAATATGTTGAAGCCATTGGTGGCGACGAACTCAACAGCATCACGAAATTGATTCGTAACAACAAAAACACCAAGAAAAACGAAGAAACTGAAAATTAATTAGTTGCGGTTGCGCTTGATATAAATATCTTCTTTTTCGAGTTCAGCACGGAGGATATATTCTTTGCATTTGCCTTCGGTACAGTTGGCTGGTTCGTAGAAGTAAGAAGACCCTTCTTCGCCGAGGTTGTAGCCAAGCGGATCGGTCCAAAGAGCCGGGTCGATCACTTTGATGTTTTTCTCGGAAATTTCATCCGGGTAATAACCATGGGCTGGGTAGTAACTTTCCTCGAGGGCATAGTACATAGCGTTAATCGCTTCTTTGCGTTGCTCGTCGCGATGCATTGCGTCAACATTGGACTTTTGGACGAAAAAGAGAATGAGTAGAAGGGTGGCAAAGACCGCCACAATAACAATTTCTAAGATAGTAAAACCGCTTTTTCTTTTCATGCCTTTATTATATCACGGAAATGTGCTATAATGAAAAAACGTGGTACCGTAGCTCAGATGGTTAGAGCGTGGGACTCATAAGCCCAAGGTCACTGGTTCGATCCCAGTCGGTACTACCATTTTTTGTTTCACAAAAAAACGGTAGTACGCGGAACTTCGTAAACGGTACTACCATTTTTTGTTGCTTGAAAAAGGGCAGCCAATCCTGGCTGCCCGAATGATTTTTAAGATGAGATTAATCGCAAAATTCTGCTGGGTCGTTGATACTGTTGTCCTCACATGTCTGGGCGTGACTATGAGCTTTATGCTCGTCGAGTCCGCCGTATATTGCCTGGCTGTATGCTTCCGAATAAGTGTCGCTGTCGTAATCAATCCCATCGTCAACGTGGCGTCGTACTGGACGACGAATCGTCTTTGATGTACGCTTATCCATGCAGAGTACCTCCTCTCCTAAAAATCATCCAGCGTGGAGAATTCCACGCGTGACATATATATTATAGAACATTAAAAGGTAATTGTAAAGCTAGGAGCGAAGCTTCTTATATCTGCGCCTTACAGATGGCTTATGCCCATCCGGCTGCGCATGGCTAATTTTGATCGTAGCGACGTTGGTTGGGAAAAACGTATTAAAAACACCAAAAGTTTTCATTTTTCTCGAAATTGTTACAACGGCGCCGAGCTCAATAAATTTATCATCATAAAGCCCAAGCCTGGTATTTTGATTCGCGAAAAGATGTTTATCGGCGGTGGTAATTCCGCGGTGTCCGCGCCACAGTTCGTGCAGAATTGGTGGCACTACGCCATTGTGCATATGCCCGGCCAGGATAAAATCAAACTCGTTCAAATATTTTCGTACTTCTAGGTCGGTAAGATGAATTGGCGAATGTACTAGAAAAATTTTTGCTTTGCCATTTGGCAAATTTTGCAGAAGTTTTTTGTATTGCTTTAACTCTTCGATCAAGAGTTCCTTTTTCTCGACGCCAGGATGCATCGGCGAATCGTAGTAGTCCGGCGGTACGGACAAACCAAACACGTAATTATTTTTATCTTCATAAACTTCATTGACCAAAAGGTGAACATTGTCTAGATTAGCTAGGCATTCGATCAGCGGGGAATTGTTTCTGGCCACATAATTATATTTGCGGCGCCCAACCCTTACCGGGCGGTCTTTCAAATATTCATACGAATCGTGATTGCCGAGGCAAGCGCAGACTGGCGCGATTTTGCCAAGCTCCAAAAACCAATCGCGCAAATTTTGTTGCTGCTCTTGGTTTTTGACAGCGTAAACATTATTAATGATGTCGCCGGTTACTACGATTAAATTCGGCTTAGACTGTCGAGCGAAATTGGCGGCGCGGCGATGATGGTCATTGATCTCGCCAGCAAAATGTACATCAGAAATCGCCAGAATTTTCTGCGGCGCAAGGGTGTGTTTATAAAAACGGTAGCGGCAATGATAGAGCGATTTCATATTAATAGCTTAGCACAAAAAGAGGCCCGAAGGCCTCAATCAAATTCTGATGGCGGAAGGGACAGGATTCGAACCTGCGAAGCTATTAACTTGCTGGTTTTCAAGACCAGTGCCATCAACCACTCGGCCACCCTTCCATATATTATTATAGCATAAAAAATACCGGCTGAAAAGGCTCAGACCGGTATTTAGATTACTCAGCGTTCGTATGAACTGCGACCACGTCGTCCAAATCGTCGACGGCGTCGAGCAATTTTTCGAGTTTTTCGGCATCTTCGCCAGAAACCGGAACGAGGGTGTTTGGCACATATTGCAATTCGGCAGAAGTGACATTGAGGCCAGCAGCGATCAAGTCGCCGCGTACTTTCATCAAATCGGAAGCGGCAGTGTAGATTTCAATGCCATCTTCTTCTTCGGAAGCGTCTTCGGCGCCGGCTTCGAGCGCGGCCATCAAGGCATCCTCGCCTTTGTCCGAAATCATAATCACGCCTTTTCTGGTAAATTGGAACATCACTGAACCCGGATCAGCCATGCGGCCGCCGTTTTTATCAAGCGTGTGGCGTACTTCTGGCATGGTGCGGTTTTTGTTGTCGGTAGCAACTTCAATCACGATGCCAACGCCGCCTGGACCGTAAGCCTCGTAAGTCTCTTCGATAAGAGCCGCAGCGGATTTATCGGCCACGCGAGCGATTGCGCGCTCAATGTTGGCTTTTGGCATGTTAGCAAGACGAGCTTTTTCGAGCACCATCGCAAGGGAAGGGTTCATGTTTGGATCGGTACCGGAACGCGCCGCAATTGCGATTTGGTTGCCAATTTTCGTGAACAAAGCGCCACGCTTGGCATCAACAACCGCTTTTTGGCGTTTGGTGGTAGCCCATTTACTGTGTCCTGACATATTATTTCTCCAAAAATTTAATAGATTAACTTCGTTTTATTTTAACATTTTTTCATCAAAAAGTCTACCTTGTCGGTAGGGTGATTATTGGAAGAAGAATAGTAGAAACCCGGCACCAAATGCAAACCCTGGCAGGATCCACACCGCAAGGAACACAAACCCTAAAATGCGGACGATGGAATTTTTCGATTCAGTCATTTTTAGTAGGCCATATTCCATCCCAAGTAGCACGGCGGCGAGCAACAGTAAAATACCGATTCCGGTCGAAGAGCCTAGTTGGCTAGTTGAAGCATCAATTCTAATAGTTTTACCGCCGTACATAATGAGGTGCAAGAAAATTACTAAGCCAGCAAAGATCGCCGAACCGATGAAAATTTTTTGATTGAGTTTGTTCAGTTTCATGCTTTCATTATAGAACGTCTACGCCTTTTGCGCCACCTTATAATTATTGGTAGCAATATCAGGGAATATAGCAAAAACATCCATACGTTTCCGGCCCCAATTTTAACAATGAAATAATTTTGCTCAGCCAAAAAGTTCACGATGCCAATATGGACGCCGAGTAGAAGTTTAGCCAAAGCACCAAAAGGTAGGCCAATGATCGGCAGGCCGCTTAAGAGAGTCAGTCCCATTGCATAAGGCAAGGTCGGCAAGATTAATAAGTTTGCAAAAATCGCGAGCAAACTAAACGAGCCAAAATAAAAAATTGTCAGCGGCAAAGTCGCAAGCGTCGCAGCGACAGTCGTAATAATCGTGCGCGCGACAAAATTCGGCTTATCTCGGCCATAGAAAAACCACTGAATTCTTGGCGCCAAAACCATCACGCCGATAAACGACGCGAACGACAGAAGCCAGCCGAGGTTCGTGATGAATTCCGGATTAATTAGTAGAGTAATTGTGGCGGCAATTAGAATAATTCGCCACGGCGCGAACTTTCGGCCCACGTACCACATCGAAACCGACAGCATCGTTACGATTCCGGCGCGCAAAATCGATGGCGTAAGTCCCACTAGCAACATAAAAAACATCACAAAAATTATTGTTGCGATAAGCCCGACTCGACGCGAGATTCTGCCAAAAGTTTTTTGCACGATCCCCACCAAAATACCAAGGTGTGTACCAGACGCCACCACGATGTGAGCGAGCCCCACAGCTTTAAGCATGTTATTTAAATCGCTAGGTAAACTTTCTTTTATGCCGAGCATATATGCGAGACCAAGTTTTGACTCTGCTCCGCCAATCGAATAATCGATATTTGCCGCGAACCAATCTTTGATTTTTACGACAATTTTTATCTGTTCTGGGTTGAATTCGCCGCCGCCTGAACATCTTTTAAAAGCAATTAATATGCCAGCTAGAAACGCCAAAACCAAAAAAGTACGACTCGGATAACAAAAAGCATAAATCAAAATTAAAAGAGCAAGCAAAAGGAATAGTGGCGACGCGAAAAAATTCCAACGAAAGCCAATGGCCAAAATCGTGCCACAAACCACGCCAAAACACATCGCCGCAAAAACGTACGATTGGTGGAAAAATTTTTTCACGCCACGATTCTTAGCATAGCTTCTGGTAAAATTCAACCAGCCACGGTTGCAGTAAAAAAATAAGCGCCCGGGCGGGGCGCTCATTTTTTAAAATTTATTTTTTGTCAGCTTTGCTAGTTTTTGCTTCTTTTTCGAGTTTTTCACGAACTTCTTTTTCGATCATTTCGCGGCGCACCTTTTCTTCGATTTCGGCGCGGAGTTCGTCGTCGGATTTGGCAGCCGGCTTGGCTGGCTTAGCGATGGGGGCAGCAGGAGTTGCAGGAGCAGCTGTGACATTGGCCAAGCGCTTTCTTTCGTTCTTGGAAAGAACGAGTGCGATCAGCCAAACAAAAATCCAGACAATTACGGCGAACCCAGAAAGAGCGACAAATCTGTCGTTAACTTTACCATCAAGCAAAATCGTAATTACGGTAAATATAAATTCGTAGCCGGCCAAAACGGCTGCGGTAATTTTGAGCGGCAAGATGACATCTTTGCGCTCGCCTTCGTAAATATTCATCAAGGCACCACAAATCAAACCAAAGAGCGTGAGCTCGGTAGAGATGAATGCGGCCTTAATCAACGAAGCATACCTACAACCATAGAAGGAATTGCAGCTCAATGAGTCTTGGAGTTCCGGCGACCAAGCGACGATCACCCAAAGAACAGTCCAGATCAAGTTTGCGGTGAGGCCGATGGTGGCAAGAACTTGCACTGAAGCCCTGCGGGATTCAATCAACTTGAGTTCTTCTGTTGTGACCATCAACATGATGCCGATGATAAACATCGTAGACATACACGAGCCGAGCGTCCTGCTGGCATCCGTACCTTCGCCAGCCAAAATAAGCATAGCCCCGAGCACGATGCCGGAAATCAGCACACCTACAGCAAAGCGAAACAGCCATTTCTTAAAAGTTTGTAAACCCCCTAAAGTTTTTTCGCTATAAATACTACTCATGCTTTCATTATACTACTTTTTTCTCTCTGTCAATGCTATAATTAGGACGCGTGCACCCGTAGCTCAGTGGATTAGAGCATCTGTCTTCGGAACAGAGGGTCGTGGGTTCGAGTCCCTCCGGGTGTACCATTAGAGCAATAAAAAAGCCCCAGCTGATAGCTAGGGACTTTTTGATTAAACCATTATTTTTTTATTGTGAATTGGCCGAAAAAGCATTACAATTATAAAGTAAATAGTATACGTTTATCAAAAGGTGTGAATAATTTGAAAAACCATGGTCATCTCTTGAAACGTCTATTTGTTGGTACTTTTTGCGTGGCCAACCTGCTTTTTGCATCCCAAATTTAGCGTCAAATGCTGGGGCGACTAGCTCGATTACTCTCACGGCTCCAAGCGCGATCAATATCAATATCATCCCAACCGCTTCGGGCTACTTTGTGTCGTCAGATACTGCCACGCCAAACATTAGCGTTGGTACGGACAATCCGGGCGGATACACCGTCACTATCAACTCTTCCGCAAATAGCAACACGCTGGTGCGCACCGTAAATAATACCGCCGCCGGCTCTATTCCATCCATTCTTTCGCCAGTTTCCGCCGCCCAATATCAAGACTCAAACTACGCCGCGAGCAATAATCTTAATAATACATGGGGAATCAGGCCGAGTACTTATCTTGACGCTAACAATATAATGGTTAGCAACTCCAACTATCTCCCCGCCCCATACGGCGAGAACGCGCTCATTCTGGCTAAAACCGCTTCGGCCAACCAGGTAGACCAAAGCACCAGTGAGCTCGTCGAGGATACCTATAATCTAGCCATCGGCGCGCGTGTCAACAACGACCTGGCTATTGGCGAATATTCTGGTACTTATGTTATTACGGCCACTATTAATGAGTCGCGTTATTCGATCACTTACAATAAAAACACAACGGATCAGGTTGCGGATCTTCCGATCCCGCAGACTGGCAATTTGGCTGCTGGCGAGGCCACACTCAGCTCGAACACCCCTACAAGGACTGGCTACGTCTTTGCGGGTTGGTGTACAGATGGCTCAAGCGAGGTGTCTTGTAGTGGCGACCTATACGACCCTGGTGACACCATTATTTTTTCGCAAGTCTCAGACCCGGCTAACATCCAGCTTTACGCTATTTGGGGCATTCAAATCCAGTCACTCTCACTGTCGCAATGTGCAGCACTTGCAACGGATGCGCCACTTGTCGTTTACGATTCTCGCGACGGCTCAGACTACACCGTGCGCTACATTGCTGGTGCCTGCTGGATGACTCAAAATCTTCGTCTCGCACCGGGCTCTACGCTCACGCCGGCCGATTCTAACGTCACCACAACATATATGCTTCCAACTACCGATCCAAACTCCCCAGCCTACAGCGCTACCGCGGAGCTTGCCACCGGTGGCAATGGCGCCAATAGCTACGACGAAGGTCGCACCCATGACTCTGGCAACACGACAAATGGTGTTTGGTACAACTTCGCTGCCGCTTCTGCCGGCACTATTACTGGTAGCAATAATACGAATATACCAACCGGCGACATCTGCCCATCTGGATGGCGTCTGCCATTCCACGATGCTAACGCATCTAGCGGCTCCCTGGATAGCCTGATTAGCAACTTGGCTCTTTTCCAGGTAGTAGATGGTGGCGAATATTGGGCCGGGGTAACTCATAGTACAGATCGCGGCTATTGGTGGGGTAGTGGCGCTACCGGTGTTGAGTACAGGGATTATTTACGTTATGATGGGTCGCTCACGGTTAATGACAGTGCTGCCGATCGCTATGAAGGTCTAAATGTGCGCTGTGTTAATACTGGTTCATACAAAATAGAATTTAATCCAACCAGCATCGTTGATGGCGTAGCGATTTCTGGCACCGGGACCATGCCTGACCAAATCGTGCCGAGTGGTAGCTACACTACAATATTTGAAAATACCTTTACTGCTCCAACCGACTATTATTTTATGGGATGGAACACTGCGCAAGATGGTAGTGGAACGCACTATGGTATAGCAGGGGCTATTAACGACATCGCAGCCTCGGGTGAAACCATCACTCTTTATGCCGAGTGGTCGCAAGTGACGAACATAATGCAAGAATTCACTAAAGAAATGTGTGAAGACTACGCCGCTAGCGCCGAATACACCCTGTATGATTCTCGTGACGGCTCAGACTACACCGTGCGCTACATTGCTGGTGCCTGTTGGATGACCCAAAATCTTCGCCTGGCTGCCGGCTCCACACTTACGCCAAGCGATTCTAACGTTGCTACGGCCTACACTCTTCCAACCACCGATCCAAACTCCCCAGCCTACAGCGCTACCGCAGACCTTACTAGTGGCAATAGCTACGATGAGGGCCGCACACACAATTCTGGCAACACGACAACCGGTGTTTGGTACAACTTTGCTGCCGCTTCTGCTGGGACCATTACCGGAGAATCAAACAGTAATCCTACTACGTCGGACATTTGTCCTGCCGGATGGTCACTTCCGTCCAGTAGTGAAGCTAGTACTATGAGTGAGTACCCATCCGAAGTCCATGGCGTCAGTGGCGGCGAATACTGGAATGGTGGCATATCTGGCTCAGGCAACGGATATTGGTGGACTAGTACCATAATTAGTATCAGAGCGCGCGGCTACGTTAGATACTCTAGTGTGAGTTTGAAAGTGGACCCTAGTACCTGTGATCGTCGCGAAGCACTCTATGTCCGCTGTATCCGCTCAAATTAACAAAAAACCGGCCTCGTAAAATGGCCGGTTTTTGTTTTTTATAGGTCGATTCTAAAGAAATTGGTATCGTAGACCTCAGCGCCGTGCTTTTTGTAAAAAGCCTGGGCCACTTCGCGGCCGTTGCCGCAAGTAAATTCCATACGTTTGCAGCCTTTTTCGCGGCCCCATGTGAGCATTTCATCCCAGAGCGCCGAGCCGACTCCGCCGGTGCGGCATTCAGAATCTACCACAAAATCTTCAAGATAGGCATTTTTTGAAATGCCAGGCCCCATCATCACGGAAAGCGCGGCCATGCCAATTACGCGGCCTTCGTCTTCGGCCACCAAAAGTTCGTGCCACGGGGAATTAATGATATCTTCAAACCATTCTCTAGAAATTTCACCCTTGTCTTTGCCGCTGCGCGAAAGCTGAATCAAAAGTTCGCGGACGCGCTGAGCGAGTTCTGGCGAATATTCGGTAATTCTTTTTACGATCATAAAATCTCCTTCAGTTTAGTTTCGAGCTCTTTAATTAGGTCGGAAATTACCGCTTCGTCGTTGCCCCACATCATCAAGCGAATCAAATTTTCGGTGCCGCTTGGACGGGCAAGCAAACGGCCAGCCACGGCATGCAATTTTTCTTCGAATTCAAGCAAGACTTTTTTCACATCGTCGGAAGTTTTGAATTTTTCCTTCATTTCTGGAGTAGCTTCGAAATTCAAGCCTACCTGAGGCATCTTGGTGATGATGCTGGCGAGTTCGTGCAAGCTAGAACCGGTCTCAGCCACAACTTTAGCGATCGAAAGTGCGGTCAGCATACCGTCGCCAGTTGGTTCACCCGGCAAAGTCACGTGACCATTTTGTTCACTACCGAGCGAAATATTATTATCGCGCATGCCGGCCGTAACATGTTGATCGCCTACTGGCACTACTTCGAGATGAATACCGGATTCTTTGCCCCATTCAAGCAAACCCTGGTTGGCAGTAACAGTTACTACGGCCGCTGGTAATCCGAGATGTTTAGCCAAAATCGCAGTCATATGGTCGCCGTCGACAATTTCGCCATCGGCGTCCACCATTAAACACCTGTCGCCGTCACCGTCAAACGCAGCGCCAAAATCCAATTTATTTTCTTTAACAAATTTCACCAAGCCATCAATGTGCGTGCTGCCGCAGTCGGCATTAATTTTTTGGCCAAACTCAGCATCGACATTAATTAGTGAGACTTCGGCACCGAGCTTTTCGAAAACAGTTTTATTAACTACGCTCATTGCACCGTTTGCACAGTCAAGGCCAACCTTAAGCCCGCTAAAATCAACTTCGCCCACATATTCAAACAAATGTTCGAGATAGCGTTCGACTGCTTCGTCGTGTAGGCTTTCACGGAGCTCTGTAGCCACCACTTCGTAGTCTTGGCCAGCGTCGATAGCTTCCTCGATCACGGCTTCGCCGGCGTTCGAAATTTTGCGATACGACTCGCCACCACGTTCAAAAACTTTGATACCGTTGTCGGTGTATGGATTATGTGAGGCAGTAATATCAATAGCATAGTCAAATCCAGCCGTGTAAAAAACATAGCCAATCGCTGGGGTTGGTAGAACGTCTACTGAGCTGTATTCTACGCCCAACGTCTCGAAGGCTTCTTCAAAACTTCGAATCATCCAGCCGGTTGATTCGCGCGTGTCGCCACCAATCAAAACCTTAATATCGCTGCGGCCAGCATAGTTCACCAAACCTTTTGCTACCGCGCGCAAGAATTGTGGCGTGAAATCATTAGATTTTTTGCGGATACCATCGGTACCAAAGTATTTCATTGTAGTTCCTCCAATACTTTTATTGTTAAAACGATATCGTCAACCGTGCTATTGCGCGACAAATCGGCGACCGGTTTTTTGAACCCTTGCAAAATTGGCCCAGCTACCGTCCAGCCACCAAGCTGCTCGAGGCCTTTATATAATATATTGCCAGAATTAAGGTCTGGACAAATCAAAACATTGGCACAGCCCGCCACCGGGGAATCGGGCGCCTTTTTGGTCGCGGCTTCTGGATTTACCGCTGCATCAAGCTGCATTTCGCCATCAATTACGATTTCTGGGCGCTCCGTGCGCACGCGCTCCAAGGCCCCGTGGATTACGTCGATCGTGGCATCCTTGCCGCCGCTGCCGAGCGTCGAAAAAGAAAGTAGTGCGATGCGCGGTTCTGGGAAAATTTTGCGTGCCGTTTCAAAAGTCTGAGTAATAATTTCAAAAAACATATCAACATCTGGGTGTTTACAAACGCCACCATCCGCAATAATCAAACTGCGCCCGTCTTTTTCGAGCACAAACGAACTAGTAAAATATGGCGCGGTCTTTGAAAGATTCTCGCGGCAAGCCAGAAGCACGTCGCGCGTGGTGGTGTCGATGCCGGCAACCATACTATCGGCCTGGCCATTTTCGAGCATCGCGCAGCCAGCACTGACACTATCAGCGGCAATGATCTCTACCTGCGGGCAGCGCCTCGCGGCTTCAGTGATCATAGAATTATTGATTTCGGGAAAGACAATTTTCATACTTCGATTATAACAAAAAATCAACCCCGGCTTGGGGTTAATTTTTAGCGACCATTTTTAAGATTTAGGTGTTTGCGTTTGTCGCTGTGCTTGTGATTATTGTTGCGATTTTGTTTTGCAACTGGTTTCATAGTAGCTTTTCTTGCCATAGAAAAATTATATCATAAAAAGTTCTAAAACAAAGTGCTTATGGTATAATAGTGTCATGGATGAATCCGAGATTCAGCAAAGACGCCGCGATAACGAAGAGCGAGCGACCGCTAACCGCGCTCGAATTTTGAGCCTTCCATATCTTGATACCCGTGAATTCGAAAGAACTATTCCGCTAGTTTCTGGTCTTTTGACCAAGGAACAAATGCACCGCGATTTTATTATTCCTTTACAAAAAGGTGGTGACGAAAATTCGCGCTTCCAGTTTATGGTGACCAGCCAAACCCCGAGCAAGGTAATTTCTTCGATGCGCCAGTCCTACGCCGACGAAGGCGAACGTGTCGATTTCTTCCTAATTTCCGGTTCGGCCTACCAGGTCTTTATGCTGCGCTACGATCCACCAAAAGAAATTATTTATGACGACATCAAAATTGCCGACGCTGGTGATTCTGAAACTATCGCCGAGGTTTCTCAGACTCTTAGCACCGTCTCGCCAGAAAAGATTTTTGACTTTTTGATCGACCAGGCCGATAAGCTCAAAGCTTCCGATATCCACATCGAAAACATGCGCACCGAAATTCGCATTCGTATGCGCGTGGATGGCATGCTTCATCCAGTCGCCACAATTGACAAGGATCGCTATCGTATTATTTTGAGTGAGCTTGGCTCGCGCGCTAATATTTCTACCGCCGCCAACACGCCGCAATCCGGCCATATGCAAAAAGAAATTCATCGCGACGGCAGTTCGCATGTTGTAAATATTCGTGTTGAATCAATCCCGACTCTTTACGGTCAAGATGCCACCCTGCGTTTGTTTAACTTTGACGAATCTTTACTCAATCTCGAGTATCTCGGCATTAGTGACGACGAAATGAAAGAAATCAACGAAGTGATTTATCACCCACGCGGCCTCGTTTTGATGGTTGGTCCTACTGGCTCTGGTAAATCCACCACGCTTTATTCGATGCTTAATGCTTTAAATACGACCGATCGCAAAATTATCACGCTCGAGGATCCGATCGAATATGGCCTCACCGGTATTTCGCAAATTCCAATCGAAACCAACGACGGTGGTTCGTTTGCTGACGGGCTCCGCTCTGTGCTTCGTCTCGATCCAGACGTCGTGATGGTGGGTGAGATTCGTGATTCCGATACCGCTAAAACCGCTATCCAGGCTTCGATTACTGGCCACTTAGTCCTGAGCTCTTTCCACGCTAATTCTTCCGCTGCGGCTTTTGCTCGTATGATCGATTTGGTTGGCACCAACCCGATCTTCGCTAATTCTATTCGCCTCGTGATTGCTCAGCGCCTAGTTCGCAAGCTCACAGACGATAAACAACCACGCGAAGCCACTCCGGCCGAAGCCAAATATATCCGCTCCGTACTCGAAGGTGTCCCAGCCGAAAAACTCCAAGGCATCGACCTGAATCGCATTACGCTTTACGAACCAGTCAAAACCGAAAAATTCCCATTCGGCTTTAACGGCCGTAAAGCCATCATGGAGCAACTATTTATTACCGAAGAAATTCAAGCCTTTATTCGTGGCGACATCAAAGATATTAATATTTCCGCCATCGAAAAAGCCGCCCGTGCTGGCGGTATGCTTACGCTCGAGCAAAAGGGCATTATTGCTGCGCTTCGCGGCGAAACCACTTTGGAAGAAGTTTCTCGCGTGATATAATAACCATATGGTACGGGGCAGTCGTTCAACGGATAGGACATATCCCCTCTAAGGATACAATGCTG
>JAUMXN010000010.1 GCA_030529095.1 Candidatus Saccharimonadota bacterium
CGTGTACACCGCCAACTTCTACGTCGTAAATAGTCTTACCACTCTCGGTAGCAATACCACGAATCGTAGCTTCGCCAATCTCGAATTCACCCGGGCCAGTAATCTTACCGATCTCAAGACCAGCATCAATCACAGCATCCGCCACATCAAAAGTAATGGCGCGGCTTTTGGTAATAATAGTAATCTCGTCTTGCTTCTTGCTCTCAATTTCGAACATCTTTATCTCCTTTGTTTAATGATTTCATCTGGATCAATTACTTCTACGAGTTCCATCTCGAGCACATCCAAGATGAACCTATCGCGCACGCTCTTACGATAAATAAAATCGTCGCTTGCAATAATCGCATAGTTGAGTGGTTTGCCTTGTTTTTTCTCAACCACTTCAGCCCACCTGGACAACTTTTTTGTCTTGTCGTCACCAATAATTAATAGATCCAAACCTTCTTGGCCCGGCAAACGATTCGTCACGACAAGGCCGCGCAAATATTTTTTCACTGGGCGAACATATTCTTCCCAAGTGCTCTCGCGCACGTCTTTATCTCTAGAAAGATCCGTTTTCTTCGAGAAAATATCTAGCATCGGGCGATAAAACGGATGCTTATTGTTAGCAGAATAATAGACTTTATTGTCAAAAGTCTCGTTTTTGATAATTCCAATACTCTCAAGATTTAGAAGTTCACGACGAACTGAATTAATTTGTTCTTCAATTACCCGTGTCATCTCACGCACATAAAACGATTTTCCCGGATTTTCAAAAAATAGTTTTAGTAGCTTTGCTCTGGTCTTGGATCCGAACAATTTTTCTACCGGCGTGCTATCTTCTTTGCTCATCTTGAATATATTTTATCACGTATGGATAAATTTTTTCAAGCGGCAACCAATTTATTTCCGGAGTGCGCTTAAACCATGTAAGCTGGCGCTTTGCCAAGTGCCAATCGTCGTACACAAATAATTCCTTAGCACGTTCTAAACTGATTTTCCCTTCCAAATATTGCCAAACAAACTGATAGATATTACTCTTCATCGCCTGGGATCCCCAACCGTATTTCGAGACAAGTTTTTTAGTCTCTTCATAAAGTTCCGGACAAAACATTTGTTCAGCCCTAAGTTTTAATCTCTCTCTTAAAATGTCCGGCTCAGTTTTTACGCCAATCAATAAATAATTTGAACAGAGCTCCTTACGGTCCGTCATTTCCATTTCGTTGTCTTTGCGATGATGCGGATTAATATCACTTCTCACGCCATCATCCGGGCCAAAATGGTAATCGTAAACTAGGGCGTCGATATAGAGGCCAGTACCACCCACGACCATCGGTACGTGTCCACGCGCCTGGATTTCGGCAATCTTCTCCTCGGCATAAGCTTTCCAGTCTGCCACTGTGAAGCGCTCCCCTGGCTCCACCAAATCTATACCAAAATGCGGCACACCATCTTGCTCCTCGAGAGAAGGTTTGGCAGTACCAATATCCATTCCCTTATAAATCGCACGGGAGTCAGCTGAAATAATCTCACCGCCAATCTCTTTAGCAATCTTGATCGACACGCCAGTTTTACCCGAGCCAGTCGGGCCAAGAATGACAATTACCTTATTTGAGGCCAAGGAGGTAGTTTTCGAGCTCATCTAATTTAACTTTCTCCTCCTTATCACGTAGTCTCACCGACACCTCACCATTTTCTGCATCTTTTGGACCAACGATTAGAAGCGCTGGAATCTTGTATTCAGTAGCACGCTTAATCTTCTTGCCAAGAGAATCAGCTGAATTATCAATCGAGTACCTTAACTCGCTATTCTTAATAGGATCATTCAAGACAATCTTCTTCAAGATTTCTTCAACCTTGTCAGCATAATCATTGGCGGCTTCGTTCACGGTCAAAACTCTTACCTGTTCTGGAGCCATCCAGAATGGGAACCAACCAGCCGTATGTTCGATATAGACACTGAGGAAGCGTTCAATTGAACCAATCAAAGCACAGTGGATCATAATAGGGGTCTTCTTAGTACCATCAGCAGCAGTGTACTCGAGGCCAAAGCGCTGTGGCATAGCGTAATCAAGCTGCACCGTAGCAAGTTGCCATTCACGGCCCAGGGCATCCTCGGCCATAAAGTCCATTTTCGGACCATACATAGCAGCTTCACCGAGACCAATGAAATAATCCATCTTGAACTTCTCTGCCATCTTTTGGATCGAATTCTGAGCCTTCTCCCACATTTCTGGATCACCGATATAGCCATCGCCATCATCGCGGAATGACAAGCGGAGTTTGAGCTTCATACCAATACGAGCGTACAAATCTTTTGCCGACTCGATCAATTCGCCAAACACACTTTCAACCTGTTCGTCAGTACAGAACACGTGTGAATCGTCTTGAGTAATTGAGCGTACACGAGAGAGACCACCGAGCTCACCTTTGCGCTCATCGCGATAAACCATCGTTGTTTCAAGATATTTAATTGGGAGCTCCTTATAAGAGCGTGGCAAACTGGCAAAGATTTGGCTGTGATGCGGGCAGCTTACTGGCTTCACAGCGAGTTCATCACCAGATTCCGAACTAGTAAAGCGGAGCAATTCTGGGAATTTCTCAAAGTGGCCAGAAGTCTTATAGAGGTCAATATTAGCAATGTGTGGGATACAAACTTTTTTGTAGCCACAGCGCAAACGATAGCCCTGAGTAAAATCATTAAGCACATCGCGAAGAATCGTACCGCGCGGGGTAAAGAGTGGTAAACCAGCGCCAACTAAATCTGAGAAACAGAATAAATCCATTTCCTTACCAAGCCTGCGATGATCACGTGCCTTAGCTTCTTCCTGTTGCTTAAGATAAGCGTTGAGTTCTTCCTCGGTTTCAAAGGCTACGCCATAGATACGAGTGAGCATTTCGCGCTTCTCATCACCGCGCCAGTAAGCACCAGCTACGCGAATTAGCTTAAACGCACCAATCTCTTTCATCGATTCAGCGTGTGGGCCCTTGCAAAGGTCGGCAAAAAGCACCTTGCCATCTGGGGTGACCATATCGTAAAAAGAGATTTGTTCACCTTCTGGCAAATCATTAATTAGCTCGACTTTGTATTTTTGGCCATTTTCCTCGGCCCAAGCAAGTGCGTTTTCACGAGATTCTTCCCTGCGGACCATCTTGCAGCCCTGTGCAATAATGCCACGCATCTTCTTCTCAATCTTAGCCAAATCAGCATCAGAAACTTTGACGTCACCGAAGTCGATATCATAGTAAAAACCGTTGTCGATTGAAGGGCCTACCCCAAATGTTGTTGTAGGATAAAGCTCCCGCACTGCAGCAGCAAGTACATGACTTAGAGTATGTCGCATTTTGTTGATATTATTGTCCATGCTTTATCCTTTCTTTTTATCCACTCATTATACCACAATCTCTATGATCCGGCAAAACTCACCCCATAAAAAAGAGCCCTATAGAATAGGACTCTTCGTGATAGAGGCTAGTTCAAAATGGTTCTCGCGTCTTTCCACGCTATCCGGTCTCTTAGTTCTTTTTTGAATATCCATTGTCGCTCAGTAATATTCCCGAATCTATTCAGAGCGCACCATTTTGTAAATGACAATACGAATACCGCCACATAGAAAAGAATGGCTGCTACACACCCCGATATGTCCCATCTTTTGACGATACGACCCTGGCGTGCACCATCAATCATGATATAAGTCATAAAGGCCGCGAGCGCAAAAGTCGTTATCTTTAAAAGAATACCCTCAATACATGCTCGACGCTTTGTCTTCTTTAGCATTGTCATGACAAACCGATCCGCTTCGTTCATTCGTCCAGCATTGGCAGCCTTCAAAATCTTCGTTGCTACAACCTCTCTAAGTTCTGCGTCATCGCTTAGTTTGCCATGACCATAGAACCTCAAGAGTATCGTCACAAGTTCCAGATTGGAATACATCTTTTCCCAGCGTCGCTTCATCTTTTTCGTAACATCAGCAACACTATAACCCTGCTTCAACAGATCATAGACCTCATTGAAATTTGCATAGTATTGCTGAGAAATCCTGATAGCTTGAGCGTAACTTTTTCCACTCCCCATGTTCGCCACCTCCTAAAATGAGTAAGATCGCCCAAGCGTACAATCCGATTTAATTACCGGCATATACACATCGGCTTTCTCATTCTCGGCTTTCTTCTTCTTACACTCAGCCAGCTCTTCGCTGTGCATTCGCTCGATAATCGAGTTGAATGTTTTGAGTCTCTTCGGGAAGAAAGAACGCGGATGCACGATTGAGATAATGCAGTAAGCTACAAATAATGCAGTCGCCGCAAGCCCCCAATACATGTTCAAAAAAGCAAAACAAATCACGATCAGCGCCAGGAAAACCGGCACTTTTACAGCCAGCACCAGAGCGGCTTCGGTCTGCTTAGCCTTCTTCAGCTTCGCGAGCATCATGTCGGAAAGCTCATTACCGTCTCCGTTTCTGCGCGCGTTCAGAATGTACCCGATCACCTTCTTGGATTTCTCTTTGTCTCCATATATGCTCACCGGAGCGTAATGTTTCAAGATAACTCCAAGACGATCAATATCGAGTTCTTCTTTCTTCCATCTTTCTTGAAGGGCTTTGATGACTGCAGCATTGCTCATGCCACTATTCATCATTTTTCGGATTTCTGCCTCTGGTGTCACGTATTTCTGAGAGATTTTTCTGACTTGTTCCCATTTTGGTCCTTTACCCACCTTTCATCACCTCTTTCTATTAAATTTCTACTTGGGTCAAATAAAAAAATATCCGCCCAAATGCTTTCTATATTATAGCATAAAAACGGATAAAAGTCCAGACAAAAAGGGCCCCCATTACAGGGGCCCAATCTGTTTCAACTATTTCTCGTACTTTGCGATCAACTTAGCAAAGCTCTCGTTATGATAAGGAACCAAACCATCTTCAACCTTCTGATAAAGATAGAACTTCTTGCCATCAGCAGTCTTGATAATAACCTCTTTCCTCTTCTTATCGAGCAAAGCAAATTTCTTCACTTCGATACCCTCAATATCTTCGTTCTTATAAAAAGTGTACGAATCTTTGTTGAGCTTCAACTTTTCGAGAGAAACCGTCAAAGAAAACTTAGCGGATACTAAATGGAAAAACCCAATTCCCTCATCGGTAAAATCCATCACCAAACCGAGAAACGGATATTCCATGCCGCTCATCATACCGGCGTACTTGCGGTTATCAAGCAACAAAACATCATAAAGATGCTCTTTGCCCTTGATGCCCTTATCTTTAAAAAGTTTCGTAACCTTTTCAAGCGTATTATATTCTTCCATAAAACTCCCTAAAACCTACCAGTAGCCATGGTGCATTTACCACTTTCGTTGAAGTAGCCAGACAAATAGCCGCCATCAGCATTATCCCATTCATATGTAACACTAGTGCTACTCTTCTGGCTCATTACGCCTTCGGTGCCACCAACCATTTTGACGAATTCGTCATAGTACAAAGCTTCGCCGCTCTTAAGTTTGGCTTGGATTTCGCTCCACCTAGAGAAATCGGCAGTCTTTGGCACCATGCTCTTTGGATAGTTTGCCGAAATCGTAGCGGTATTATAGCTCAATGAAAATTGAGAAGTAATTGAAGTTTCTTCGGTTAATTCCCATGAATAAACTTTGTAAGTTTCTGCTTCGCTAGTGAGCTCGCCTTCAAAACCAATAACCTCGTTCATTTCTTCTACCGTCATCTTGCTATTGAGTTTTTCGATACACTCAAAAACACTACAATTGCCTTTTGAGATTTCTCCCTGACCAGATTCTCCAGAATTACCGTTCCCACCGTTACCTTTTACGAGTAAAAACGTAGTGACGCCTGCCGCCACTGCCACGACCAAAGCGATCACCGAAATTAAAATTTTCTTGTTGTTTTTCATACTCTATATCCTTTCTTATTACCACCATTATACCACGTTCACTAGCACTGAGGCCCCACCCGCTTTTTTGCCTAGGTTGCGGTGTACCGGCATTCATCTTTTAGCCTCGAGGCTACACCGAGTTAAAGCACTAAGCTCCCCAGCCCGGCAGTATCATTAGCATAGATCAAAAATTTTACAACCCCCGACGCCTCTCAACGATTCTGCCTACGCTTTTTGGACAAACAAAAAAGCTCCTCTGGAGCAATTTCGCTGGTGGGTCGCAAGGGGCTCGAACCCCTGACCTTCTCGGTGTAAACGAGACGCTCTAGCCAACTGAGCTAGCGACCCATAACTTCACTCTATTATATCAGATTTTTTAGGGATTAGACTATAAAACACTAAATTCGCCAAAATATATCCTGATTCAAAGAGTAAAATATTGTTCATGAAAAAGCTTGTCCCGTATTTATAACAAAAGATACATCCAATCATATAAAGGATCAAACTCGCGCCAAAAATCACAAAGCTTTTCCCTCTTCGCACCTCTATCAAAGTGTCTAATACGATCACGGCCATAATTACAAACATCGTATATGAAAAGAAGTGGTGCATTCTACTCACTATGCCAAACTCGCCCCAAGTCGGGTCAAACAGTCCCACTGGGCAAATCGAAAGCCCAAGATACGTTATGATCATTGCGATCACCAATGTCCCCCAAAAGCTAGACAGTTTATAGAGCTTTTGGATTCTTAATAAATACTTTAAAACGCAAAAAATTACGATCAAATTCGTTAGTCCAAACAAAATTGCACTCCATACGCTAGTGCCCATATACCTACTAATTGTCCAGTTCAAATTAAACCCACGCTCAAACACCAAATAAAGCGCCAAAACCACTATGACATTTAGCGTAAATACCCCTGTTGCGATATGGATAAATTTTTTGTTCATTTTCATTTTTTGACCACCTTTTTCGTTACGTCAAACTTTTCCATATAGCAGCCAGTCATCAGCCTAATTTGTGCATAAAACGCTGCCAAACTCTGATAAAGGATTGACGTAATTGGCATCAATATCCACTGCAACACCATAAAAAGCCCTTTACCACGTTTATATTTTTTCGGACGCTTCGGCAACATCCTAAGAGACACCAACACTGTAATCAAAAGGCCCACCGATGCCACAGTTTGCACCACGCTCACCACCATTGGTAAGCTATGCGCCACCATCACACGAGAAGACATGTTCATAATCACTGGCACCCAACCGCCAAACGCCACAATCGGCGCCATGATCGCCAAGGTTACGTGGCCATCAAGCAAACGCCAGAACTTCGCAAACAGTGGCAAGAACGGCATTCCGCGACGCTTTGAAAACAGCCTCACCCCCACATAAGCCACATCACTCGCGCCATAATACCAGCGCCTTACCTGCACAAACTGCGCCTTAATCGTTTTAATAAACGTCTCGTCCAGAACCGCATCCTGATAAATCGGCACGCGAATCGGCAGCACTTCATAATCTCCGTCAAAGAAGAACAAACTACGCCAGAACTGGTGACCATCCTCCACGATTGTGCGCTTACTCCAAAAATTCATCGCTTTAAGCGCTTGCAAAGGCTGCGAATGCGAAGCAAAGTTACGAATCACGTGCGGACGCATCGTCGTAATCACATTAAAGAACGAGTTAGACACTGCAATTACGCGCGTCGGAGCTGGCGCATCCCAAATATTATTCATAAATAAAGAAATCGGCTGATAGCTCATTCTCTGCCTGTTTGGATGCACTACGAACTCATACGCCACCGCATCAAGATAGCCTGGCGCCATCTGGTTATCGCTATCGAGCGAGGTCACGATCACATTCTCAATCGGAATATGCTTCTTTTCTACATACTCCGCCAACACCTCGCCAGCATAGGTCAAATTTGGCCCCTTACCAATCACCTCATTTGGCAAATCTGCCGGGTGCTTAGATAGTACAAAATCGTAAAACGCGCCCTTAAACTGCTCTTTTAGAAGCTTCGCCGTTTCTTCCATTTCTTCCCCACCGCGTTCCTCGTAGGCAAACACAAAAATGATTTTTTCATTCGGGAACGAAGTCTTTTTTACTGCTTCAATAGACGGCTTCAAAGTTTCAATTCCTTCGTTGTAAGCAGTCATGATTACAGCATGATAAATCTTTGCCGGATTCGGATAGCTTTCTTTCATTGCCGCAAGCAAACGCAAATTCTCTACATGGCGGCCAAAATCATACTCTTTCAGGTCTTTATCGCGTAACTTCTCAAAAGATTCATGCGGATTCTCGAGTTCCAACATGCGCTTACGCCAATTCGTTGCCTCGGCCCGTTTCATCACGTTGTAACCCTGAATTGTGCGATAAGCCACGCTCACCGCTTTTACCAAAGTTATCGAAATCACAAGGAACAGATAAAACGCGCCCAGCACTGGGTCAATGAACGACAGTACAAACAGCAGCACAATCGCCGTAATCGAAATCGCCCCCGGCAAGATCTCGAGAAAACGGTACAGCTTTGTGCGCTTCCCTTGTGGAATCTCCAAATTTTTTCTCATTAGCCCTCGCTTGATAATCTAATCAGCACAATTAGCGCCCCGAAAATCAGCATCAATGTTGTAATCAAGAAAAATTTCGCAATACCCGCGCCACGTTTTTCGTAGATTTTCACCACAAGCAAATTATGCAAAACCCCAAACAAAATCATCAAAGTTGGGAAAACGATTAAGTTAGACCACGCGCCATCACGATAGCCACCAATATCTCCATAACCTACTTTAACCACTGCACTCGTTGGGTCAAGTTTGGTCAAAGAAAAGATAAATACCCCTAGCGAGAACATCAAAACCAGCATCATTAGAGCTAACACTGAGCGGTGCTCGCGATAAATTTCAATCACTGTTTTCTTAAAATTTTTCATCGTTATTTCTTATCTTTGTTTAACTTTTCTATCAATATTTTCGTATTTTGCATAAACATCACATCCGAAAATAGACCAATCAGCCCCATGATAACCAAGACCCAGCCGATCAGGAACACCATCGCGCCATCAAAGAAAGTAATAAATGTGCCAAACATCAGCATGATTATGGCGATTGTCATTACGGCGCTCCAGTTTACTATGCCGGCCGAGCGCAGCTGAATAGCGTTGCCGAGCCTAATCAAGCCTTCATAGATAATCCAGATGCCAACTAGCACGCGGAATACGTGGCTGATTTCTTCGCCCACTGCAAAAATTACGATACCGATAAGAAGCGTAACAATTCCAGCAATCAATTCCCCATTGAAGCTGTTTTTCTGCTCTTTATTAAGCATAAAACTTGCAATCTGAAAGCCACCTTTTACTAGCAAAAAACCACCCACCAGATAAGCGACCAGCTTGATGATTGTGTTTGGCCACACCACAAGCAATACGCCAAGAATGATTGTGATGATTGATTCAACCGTTGCAGACCAAGCCGCCTTCTTCGGGTCGGACTTAGACATAATTTCCACCTTTGGTTTTTTCATCAGAAATAACTCCTTTGTACCATTATACAACAGACCCATGAAATGTGCTATAATGGCAAAAGGTGCCGATGTAGCTCAGTTGGTAGAGCAGCTCATTCGTAACGAGCAGGTCACAGGTTCGATCCCTGCCATCGGCTCCATTTTTGTAGTAAAATATATTTAAATGATGCGTAAATTCGAGAAAATCAGTTTCGAACAATTCAAAAAAGACGTCGCAGACGACCGCACGCTTTATGATAGCTTTTCCCTCCCTACCCGCAAGACCAAAAACGCCGCCGGCTATGACTTCGCTTTGCTCCAAGATCTCAAAATTGCCCCCGGTGAGACCGTCAAACTCCCCACTGGCATCAAAGGTCTCTATGGCGACGGCGAAGTCCTTTTAATCATCGTCCGCAGTTCCACCGGTTTTAAATACAATATCCGTCTAGTTAACCAAGTCGGCGTTATTGATTCAGACTATTACAATAACCCAGACAACGAAGGCCACATCTTTATTAAGATTAAAAACGAAGGTGATAAAACCGTTGAGTTTAAAGCCGGCGACGCCGTCGCTCAAGGCGTCATCGTCAAATTCCTTACCACAGACGACGATCAACCCCTAGACGCATCCCGTACGTCAGATTACTAGACTATTTCTTCTTTGGGGGGACGATGCTTTCGCCCTCTTGATTCAAGCGCCTCATCAGTTTTGAACGAGCGTGCGGAGTAAATATTTTACTCAGCCACGACCTCTTTGGCGTCTGATTTTTCGACGTCAAAATCTCCACAATATCGAAATTCTCTAGTGGCTTATTAAGATTCGAAATCTTGCCATTAATCTTCACCCCCACTACGTGATCGCCAATTTCCGAATGTAATCTATAAGCAAAATCAAGTGGAAGCGACCCCTTAGGAAGATCCACAATGTCGCCCTTCGGCGTATACACAAAAATCTTATCGGCAAACAGATTGAGTTTCAACTTATCAAGATCCACTTTCTTTCCCTCGCGCAGGGCTGCTGCTGTCATCTGGAGCTCCGTAATCCAAAGCAAATTCATCGGCAAGTGTTCGATCTTGCCCTTCTTATAGTTCTCGGTTACCTTCTGCTCGTTGTAATAGAAACTTGCCGCAAGACCGCGCTCAGCGTATTCATGCATTTCTTTGGTACGAATCTGGAATTCCACCACGCGCTTATCCGACGTAATCACCGTCGTATGAATGGACTGGTAACCATTGTGTTTCGGCATTGCGATGTAGTCTTTAATACGACCCGCCATCGGCGTATAAAGCGAGTGAATAATGCCAAGCACCAGATAACAAGTTGTGACGTCATCCACAATAATGCGCAGCGCCGTCAAATCATAAATCTCATTGATGTTTTGGTTGTGTTTGGCCATTTTCTTGTGAAGCGAATAAACTGACTTCACGCGACCAGAGATCTCGAACTCAATTTTTTCCTTTTTAAGAGCTTCCGTAATCTCACCCTCAATCTTTTTCAAACTCTTGCTGGCTGAACGATTGTATTTTTCAATCAAATCTTTCAAGTATTCATAACGTTTCGGATCGACATACTTAAAGGCCAAATCAGCCAACTCTACGCGAAGAAGACCCATGTTTAGCCTATCTGCGAGCGGTGCAAACACCTCGAGGGTTTCCTTGGCAATTTTTCTCTGCTTATCTGGCGTCAAAGCCGAAAGTGTACGCAAATTATGTAAACGATCCGCGAGCTTAATAATAAGAACACGAATATCATCCCCCAGCGCAATCATCAAGCGCAAGAAATTATTGCGTGTCTCCGGAAGATAAGTGTCAATATCGCGCATACCAGCACGTGCCGTCGAAAGTTTCGTTACGCCATCTACGAGAAATGCCACCGATTCGCCAAACTGATTACGTATATCATCAAGTGTCACACTAGTATCTTCCACTGTATCATGTAAAACCCCAGCAATAATCGTATCCTCATCCATCCCCCACTCTTCGAGAATTTTCTTCACAGCCAACGGGTGCACAATATAAGGCTCACCAGTTTTTCTCAGCTGACCTTCGTGTGCTTTTTTGGCTAGCTCAACAGCGGCCAAGATTCGTTCTGAATCTTTTTTCTTGTCCATAACTAGATTATATCATCAAAGCTTAGAGATCAGTTCTTCAAGTTCTTTTTCGTTCTTACACTTAAAAGTCAGGCTGCGGCCAGCAATCTTTACGCTCACCCCATATTTATTAGATAAGGCGTCCTCATCCTTGCGATAATTATCCTTCTTTACTAGGCTAGCCGAAGACTTCTTCTTATTCTCAGACATGTAGCGTTCAACTTTGCGTGCGGTCCAGCCTTCTTCGATAATCTTTGGCAAAATTTTATTCACCACCTCTGGCTCGGCCGTCACGAGCGGACGCATCACACCCTCAGACAATTTCTCTTTCACAATCGTTTGCTTTACTTCATCAGAGAAATTAAGTAGTCTCATCGTGTTAAACACCGACGACTCACTCTTGCCCACGCGCGCCGCAATCTCTTTGGCAGTCAAATTAAACTGCGCTTTGAGCTTGGCATAAGCCGTAGCAAGCTCAATCACGTTCAAATCTTCACGCTGAGCGTTCTCGATAATCGAAAGCTCCAAACGCTTCTGCAAATCGAGTGAACGGATAATTGCCGGAACCTTAGTTAGTCCAGCCAATTTAGATGCGCGCCAACGACGCTCACCAGCCACAATCTTATACTTATCCTCTTCGCGGGTTACGACGATCGGTTGCAACACACCATGTTCTTTGATTGATGCGGCAAGAGCTTCAATCGCTTCTTTATTAAACTCTTTACGCGGCTGCTCTTCGTCGCGAATAATCTCATCTATCGGGAGCTCCTTTAGCTCACTACCTTTTTTATCTTCCTCAAGAGTAATATCAAACTCATCATCGATGAGCTCTGTCGGAATTAAACTATCAAACCCACGCCCTAAACCACTTTTCATTTGGTCCTCGCCTCCACTTCTTTAGTAAAATCGCGATACGCCCTAGCCCCTTTTGAAAACTTATCATAATCCCCCACTGGCACGCCATGACTTGGTGCCTCGGCCACACGCACGTTGCGTGGAATCGTTGTCTTGAACGTCAAATTCTTGAAATACTTACGAATTTCTTCGTACACCTGAGTCGAAAGCGAAGTACGCTTGTCGTACATCGTAGCAAGCACGCCGAGAAGCTGCAGTTTTGGATTGGCCTGCTTCATCACGAGTTTCATGCTTTCAAGTAGCTGTGCCACGCCTTCTAGAGCGTAAAACTCAGTCTGCACTGGCAATAGCAAATAATCTGCCGCAATCATGCCGTTCACGGTAAGGAGAGACAAAGAAGGTGGCAAATCAATCACGACATAGTCATATTTATCAGCGACCTTGCGCACAGCATCGCGCAGTCTCACAAACTTACGTTGCATACCAGTAATCTCTACTTCAGCATTAGCGAGCTCCGGTGTAGCTGGTGCCAAATCAAAATTCTTGTATTTGGTCGGGCGAACCACCGATTCCATCTCGGCCGTGCCTAACACCACTTCTGTCATCGTAGCACCCAGCGCCTCGGTATCGGTTTTGTCAATGCCGAGCCCAGAGGTAGCATTGCCCTGCGGGTCAAAATCAATCAACAAAGTCTTAAATTTATCCTTAGCAAGATAGTAGCAAAGGTTTACGGCAGTAGTAGTCTTGCCGACACCTCCTTTTTGGTTAGTAATACAAATCACCTTCGCCATATATATTGGTATTATAGCATAAAAAATAAGCCCCGCGAAAGGGCTTATTTTTAGGCAATCTTCGTGATTTGGATTTCCGAATATTTCTGGCGGTGACCAGTTTCGGTGTGAACACGTTTCTTTGAGTGATAGCGAATCACACGAACCTTGTCGCCGGCGACTTTTGGTTCCACCACTTTTGCTGAAACCTTCACGCCCTTAACAGTTGGTGTTCCGACCGTAGTCGTATCGCCATCGATAAGAAGCAAAGCGTCAGTTTCGAGCTCTTTAGTGCCTTCCGGGAGGAGGTCCACCCGTAGGGTCTCTTTCTCTTCGACGAGATATTGCTTCCCGCCAACGAGGATAACTGCTTTCTTCATATTAATCCTTAATTAGTTCCCTGTATTTTATCATACTTTTCGCGAATTGCCAAGTAGTAAGCTGTCGGGATACACTGTTCTTCGAAAATCCCACCCCTGCCATGAATACTACTACCGATAAAATTACCCGCCCAACAAAGCGGCGTGCGCTCTACCTCGTCGAGCAAAGCTTTGGCTGTAACAACATCGCCACCAGCCTTAATCTCACGATACTTATTAGCGAGCATCGCCTCAATATCATTGCCAGAAGCCTCATCAACATCCGCTTCAAAAGCTAGGATTTTTTCAAATTTCTCTCTTACAGGGCTGGGTAAATAATTTATACGGTTCATCGTAAAGGTCTTTACGCCTTCGTAGAACCCTTTCTCCTTTAAAACAGCCATATCATCAAACCAATCCATCATTTTGTCGGCCATATTAACGCCGGTTGTCTCAAAAAACTGATTCTGCCAGCCAGCAGTGTTGTTGGTTTCGAGCGCATAATAATTACCGTCTACTTTGCCGCGAATAATGTCACAACCAGTGTATTCTAGGCCACACACCGCCGCCATTCGGCAAGCAATATGGTTAATTTTCTCAAGCACTGTCGGGTCTTCTTCCTTTGCGCGATTAAACCCAGCTGAGCGCAATTCGAAATCCCCTGGATTTTCTAGATTCTCGACATCTTTTTTCATCACGCCAACCGCACAGCCACCAATCACAAACACTCTCCATTCAAAATCACCATAAATATACGGCATCACCATCAGCCTTGCTACCGGCAATTTTACGCGTTCTAGATGCTCAGCGTTCGCAATCAACACAATTCCTTGGCCAGTAGTACCAAAGCGATCTTTTACCACCACTGGATAACTCAATTTCTTCTCAGCTACCAGCTTCTTGATATCATCTTTGGATTTAATAAGGTATGCTAGTGGCGTATTAAACTTTAGCTCATCGTCGATCCCAAACAAACCAGCCTGGAAAAACTTGTCCGAATTATAAAGCCTGCCGCCCACATAATGCCCGTTCATCACCACGGCATTGCCCTGCTTATCGATCCATTCCATCGCGCGTGCAGCATTTACAGTTTCCATCTCCGGCGCAAAATCACGCCAGATAATATAATCCGAAAAAACACCATCAAAATCGCACATCGCGACTTTTGTATCATCGAGAATTTTGACTAAAGAAAAATCCCACCCCTCGCGACGCTCTACGGCGTCGCGAATGTCATCAACAGTATGACTTGGGATATTAGTCTTGCTCCTACGGCCTTCGACTAGAGTAAGAATTTTCTTACTTTTCGTCGCCATCTTTCTGCTCACCCTGCTCGTCGTTCTTGAATGACTCGATATTCTTACCAGTCACGTCGTCTGAAACTTGTTTCAAAACTCTCTTCGTACGATAGAGATAGAAGCTAAGGCCACAGAAACCAGCCACCACAGCAACAGCCATCACAATTTCAGCTGGACCGGTCTTTGGTAATTCTTTTGGTGTTTCTGGTGGATTCTCAGGCTTGTCTTCACCTTCTACTGTAATCTTGTAGATAATGTGACCAGAATACTGGCTACAGCCAGGAATTCTACCATCAAGCTCATTAAGACCGATATAGTCACCGGCGGTCGTTACGATCTCATCTGGCAACACAGTACCATCAAGCCCCCAACCGTTGTGAATTATTGCAGAGCCCGGCACAAACGAAATTTTAACTTTCTCGTCAGCAGAGAGTGTAGCTCCATCCCAAACCTTAGCGTAGGTCAAATCGGTGGTACCCTGTGGATAGTAAGCGTATTCGATGATTACGTTCACATCACCAGATTCCCCAGCTTCCAAAGCTTCTGGAAATTGCGAGGCTACGCGCACACGCTGTGCGATACCGTAACCAGACTCGTTAAGATTATCAGCAGCGTTATTGTGATAACCAATGTAGACGTTATAAGTCTTCCCTGGTTCAACTTTTACATCATTAGTGAACTCTCCGCCCGTGTCAGACTCAACGATACGCACAAAATCGCGCTCATCACCAAGTACTGGGTTATTAATAATAGAGTTAAACGTAACTTCAGGCGCCGGCGACTCCATTGTATAAGTAGGACGCTCTGGCCCCCAAGCCATTGCTGCTGGCGACCAAACAGCCGCAAGCCCCACCGCAAATGAAATGATTAATTTTATTTTTTTCATCATACCTCCTTTAGTTTTTTACGCTACTAATTCATCCTCTTCTTCGAGTAACTCTTTGAGCCAATCACTCAACTCGCCTGGGCCCTCAATTGGCGCTGGGTTACCACCCGGGGTTGGCACTTCTGGAATTTCCGGTGTTGGATTGCCAATCGTTGGGGTCGGAGTTTCTGGTGGAGTCATCTCAAACGGTGGCTCCGGATCAGCTGGTTCCGTAATTGGTTCTACCGGTTTAATCACGCCGTCATCAGGATCCGGCCTCATATTATCGTCGATTGGACCTGGGTCCTTTGGTGTTAAGCCTTCGGCGGTTGGATCAGAAACATTTTCCGTAACCGGATCAGAGGTATCTTCCTCTAGCGCATCGGTCTTGATCGTTTCGGCGGTTGGATCAGAAACATTTTCCGTAACCGGATCAGAGGTGTCTTCCTCCAACGCATCAGTTTTGATGGTTTCAGCAGCCGGATCAGAAACGTTCTCGGCAGATGGTTCTGAACCGTTCTCTTCTAGAGCATCTGTCTTCACCGTTTCAGCGTTTGGATCTGAAACATGTTCTTTGGTTGGATCAGATTTCGTACTCTCTGCCACTGGATCAGACGTGTTCTCTGCTGTTGGATCAGATGTGTTCTCCTTAACTGGATCAGACACGTTTTCCGCTGCCGGGTCAGACGTTCTTTCGGCGGTCAGATCAGACTTTGGTGGATTCTTCGTACCCTTTTGCTCGCAGGCCAAGATATCGTAGACTGGCTTCTTGTTGTCTTTGCCAAACATGAAGCCCTTGTTACCCACGTAAACCTTTTCGCCATTCACTATCTTGTAGTAAGTAACAGCTGTACGGCTTCTTGAAGCATTTACATAATCAAGCGCGTTATTGCCGTTAAGATAGGTTGCCTTGCGCGCACCAAGGTCGACAATCTCGAATTGAGCGCCATCAAGCTCGGTACGCATCGCTTTGAAGGTACCGTTAACCAACTTATCGTAGTAGTCGGCATTCTCAGAAAGCTTCAACTTCTCGAGGAACAGATTGAGCTCGTCCATCGTGTCGATCTGACCATCCGTAATACCGAAGCGATTAACGAGTACGTCTCTCGTAAAGCCGAGGTCGTTCATCACATCCGATTCGAGTACACCATAAGACGAAGCGTTCTGCATCAATACGTATGGGTTAGTAGCCGTTCTCACCATCATTTGATTAATGTAGGCCGAGCTTTCCGCGGCATCGATGATACCATCACCATTCACGTCGAGCGTCATTGGCGTACCAACATAAGATGCTTTTTCCTTAAACATGTAGTTCAAGCTGGCATCGAAGTTTTCCTTGTAACCACCAGAATACTGGTAATTTGGAATCTTCGTACCATCGTTCAATGTGGCCACAGTCTCGGCAGCAGTACCAGCAGCTGGAACTTCTTCACGCATCATGTACGGGACGCGATTAATCGTACCTGCTGGGCGACCGTTAAAGGTCTCTGAAAGATTCTCAATCGTGTGCCCTTCGCCATTGATAGCAGCTTGGTTAATAACTTCACCTTTAGTGTCATTGGCGTTGGCATATTTCATGACCGAGAGGATCGAACCATCATTTTCTCTAACTCTGGTATTAAGCATATCTTCAGAAGTCAACTTCTTACCAAGGTTGGTTGTATAAGAAATAAACTGGCCGTCTTCGATCTTGGCTACACGTACTGTACCCATCAACTTGGCCGTACCACCGCTTTGAAGATCTAGCACGCTAGCCGGAACAATAGCTTTGCCATCCGTAATTGCATATTCCAAAGGCGCGGCTGGGCCATCACCATCAAGGTCGATATAGAGCTTAGCACCATCAGGAATCTTGCCATCAACTGGCACTTCGTAAAGTTCCATACCATCATCCGGACGCACAGTAATTGGTCTTTCGATACTACAGAGCTGTTTGTACTCTTTGACATCGTTGATATTAATCCCCTTTACCGCGTTCGGCTGGCTGTTCACATATGCACCAACTTGCATACTCACAATCTTTTCGCCAACGCCAGGTTCGCTAAGAATTTCTACATTGTAATCACGACGCAATGCGGCATTCAAAGTAGCTAAATCGGATTCGCTATTTAAATTAATTCCTGGCTTATTTCCGACAAACAACCACTCGTCGTCTTGGATATAACCATCACCATTCTTATCATCAAACAGATATTCACCAGCACCAATCTTACCATCGCCGTCTTTATCGAAGCCAAGGGCCTGTCCGCCTTGTTTGTCATCCTCAATCAAAAGTTGCTTATCGGAACGGGCTTCGAGTTCTTCTTTAATATTAACTCCATTCGGTTCCGTTTCGCTCTTATTCTTGAGAGTTTCTTTATTAATACTATTGTTCTTTTGTCCACGTTGATTAATTGCTTCTTCAGCAGCAAGGCTAGCCGCCGTTGCACCGTTTGGTTTATTAACGTCAACAACGTCCAATTTCAAGCCATGGCGTTCGAACTTCTTGGTGCCCATCTTGAGGTCACCAATTTCTTTAATCAACTTCTTGCCCCTCATGAAGTCCCAAGCAACGGTAGCAACTGCAGCACCAGCAAAGGCCATTGCAGCATACTCACCAGACTTCTTCCAGCGTTCGTTAATCTGAGCCGATCTGATTTCTTTATATTCAGACTCTATGTTGCCAAGAGCTTTCTCTTTGCTGTCTTTGAGCAATTTATCAACGTCCATACCCTTCGCGCGCAAGCTTGCAGTAACATCGTTAATTGCTTTGTACATTTCAGCCTTGTCGCGTTCAATCTGATCACGACTACGATACTTAAAGAGATTAATCTTGCCACCTTTCTTCTTGCTGGCACCATCCTTCTCGTTAAGGCTTCGCTCAAACTCTTGTCTTGCCAAAATCTCACCAACTAATTTAATGACGCTATCCGGGGCAAGCGACAAAGTCTCGTTGCCATCCTTATTAAGATCGGCAGCGCCTTTCGCCAATTTCTCGGTAATATCGTGCACGTCAAGCATAATCGAGTCATAACCAACACGTCCCTTAGTCTTTTTCACATCAAGACCAAGCGCAGCATCGATGTTTTCTTTCATCTGCTCTTGTTTAGTTTTCTTGTAACCCCTACGAGCACCAATGGCAGTAGCAGCAAGCACTTTTGCCGTAGCCGTCACAATCTGAGAGTTCGTGATATGTTGCACCACAAAGCTTCTTGCCATACCACCAGCAAAACTAGCACCAAGTGCAACACCGGCACCGACAAAGAGACCAGCCTTAACCGTCAACTTATCCGAAACCTTAGCTGCCTGCATCTCATCAACCGCCAAACCAGATTCAGTCATTCTAAACCTATCAAAGTGGAAGTGTTTGTTAAAATAGTTATCGATTTCCTTTACAGCCTTGTTATGTTCAGCTGGATCTTTAAGTGATTCATGGGTAACGCCACCGAAATCATGCTCAATCATTCTTACGATATCTGCAGCATTGCTAACTCTGCCACCAAACTCTTCATTAAGAAGGTCAAGAATTTCTTTCCTTGCGGCAGCACGTTTTTGAGCTTCCTCTTTGTTATTTTTCAAATCTTCTTCGCTAATATTTGGATCATAATCAGCAACTGCTCTTGCGAACTTCTTCATAGCTTTCACTACTGGGTCGTTTTTGTCTGCAGCTTCAAGCTTAACGCCCTGATCGAAGTTTGCGCTACCAGCACGACGAGCCTGCGCTGCGCGTTCGGCAACTGCTTTATCCGGGTCGATTACCCCACTATATTCGTCAGTCGACCCCTCACCAGACTGCTCGAATAGCCTTTCGTCGAATTTTCTCTCCGACTCAGTTTTTACCGCATGATCAACGATGATTTGGCGCCTCTTGCTATTTGCTCTTGGCGTACCGTTCTCATCAATGAAGCGGTTCATATCGTCAATGGCCACCTGGCCAGTTGATCTTTTACCGGTTTTTTCAATCGCAGCCAATGCCGTCTTATAATAATTCTTCAACGCGAACGAACGCTGTACGGTTCCAACAGATCTATCCCAAAGGTTGATTGGAATATTTTTTACTATATTTACGCCAATGCCCAAAAGCCCTGGCTTCTTTGCCATTTTTTCTTCGTAGGACTTGCCTTCGAGCTCTGCTTTAAGCTTGGCTTTTGCAGCTTTCTCGGCTTTCTTAGCTTCCCTATTGGCCTTTATCTTATCGTCGCGTTCCCTAATAGCTTGATATGCAAGGCTGGCGGCTTCTTTCTCGGCTTCTTCGCCGCTGATTTTTCTTGCTACCACCAAATTGATATCCCCGACCGAATCAAGCACCTTACTACCACGATCTTTTGCTCTCTCTCTGATATTTCGCTCTATTTTTTCTCCAACAGTCTTAGGTTCAGGTTCTCCTTCGCCAGCTGGAGCTGGTGCTTCAGTCCCGGTTGAGACCGGTGCTTCCTTCGGGGCTTCGTTTGGAGCCTCATTCGGAGCGTCAAACTTTGGTTCAGCAGCTTTTACTTCTGCGCCCTCTTGTTTAGCGGCCTCTGGGTTTACTTTGTACTGGGCGCCCTCTTGTTTAGCAGCCTCTGGATTAACTCTAACCTCGGCCCACTTATTATTCCAGTTGTTAACAGCCCTATTAAACTGAGCGTCTGGGCTTTGCTGAGCTCTCCAGTCTTCGTAATTTTCTTGGTATTTTGCATCGTCAGAATACTGTGACTTCCAATCTTCGAAAGCCTTCTTAGCACTCACGGCCGGCTTTTCTTCTTGCTTAGCAGCCTCTGAATTAACTTTTACTTCTGTACCTTCTTGCTTAGCAGCTTCTGGGTTTACTTTGTACTG
>JAUMXN010000011.1:0-11391 GCA_030529095.1 Candidatus Saccharimonadota bacterium
GTTGATGGTATCGAGGAAGGTCTCGATGAACTCGGCGTTTCTGATATCCTTTGCACTTCTTCAGTACGTGCCGTACGCGAGATTGAACCAAAGCTCGTTGTCTCGATGGGCAACGTTGACGGTATGGTGTCTGAGCTCAAGCTTACTGCCCGTATGGATAAGAAACTCAAAGTTAAAAGCCTTGATTCTTTGCCGGCCGTTAAAGAGGTTGTGGTCTTAAACTAAGATGGATATTGCGGGTGCGGTAATTACCCTTGTTATCATTCTTTTTTCGATGGTTTTGCATGAGCTCGCACACGGGGCAACGGCATATTGGCTTGGCGACACAACTGCTAAAGACGACGGGCGTCTGACCCTTAATCCTTTAAAGCATCTGGACCCGTTTATGTCTGTATTACTCCCGATGATACTGTATTTTATGAACGCTCCAGTGTTTGGTGGGGCAAAACCAGTGCCGGTGAATTCGCGTAATCTTAAAGGCAAAGAGTGGGGAATGGCTTTGGTAGCCTTGGCAGGGCCTTTAACGAACTTCATCTTGGCATTTATCGGGTTTTTGGTGTATCGATTTTGCGGTTTTAACGATATCGCGATGAGATTTTCGATAATTAACCTTGGCTTTATGATTTTTAATCTGATTCCGATTCCGCCGCTCGATGGCTCGAGGCTGCTTTATGCGATTGCGCCAGACGGAGTGAGGCGATTTTTGGAGCCGATGGAGATATATGGTGTGTTTTTGGTTTATATATTGATTTTGACGGTTGGGGGTACTGCGTTCTCTAGTTTTATAACTAATGGGATATACGGTATCTTGCGATTCTTTGTCGCCATCACTGGCGGCACTATGCTATAATAAAAGTAGCCCTATCGGCGACATGATTTTCCTGAATAATCATGTTTTAGGGATTTCGTGGTGAGCTTCTGAGGAAGCTGCGCATAAGAATTTACCCACCTTGTATATAATACGGGGAAAACAGGTCGGTAGGGCCCTAGATTAAACGGTGGGAACGATGAAACAACGAATTCGAGTTGTAGGAATTATTCGAGACGCCAACGGCGTGTTAGTTTTTAAGAAGTACCGTGGTCGCAGTGAGGCCCCGGTTTTTTGGGAGCTTCCTACTGGCAAGATCGCTTTTGGAGAACAACCAGAGGAAGCAATGGTGAGGACTTTGTCTGAGTATGCTGGTTTGACCGTGTCGTCTATTAAGATTAAAGACGCGATTACGTTTTTGGCTCCAGAGGGGGCGTCGCAGCTGAGTAATTTATATATTGTTTATGAAGTTATAGTGAAAGCCGAGGGTTCGTCGATTAAACCAGAGCCGAGAGATCGCTACTCGGCCTATAAATTCTTGAAAGACTATGTTGGTAGTGGCGTTAAGCTTGATGCGGCTACACTATCTGTGCTCGAGATCGAAGATGAACGCGTGGTGGCTGGCGCTGGGGCCCATAAGGGTGATATGCGTGAGGCGGTTAACTCCGCTACGGTATATGTGGACGGTTCGTCTAGGGGTAATCCAGGGGCGGCTGGTATTGGTTATTATATTGTTGGCGAAGATGGTCAGCTGATTAAGAGGGGTGGCGAGTTTATTGGCTTTGCAACGTCTCGCGTAGCGGAATACTATGCGCTTAAAGAGGGGGTGGAGCAGGCAATTGAATTGGGCTTTAAATCTGTACGTTTTGTCTCTGATAGTTTGATGGTGGTAAACCAGATGAACGGGATTTTTAAAGTTAAAAACGACGATATTCTAGTTGTTCACAATGAGATAAAAGAATTGCTCAAAAAATTTGATGTGGCGGTGTTTACGCATGTGCCAAGGCTGCAAAATGCGGCCGCTGATAAAGAGGCCAATCTCGCGATTGATAGGGTCTTAAAAAATCGCGAATAATATGATAGTATATAGGGGAGCTTGAAAGACAGTCGCTTTTTTAAAAGAGGAAAGTCCGGGCAACATAGAGTACGGTAGTCGCTAACGGCGACCGTTCGTAAGAATAGGGAAAGTACCACAGAAACAAAACTGCCCTTTTAGGGTGATGGTGAAAAGAGTGGGGTAAGAGCCCACAACAGGGTGTAGCGATACGCTCTGGCGGCAAACCCTACCGGTTGCAAGGAGTGCTATTCGCCTTGACTCGAGGACGCACGCTTACCGCTCGAGCCATAGAGCAATTTATGGCCTAGATAGATGACTGTCGGCCTTTTTGGCTACAGAACCCGGCTTACTGAGAGCTCATTATCAAAAAACCACCCTGAGCGGGTGGCTTTTTGATAATTTCGTGTTATTATTGGGGTAAGAAAGCACAAGGATCTTAGAATGAATAAAAAAGAAATTAAAAAAATCGATGAGCAGATAGAAACATATCAGACTAAGAGGTTTTTTATCCTGCTTGCTCTTTTTATAGTCTTTGGGTTGATGGCGTTTGTTGTGATAGGTAATATCGTTAATGCCAACGCGGGTCTTATTGGGGTAGCAATATTTACTCCACTATTGTTGTTGCTTTTCTTTTTGGGGCTTTCTTGGGCTGGTAAATATAAGAGAATGATCAAGGATCTGGAAGAAACTAAAAGGGTTGATGGTCTAAATAAGAAACAGAGGCACGAATTGAAAGAAATAAACGATAAGATAGCAGAGCGTGAAGCGATAAAATATTTGGTTAGGAGAGCGCTCTTTGTTTTGGTTGTCGTGAGCGTGATAGCTTATTTGGTTGCTCCGCTTTTTCCTCCGAATCTTGAGGATTTAATCCTAAAAACAGTCGTGAATCTTCTATGGATACGCGGTACGATGTTGGGGATAGCGATATATGTATTGGTGACCCTATTTGTAAATGTTAGTATTTGGAAACTAGAAGATAAAAAGGACGAAGTCCTGAAGAAATAGCTTAAATGACAAAAAACCACCTCTTATGGGTGGTTTTTTGTTGGCAGTCTAACTGCTTATTTGCTAGTTTTCTTTGACTCAATGAGACCTTTTTTCTTCAAAGTACGAAGAGCAGAGGCGGAAACGTTGCATTTGACCTTTTGGCCGTTGATTACAAGAGTTTTCTTGGAAACGTTTGGTTTGAAAACTTTGCGGGTATGGCGCTGGGAGAATGAAACGTTGTGGCCATACATTTTGCCTTTTCCGGTAACTTCACAGATAGCCATATTATTTCTCCTTTACCATGTTAACGATTTGTTCGAAAGCCTTTGGATTGTTAACGGCAAGGTCAGCGAGGACTTTGCGATCCAAATTAATGTTTTTAGCTTTCATGCCGGCAATCAATTGAGAATAAGAGATTCCAAGATTGCGAGAGGCATTGTTGATACGGGTGATCCAGAGAGCTCTGAGATCGCGTTTCTTGTTGCGACGATCGCGGTAAGAATAGCGAAGAGCTTTGATAACACCTTGTTTACCTAAACGGAAGCTGCGGGTGCGGGCATGTTGCATGCCTTTTGCAGCGGTTAAAATCTTCTTGTGTTTTGCGTGAGCAGCCACGCCGCGTTTTACTCTCATGATTAAACTCCTAATGCAGTCTTAACGTTTTTCTTGATTTTGCCGTTGATAACTGCAGCAGTTTTCATGTTGCGTTTGCGGGCTTTGCTTTTCTTGGCAAGAATGTGGTTGCCGTAGGCGCGTTCGCGGACCAATTTACCAGTGCCGGTAATTTTGATACGCTTAGCGGTACCTTTATGCGTTTTTAGCTTTGGCATAAATTATTTCCTTTGATTATTGATTGATATTGAATGTGCGAACGGGGAACCGTGGAAGTAGGAAATTACTTCTTCCGAATTCCGACCGCTAGGTTGCGTCCGTTGAACTGGGCTTTGCCTTCGACAACGATACCGTCGCCGAGCTCGTTTAAGATACGATCGAGAAGTTCTTGACCGATTTCTTTGTGGGCCATTTCGCGGCCGCGGAAGATCACCATAATCTTGACGCGATCGCCATCTTCGAGGAAGCCTCGGATTTTACGGATTTTAATGTTAAGGTCGTTGTCACTGATTTTGAGACCGATTTTCATCTGCTTGAGCTCGGATTGTTTTTCGCGGGCTTTTTTGCGATTTTTGGCCTCTTCTTTCATCTTTTGGTATTGGTATTTACCCCAATCGATGATTTTAACAACGGGAGGATTAGCGTTGGCAGCAATTTCTACCAAGTCTACTCCTTGCTCTCTCGCGAGAAGCTGAGCTTCGCGACTCGACATAATGCCAAGCTGCTCACCATTAGTACCAATTACGCGAACTTCAGGATAACGGATGTCTCCGTTAAGTTTGGTGCGTGATAAATTATTACTGATGGTGATCTCCTTCTCTTGAATTAACCTGTTTTGAATTATATCAAAAAAACTGCGAAAAAGCAATGGTTTTTTCGGGGTCGTGCCAGGATTTGCGTTAGGCTTGCACTGAGGCCTATGTTGGGCTGCGAAAACTGAGCGCTTCGGCGATATGTTGAGTGTCAACGGAAGTCTCTGGTGCGGAGTCATGCGTGGCGTTCTCGACGGCTTCGAGATCAGCAATGGTGCGGGCGACTTTGATAATTTTGAAGTATGAGCGGGCAGAAAGATTGAGCTTTTCGGATGCGCCGGCCAGCAATTTTTCGGCTGCGGGCGTGAGTTTGATGAGTTTTGAAACTTGATACGAGGACAAGGAACTATTAAAAAATCCGGGTTTTTTATAACGGAGATATTGCTTCAAAATCCCCCCTGTAATAGTATTTTTTACAACATTATGTTTATGGTTATTTTCGGGCGGATTTTTGATGAGTTCGGTGTTGTCTACTTTGTCGACATTTACGAACATGTCGATGCGATCGAAGAGTGGACCAGAGAGTTTTTTGCGGTAGCTTTGGATTTGTTGGCTGGTGCAGGTGCACTCGTGGGTGGGGTCGCCCAGATAACCGCAGGGGCAAGGATTCATGGTGGCAATCAGCATAAAATCAGCGGGGTAGGTAACCTTTTGGTTAGCGCGGGAAACAGAGATGGTTTTGTCTTCTAATGGTTGGCGGAGAGCTTCCAGAACCTGGCGAGGAAACTCGGGGAGCTCATCGAGAAATAAGATGCCGCTGTGGGCGAGGGAGATCTCGCCAGGGGTGGCGCTGGCTCCACCACCGATGATTGAGGCGGGCGAAGCGGTGTGATGGGGATTTCTAAAGGGGCGACTCGTGATGGCTTTTGCGGTAGATAGATTGGCGATTGAGTAAATTTTTGTGACGGCGATTTTTTCTTCGGAGCTAAGAGGCGGCAAGAGGCTGGCGGCGGCCTTGGCAAGCAGGGTTTTGCCGGCCCCTGGTGGACCGGAGATGAGAATGTTGTGATGTCCCGCGACGGCGATCTCGATAGCGCGTTTGGCTAGCTGCTGACCTCTGATGTGGTCGAGGAGGGTTTGGCCTGAGCTCAAATTTGGCGATTCTAGCGGGGTCTCGCTCGTAGACGGTAAATCTATCAGCTTTTGGCCTTTGAGGTGCAAGAACAGGCTCTGCAGTGTGCTGACGCCATAGATTTTGGGACCTTTGATGAGTGTAGCCTGCGGCAAATTGGCGCTGGGTAAATAGATTTCTTCGATGCCGGCGTCTCTGGCGGCCTCGACGATATTAATGATTCCTTTGATGGGCTTGAGCTTGCCGTCCAGGGAAAGTTCGCCTACAAAAAGGCGATTTTTGATGTCTTTTAAGAGAAGTTGTTTTGAGAGAATTAGGATCGACAGCGCGATGGGCAAATCCAAATAAGAGCCATCTTTGTTTAGATCGGCAGGGGCGAGATTTATCGTAACTTTGTAGCTAGGGAAGAAAAACCCAGAATTAGTGATGGCACTTCTGACGCGTTCTCTGGCCTCGCTGATGGTTTTATTAGCCATACCCACGATATTGAACGAGGGCAGGCCGCGGTTTAGATCGCCCTCGACTTCGATAAGGTGGCCAGTGAAGCCGTAGGGGATGGCGGAGCATATCTTTGAAATCATGGCCAGAGTATTAGCATAGATTTTTTTAAAAACAACCCACCACGGATTTTGTGCCTGATTAATAGGGGTGGACTTTTGGTGCCGGTTGTGGTAAAATTAAAGATAGTTGGGGCTGACAAAGCTTAGACGGATTATTAACAGATACCAGGCGTGTCGATTGAATACCGTAAGTATTAAATAAGTGAAAACACTGAATCTGCGCATGTTGCCTACATGCCAGCTTTTGCCTAATCTATTTTAATAGGCTGGTCTTTGCCTGAGATTCCGTAGAGCAGAGATTATCATACGACGGAAATAAGGTTATCTAATTGACGAAAGATGGCTCGAAAACGCAGTCATGGCGGCCCTCAGTTTCGTTATCTGCAGCTGATCGCATAAGCCGAGATTGAAACAGAAAACTACGCACGTAGAATGGTATCCAGGTGATTTTTCGGACCCGGAGGCAGTATCCGGCAGCTCCACCAACATATTTTTTGCAAATAAAAAAGCGCCAAGTTTTGGCGGCTTTTTTTGTGCTGATTTTGAATGGCCTAAAACAAAGTGAAAGACCGGTAACTGCGAGGAAAACCGGTCTTTCTGTGTAGAGTGTGGAGTTATTTTTTGGCTCGCCAGGTTTACATTGCCCCGGCAAGTTTTGTTTTGACTAAGATGTTTGTTTTTGGCTTATGAATAAGTTTTTTATTCAGAAGCTACCCCTATAATATCGCGAAAAAACGCTTATGTCAATGGTTTTTTTGAACAATTTTTTATATTTTTTTGTGGAGTTTTCCACAGGTTTTTGTGAACAAAAACATTGAATAGGGGGCGATCGCATGGTCCGGCTAGTATTCGTGTATGGATGTTTGGAATTTTGTATGAAAATATGAATTTTTGCGTGCTAAATTTTTGAAATTTGGCGGGCTTTTTGTGGGCCCAGTGTATAAAATGTGGTGGATTTTGCGCGAACAATATTAAAGCCATCACGTGCGGCCTTTATGTACGTTTTAATGCATATTTTTGTGTGGGCTTTCATACACGTTTTGGACGTTTGGACGTATTTTGCGATTTTTGGGTTTTTGAAATTTTGGAGTTTGGACGATGCGTGAAATTTGCAAGCATTTTTAAAAACGTGCACGAACGGCAAAAATGTACAAAATGTGCGAAAAAACTAAAAAACTTATAGTTAAATAAGTTGTTCTGGTAATTTTTGTTGTGAGAAGTACAACAAAAAGCCGAAAAATAAGCCTAGAGCATAAGGGAATAAGCCTAAGCGCTACAATATTGTTGTAAAAAGCACAACAATGGTGAAAAAATGTTATTCAGGCGCTAACAGGGAAAATGATGTAAAAAGTACAACATTTTTATACAAAAGCACCTTGAAAAATTGGGGGTTTTGTGCTAGTATGAAGGTAGTCGAGATGACTAAAACAAAAAATCTAAAACAAAAGGCAAATTAACATGAGAAATCCATAAAAGATAACACTTAGCGGGCGAACAGGTTATTTCTAGCCATAAATTACAATATAGGAATAACCTCAAGCTCCGCTAAGTCTTATGGTCTCAGCTTCCAGCTGCTGATCATAAGATAAGCGTAGAGCGCGTTAGCAAATCTTTCACTAGTACATTAGGGGAACATAAACAAGAGTGAAAGGAAAAAGCTAATAAGGATCAATGCTTCACTATACGTGAAGCGGTCAAAAGAGAAACGCGGGATAAAGGTTGCGGTCAATAGTAATGTTTTAGGTGCCGGATAACCTCCCGCTTTCTCCATATAAACTTGGGGGCATTAACCATAAACGTGATATAATGAGGCTATGAAACGTAGCCGAATAATATTGAGTATAAGCATGATTGGACTCGCAGGACTCATTCTTGTACTTAATCTAACATCTCCGACGGAAGTAGGGCCGTTCGGGGTTTTGTTATTTTTTACAACACTGTTTGTGGTTATCTTTGGACTGGTGAGTTTCTTGATGGGGGTTTTTCTGAGGATGGCAAACAAGAAAAAAGAGTTGAGCGGGAAGGATTACCTCTATGCGACGGTGATTACTTTTGGGCCAATTATGCTTCTTATGGCGAGGTCGTTTGGGGCAATTAGTGTTTGGACGGTAGGACTTATTGCAATTTTCCTGTTTTTAGTGGGATTTTTGGTCTACAAAAAGGTTTAATGTGGTAAAATAAGCATATGGATTATCAAGGTCAGAACGGAATAAATCCAAACATGACCCCTATGGGGCCTAATGTTGAGACTTCGGTTAATTCTGTACCAGAGACGCCTTATATGCCAGAGCACGACATCCAGGGAATTGGAGCGATCGGCTCTTCGGCGGCAAAAGAGGAAATCGAACAGCTAATGAGCGGTGATTTGGGTGGTGAAGAGAACCCTGGTCCTGAATTTATGGACAGAGACATGCCACCGATGTCGCCAGCTGATATGGCCAATGATCAAATAGAGGTACCAACAGCTAAGAGTGCCGAAAAAACCGATCATGATTTGGCTGTTAAAGAGATGTTTGACGGTAATAATCTTAGCTCAAGTGCGGCTGAGAAAGTGGATGCGATAACAGATAAGGCCGGCAAGGACCCGGCTGGAGCCAATGACGATGCTTTCGCGATGAGCAATGAGATGATAAAAGAGGTTCGTGGTTACGGGATAGGGGAAACAGCGTAATGAATCCTTGGGTGGTCGGTACAATAGCGGTGATAGTAGTCCTAGTGATAGGGATGATAATTTTGTTCGTAAAGCTTAGCAAAAAACGCAAACTCAAGAAGTACGAGCGCGGTCTTAAGATGGTTCCACTTCTGATTCACTTACCACCATCGACCGATGATATTCAGCAAAATGGTAGGGATGAACGCGATATTAACACTGAAATCATCTCTCAGGCTCAGGTGATGTATTCGATTTTGGCCTCCACGATTAAGAAAGGCATGAATGCTAATCTTTACGGGCAGCGCCATTTCTCGTTTGAAATAGAGGCGAAAGATGGGCTGATCAAATATTATGCAGTGGTGCCGGTGGTGCTGGTAGAAACGGTGAAACAAGCGATTCAATCTGCATATCCGACGGCCAGACTAGAGGAGAAACGTCCAGACAATATCTTTGAAAGGGATCATACCGCCAAAACCGTGAGTGGGGCAGAACTGCTTCTTAAGAAAAAAGGTTATTATCCGATTGCGACCTATGAGGAGACAAAGCGTGATGCTAGCATGGCGCTTTTGAACGCTTTATCGAAGGTTGGTAAGGGTGAAGGTGCCGTAGTGCAGGTGCTTTTCCGTCCGACTAGCACAGAGTGGGCTAAGGAAGCTAAGGAATACGTTGAGGCAACCCAAAAAGGTAAATCTGTAAAAACTTCTGTCGGTAGTCATTTTGGCGAATATTTACTTGATATTCTTAAGGCGCCATTTGAACCACCAGCCGAGCATAAGGACGAACAAAAAGTTGAACAAATTACTATTGTTAAGCAGACCGAAATTGAGGCAGTAACGAACAAAATGCGTTATCCGGCGTTTGAAACTTTGATCCGTGTGATTGCAACGTCGAACAACAAAGTTAGGTCTGATGGAATTTTGTCGGGGATAGTTTCGTCTTTTGCGCAATTTAATTCTACATCTATGAATAGCTTCAAAGTGAACCATTTGAAGGACGAAAAAAACCTGATCACGGACTATATTTTCCGCTTTTTCCCCTTAAAAATGAGATCAAATATTTTGAACAGTGTGGAGCTAGCATCGATCTTCCATTTGCCAGAACAAAATGCTATACCAACGGCCCAGGTGGAGCGCCAGCTAACCAAGCAGGTTGATGGGCCGGCGAAACTGGCGACCGAGGGTGTGTTCCTTGGGGTGAATGAGTTCCGTGGCGAGCAAAAGAAGATTTATCTTGCCGATGACGACCGTCGTCGCCATATGTATGTGATTGGCCAAACTGGTATGGGTAAATCGGTTTTCCTTGAGAATATCGCTTTTCAGGATATGTGCGATGGGCGTGGCTTTGCCTTTATTGATCCGCACGGTGATGCGGTGGAAAAGCTTTTGCAGTTGGTACCAGAGGAAAGAATTGATGATGTGATCTATTTTGACCCGGCGGATATCGAACATCCGGTAGGTATGAATATGTTTGAATTTACTGATCCGGATCAGAAAGACTTTATCGTGCAAGAGGGGATTAATATGCTCCAGAGTCTGTTCGATCCGTCTAACCAGGGGTTCTTTGGCCCGCGTGGGCAGCATATGTTCCGCAATGCAGCACTTCTTCTTATGTCTGATCCAAAGGGTGCAACCTTTGTTGACATCCCACAGTGTTTTACCGATCCGGAGTTTGTAAAGTCGAAACTCAAATATGTAACAGATAAGGCTGTCTATGATTATTGGACGAAAGAGTTCCCAGCCTCTCTCAAATCGAACGATGCTGGCGAAGTAATTACGTGGTTTACCTCTAAGTGGGGGCCATTCCTCGCGAATACCATTATGCGTAACACTTTGGGTCAGGTGAAATCAGGCTTTAATATCCGTGAGATTATGGATAATAAGAAGATTTTCCTTGTGAATCTCTCGAAGGGCCGCTTAGGTGATTTAAACGCTAGGTTGCTCGGTATGATCTTTGTGATGAAATTCCAGCAGGCTGCCATGAGCCGTGCAGATATACCAGAGGAGGACCGTCAAGATTTCTGTCTCTATGTGGATGAGTTCCAGAACTTTGCCACAGATAGCTTTGAATCGATTCTCTCCGAGGCTCGAAAATATCGTTTGAATTTGATTGTGGCTAACCAGTTTGTAACCCAGCTCACTAACCAGATTAGGGAAGCAATCCTCGGTAACGTGGGCACGATTATCTGTGGTCGCGTAGGTGTCACAGATGCGGATTTGATGGTAAAAGCCTTTACTCCGACCTTTACGGCGGAAGACTTGACCAAGACGGCAAACTACCACGCTATCTGTAAGGTGATGATTTATGGCATGCCGTCGTCGGCATTTACGATTGCGCTGCCACCACCGATGGGTGAACCAAACAGAGAAGTGATGGATTCCTTAAAGCTTTACTCTGCTACGAGGTTTGGTAAGACTAGGGCAGAGGTTGAGAAGGAAATTATGGATCGCTGGTCTGATACGGGGACTCCAGAGGAGACTCCGGCGGGATCTGGGGAATCAGTAGCGCAGGGGGCTCCAGTGGCTCCAGTGGTGCCAGAGGCAACTCCAGAGGGTCCAACCGACGATTTTATGGAAAAATGGAAAAGCAGGCAACGGGCGGCGGCTTCGACGGAGATGGCCCCTGTTGAGGCTCCTGTGAGCCCACAGCCACCTCTAAAAACGCCGTCAGAAGCGCCTGAAACGGCCGTAGAGCCGGTTCAAACTCCAGCTGCAGTTGGTGATGGTTCCGAAATCCAGACGCCTGCTCAAGCGCCTGAAAATGCGTTAGAAGACGATTCTACTACGATTTCCCTGCACTAAACCTTGAACTTTTTGGACAGAAGTGTATAATA
>JAUMXN010000011.1:11401-20065 GCA_030529095.1 Candidatus Saccharimonadota bacterium
CTTATGTCCGAAAAACAAACAGGTGGTGGGGCTTATGATAGCTCCGAGATTCGGGTGCTCGAAGGTTTGGAGCCAGTACGTTTGCGTCCTGGTATGTATATCGGTTCGACTGGTTACGATGGTCTTCATCACCTCATCAAAGAGATTGCTGATAACTCGATTGATGAAGCGATTGCTGGCTACGCCAACAAGATTGACATCACCATCCTTAACGATGGTGGCGTAAGAGTCGACGATAACGGCCGCGGTATCCCGGTAGACATCCACCCAAAGACTAAAAAATCGACCCTTGAAACGGTCTTAACAGTGCTCCACGCTGGTGGTAAATTCGGCGATGGTGGCTACAAGGTATCATCCGGTCTTCACGGTGTGGGCTCATCAGTGGTGAACGCCCTCTCAACCCATATGGTGGCCGAGGTTTATCGTGATGGTAAAACTCATCACATTGAGTTTGATACCGGTAAACCAACATCTGAGCTTCAGATAACTAAGGGATGTCCAAGAGAACACGGTACATCTATTACGTTCTATCCTGATCCAACTATCTTTAAGGAGACAACCACTTTTGAATACGAGTGGGTTTCAAACTATGCTCGTCACCAAGCATATCTTACCAAGGGTATTTTGATTACCGTGGCAGATGAACGCACTGGTGCGAACGAATCCTTCTATTTTGAAGGTGGTATCAAGAGCTATGTTAAGAGGCTTAACAACGGCAAGGAACTATTATCGGACGATATTTTCTATGTCGAGAAAAAGATTGAAGATTCAGAGGTAGAAATTGCTCTTCAATATAATGATACTTTCTCTGAAATCTTGAAGCCATTCGCTAACAACGTTCTGACCCCTGATGGTGGTATGCACGTGGTTGGTTTTAGAACTGGTCTTACCCGTACAGTGAACGATTATGCTCGCAAGAATGGTCTTCTTAAAGAGAAAGAAGATAACCTCACTGGTGATGATATTAAAGAAGGTCTTACTGCGGTAGTTTTGGTGAAACTTCCAGACCCACAGTTTGAAGGCCAGACCAAAAACAAGCTTGGTAACCCAGAGGTGCGTGGTTATGTCGATAAGATTATGACCGAGTACTTTGGTTACTATCTCGAAGAAAATCCAGCAATCGCTAAGAAGATTGTTGGAAAGGCTACGCTCGCCGCTCGTGCTCGTAAAGCTGCACGTGCTGCTCGCGATAACGTTATTCGCAAAGGCGCCTTTGAGGGTTTGAACTTGCCTTCGAAGCTTGCCGACTGTTCATCTAGGAACGCTGAGGATTGTGAGCTCTTTATTGTAGAGGGTAACTCCGCAGCTGGTTCCGCTAAGGAAGGTCGCGACTCTAAGATTCAGGCTATCTTGCCACTCCGTGGTAAGGTGCTTAACACCGAGCGTGCCCGTCTTGATAAGATGCTAGCCAACGCCGAGCTTGTCTCTTTGATCAAGGGTCTTGGCGTAGGAATTGGCGATCAATTTAACATCGAAGGTCTTCGCTATCACAAGATTGTGTTCATGACCGATGCCGATGTCGATGGTTCACACATTTCGACTCTCCTTCTCACCTTCTTCTTCCGCTATATGCCAGAGGTGATTAAGGCTGGTCACGTTTATCTAGCTAAACCACCACTATTTGGTTTGATTAAAGGTACCGGTAATGGTCGCAAGATCGACTATATATATGATGAGCAAGCTCTTGAAGATACTCTTACCAAGAAGATTGAAGAGAGAAAAGCTGCTGGTACGAAGATCGATGAGACCGCTGAACGCTTTAAGCAAGCAGGTTACACCGCTCAACAGCGCTTTAAGGGTCTTGGTGAAATGGACGCCGCTCAACTTTGGGAGACGACCATGAACCCAGAGAATCGTGTATTAATCCGTGTCAACATCGAAGATGCCGAAAAGGCCGACGCCATCTTTACGAAGTTGATGGGTGACCAAGCGGAGATGCGTAAAAACTTTATTCAGGCAAGGGCAGCATCTGTTGACCTTGATGATTTGGACTTCTAAGGAGGAACTATGGCAGAAGAAAACGAAAAAATGAACAATACGCCAGAGGAAACACCAATCGAAGCCCCTGTCGAAAATACCGAAGTCCAGGCCGAACCTGGTATCGAATTCCGTACTGTTGAGAACACGATGGAGGATTACTTCCTGCGTTACTCACTTTCTGTGATTGTGGACCGCGCTCTCCCAGATGTGCGCGATGGTCTTAAACCGGTAAACCGCCGTATTCTCTATGCGATGAATAAAAACGGTTGGAAAGCCCCACATGCAACAGTGAAATCTGCTCGTATCGTCGGTGAAGTCATGGGTAAATACCACCCACACGGTGATTCGTCGATTTACGATGCAATGGTGAACCTCGCTCAACCTTGGAAGATGCGCTATACGCTAGTCGAAGGTCAGGGTAACTTCGGTTCGATGGATGGTGATGAACCAGCTGCTTCCCGTTACACCGAGGCTCGCCTTGACAAGGTTGGTGCTGAGCTGCTTGCTGATATCGAAAAAGAAACCGTTGATTTCCGTGATAACTTCGATGGTACAGAGAAAGAGCCGGCCGTGCTTCCATCGGCTGTGCCAAATATTCTCTTGAATGGCCAGATGGGTATTGCCGTCGGTATGGCTACCAACATTCCACCACACAACCTTGGTGAGTTGGTTGACGCTACCGTTGCTCAGATTGATAACCCAGATATTGATCTCGAAGGTTTGATGAAATACGTCAAAGGCCCAGATTTCCCAACTGGAGCTGAGGTTTATGGCGGCAAACCAATGAAAGAGGCTTATGCCACTGGTAAAGGTTCGGTCGTGATTCGCGCCGTGGCTAATATCGAAGAGCGCAAAAACGGTCGCTACAACATCGTGATTACAGAGGTGCCTTATGGCATGAGCAAGGAAGACTTCATCGACAAGGTACGTGATTTGGTCTTGGCTAAAAAACTTGATCATATCGCTGATGCCCGTGATGAATCGGCTCGCGGTAAGGTACGCGTGGTGATTGAGCTCAAGAAAGATGCCTTCCCGAAGAAGATTTTGAACCAACTTTATAAGATGACTCCACTTCAAACCTCATTCCACTATAATATGTTGGCTTTGATTGATGGTATTCAACCTCGTATTCTTGGTCTTAAGGAAATCTTGGCAGAGTTTATCAAACACCGTCAAAAAGTGATTCGCCGTAGGACTGAGTTTGATCTTCGTAAGGCTAAAGAACGTGCTCACATCTTGGAAGGTTTGAAGATTGCTCTTGATAATATCGATGAGGTGATTAAAACTATTCGCGCCGCCTATGACGATGCGGATAAGCAACTTATGAAGAAGTTCGGTCTCTCTGAGATTCAGGCTAATGCAATTCTTCAGATGCAACTTCGTCGTCTCCAAGGTTTGGAGCGCGATAAGATCGAAGAAGAACTCAAAGAACTCCATGAACTTATCAAGAAACTCGAAGCTATCCTTGCCGATGAGAACGAAGTCCTCCGCGTGGTCAAGGAAGAACTTATTGCTATCAAAGAGAAATATGACGATCCTCGCCGCTCCAAGATTATTAATCATGAAGTTGGCAAGTTCTCTGAGGAAGAATTGATCCCGGAAGAGGAAAGCGTGATCTTGCTCACCACCGAGAACTACATGAAGCGTGTCCCACAAAACGACTTCCGTCGTCAGAACAGAGGTGGTAAGGGTAAGCGTGGTATGACCACTAAGGAAGAGGATGTGATTTCCCAGATTATTACTGCTAACTCGCACGACTTCTTGCTATTCTTTACCAACCAAGGCCGCATCTTTAGATTGAAAGCTTACGAAGTGCCACAAGCTTCGCTCGCTGCAAAGGGAACGGCTGCCGTGAACATGCTTAACATGCACCCAGAAGAGAAGATTACCGCCATCATCAAACAGGGTGATGCCGGTGAGAACGGCTTCCTCTTTATGGCCACCAAGAAGGGTACCATCAAGAAGAGCGCCATCAAAGATTTCTTCAATATTCGCTCGAATGGTTTGATTGCAATCAAGCTTGACGACGGCGATGAACTTAAGTGGGTAAAGGAAACCACTGGGGAAGAAGATATTGTGATTTCGACTTCGGCTGGCCAGGCTACTCGCTTTAACGAGAAAGAAGTGCGTGCGATGGGCCGCTCCGCTAGGGGTGTGATCGGTATGAGACTCCGTCCAAAGGATGAAATCGTTGGCATGGATGTGATTACGGATCCAAAGCAAAAGCTGCTTGCAATTTCGGCAAATGGTTACGGCAAGGCAACTCTAGTGTCCAACTTCCCACCACACAAGAGAGGCGGCGTCGGTATCAAAGTAGCTGCCGTTACCGATAAGACTGGTCCAATTGTCGCGGTGCATACTCTCGACCAAGCTGCTAAAGAGGTAATCATGATGTCTACTAAGGGCCAAGCGATTCGCGTGGCGATGAAAGAGATCCCAACGCTCGGTCGCGCTACCCAAGGTGTTCGCATTATGAGAATGGCCGAAGGTGATACGGTTGCTTCAATCGGTATCGTCTTGCCAGAGGAAGAGAACGACGAAGCTCCAGCGGAAGCTGGCTCAAAGGCTGATGCTAAGGGAGAAAAGGCCGAGAAATCAGCCGACAAAGCTGAAGAAAAAGCGGAAGCTTAAAAAGCTAAAAGACAAAAAAAATAAAGAGTGCCCCCGAGAAGAGGGGCGCTTTTTGTAGGGGCAAAGCCTGACGGGGGTTGATTTTTGGCAGAGGTTTGCTAATGATAGGGCCGTTAAAAGGGAGAAACTATGACCTATCTATTTGATGCGGCACTCGTGATAGCGAGTCTTTGTACGCCAGAAAAATTTCCGTGGTGGATGGCGGTGATATTAGTGCTGTCTTATAGGGTGTTTATATATTTTTTCGGTAGGGAAAAGAGGTAATTTTATTGCCAAGACGGTGGTAGTGCGACATTGCGATTGGCGTCGACGAAGCCACTAGGCTTCGAGATGTTGACGGTCCAGCCGCTAAGATCACCAATGCTCCAGTCGGCATTGGCTGCACTGTATCCGGCCGTACTAAACATATAGTTCATATATGTTACATTGCTAACATCCCAACCGCCAAGATCACCAACAGTCCAGGCGTTGGCTCCATGCCCGGCACCAGAGAACATGCTCTGCATATTTGTTACCTTGCCAACGTTCCAGTCGTTAAGGCTGCCGATACTCCAGGTGTCAGCTTCGTACCCTGCACAATAAAACATGAGTTTAAGAGAGACTGACGATGTAGTGCTAAATCTCCAATTTCCGATACCGGTGATAGACCAAGAGTTAGACTGATAGCCGGCCTTATAGAACATGTTTTCAAAAGTGGTGACCTTGGCAACGTTCCAGTTCGAAAGATCAATGGTCCAATTTTGAGTTTTGTGACCGGCTTCCTCAAACATATGGCTCATGTCTGTGATGTTGCTAGTGTTCCAATCTTTAAGATTGCCAATACTCCAGGAGGTAGCTGAATATGCGATATAACTAAGCATGCTTTGCGCAGACTGAACGTTGGAAAGGTCCCATTTGCTAAGGTCGCCAATGTACCAAGAGCTAGCTTCGTGGCCACAAGCCGAGAACATGCTTTTCATGTTGGTGGCAGCAATGGTTTGCCAGCCCTGGTGGTTGCTATCGGCATAGCCAATGTTGCCGAGGCTAAAGGAGCCGGCACTATACCCGGCAGAATTAAACATGGATTCAAAATTCTGGACGGTGCTAACGTTCCAGCCGTTAAGGTCGCCGATACTCCAAGAAGTGGCTTTGTAACCAGCTTCTCTAAACATGCCGTCTAGCCGGGTGGCGCTATTGGTTTCCCAGTTGGAGACGTCCAGAGTAAACGACTGCCTAGCATTATAGCCGGCCCGTCTAAACATTTCAGTCATGGTGGAGACTTTTTTGACATTCCAGGCACCGACATCAAGGCTCCATGATGTAGTAACTGAGTATCCAGCATTATAGAACATGCCTTGCATATCTTTAACATTTTTGGTATCCCAAGTAGACAGGCTTCCGATATTCCAATTAGGAGCGAGACAGCCAAGGGAGTTGAACATGTTAGACGTGTTTTCTACGTTGCCAATGCTCCAGCTGGAGATATCGCCAAGGTCAATGCTAGACGAACTATAGCCGGCGCTTTGGAACATGCCGTTCATGTAGACGGCGCTACTAGTGTCCCAACCCGGATGGTCATTGTCGACAAAACCTAGATTGCCGATGCTCCAACTGGAGGCGTAGTGTCCGGCATCATTAAACATATTGGCGAAAGTAGTGACCTTGCCAACATTCCAGCTGCCAATATTACCAATGGTCCAAGTAGTCATAGTCTTTTCTTTGGCGGCGCCCTGGAACATGCCTTCCATGGTAGTAACGTTTTTAGGGCTCCATCCAGGGTGGCTCGCGTCAATATAGCCAAGATTACCGATGGACCAGGACAACGCTCTATAGGCGGCTTGATGGAACATATACGACATATCTTTGACGCTGCTGACATCCCAACCATTAAGGTCACCGAGAGTCCATGATGTCATGTTGTTGACGGTGGCAGCATTTTTAAACATGCTGGCCATACTTTCTACTTTGCTAACATCCCAGCTACCGATATTACCAATAGTCCAGTCTATGTCTTTGCAGTTTACCCCTTCGAACATAGACTCCATGGTCGTAACGTTTCCGGTGTCCCAGCCCGGATGATCGGCGTCAACGTAGCCTAGATTACCGATGTTCCAGTTGGTAGCATTATAACCGGCGTTTGTAAACATATGTGACATATTCTGAACATTGCTGACGTTCCATTTGCCAATATCGCCAATATTCCAGGTCGCTGCACTGTAACCAGCTTCAATAAACATATAGGCCATATTGGTGACGCTTCCAGTGTCCCAGTTACTGATGTCGCCAACGGTCCAAGAACCAGCGCCCTTACCGGCAGAATTAAACATGTATGACATATCTTCGACTTTGCTGACGTCCCAACCGCTGATATCGCCGATAGTCCAAGGATTGCCGTCGCCACGGGAGGCCCATTCGAACATTCTAGTCATGTTGGTAACTTTGCCGGTATAGAAATTAGTAAGATCGAGTCCACACCAGGCATTGCTGTAACTGAGCCGGAAGAACATATAGGCCATGTTGGTTACTTCGCTAGTATTGAGGTTATCGATACCGACAAATGAGGTGACGCGATTCAGACTGTAGAACCAATAGGCTGTACTGGTTGGTTCGAAGTCGTGGAAATTAGGATTAATATAAACGGAAGTGACCCTTTCTTGGGCGACCCACGCGGTGTCGTATCTGGAGCTCGAATTAGTTGGCACAGAGTAGACTCTATAAATTGTAGTATCTCCGATATTGTCGGTGTATGTATCGCCTGTCGTGTAGGAGAGATTATCGTAGACGAAACTAAGGTTGCCGTTGTTGCCGAGGATGGCTTTTGGGGTGGATGGTTCGGCAGTGCCGACGGCGGTATATATAACGGTGGTAGAATAATCGCCGGCAATAAGCTCGTTGTTGTTTTTGACACCGTAGTAGACGTCGATTGAGTCGGTAGTGATAGCGGATTCGGTACTAGCAATAAGCTGTTCGGTGGTTGGCACGGCGGCGAATTTCGAAGAAGAGCTTGGGCTTGTGGTGCTGTAGCTTGGACTAAAGTTGTCTAGTCCGGCAACGGCATAGCCCCAAGCTGGGGAAGACTCGCTGTAAATTGCAGCTGGCGATTCATAAGTGCCAGTAGTAGGGGAGATTTTGCGGGTGTTGGTGTTGTCGCCATCTAAATACATATTTTGTTCAGTAGTAGAAAGATATAGTTCGTAACCAGAGGCCGGGCTAGCGGAAATCGAAACTGTATTTTTGCCAATGGTAAGGCGGTTGGCTGGGTTGATGTCGAGATCGATATTTGGTGCAGTGATGGCAATAGAGTTGCTGGCCACGATTCCTTCGGCGTTGACTCCTGGGATAACGATTGGGGATAGAGATAAGATACTGAAAATAACTAGTATAAATATGCTAATAGGGAACAAAAAGGTCATCGGTACCCGACAGGACGACAAGCAAAAATGTTTGTTTTGCGTTTTCACGTATGACCTCTTTTTGGTTTTTGTATTGGCACCTTAGTCAAGAATTCTACACTCTAAATTTAGATTAACATAAGAATAATAAGATGTCAATGATATTTGAGGTGAAAAACGATGAAAAAATTGTAAAAAATCTTCAAAAAAACCCTTGACTTTTTTGTTTTAATGCGATAAGATGGTAACAGTCTAAATTACTGCGAGTGGTTACTGTTTTTTAGTAGTGTTTAGAAATAACTTAACAATTTAGTTGTGCAATTAATTTCATCGTCAGTTTTTTTATTTGAGTTTTCAAACTTAAATCTTTAATGGAGAGTTTGATCCTGGCTCAGGATGAATGCTGGCGGCGTGCCTAATACATGCAAGTCGAGCGGTAACAGGGCTTCACCGTTTCCTTGACACACCTAGCGCATTATCGTAGGTTGTTCGATTCGAGGGAACAGTGAAGCTGCTGACGAGCGGCGGACGGCTGAGTAACGCGTGGGAACGGACCCCAAACTGAGGGATAACTACTCGAAAGAGTGGCTAATACCGCATGTGATCTTCGGATTAAAGCTTTTGCGCTTTGGGACTGGCCTGCGTACGATTAGATAGTTGGCGGGGTAAAGGCCCACCAAGT
>JAUMXN010000012.1 GCA_030529095.1 Candidatus Saccharimonadota bacterium
CCGAAAAAGACGGCGAAGACGAAAAAGAAGAAGAAAAATCCGACGACAAAAAAGACGAAAAAGCCGCCGCTAAAGCCGATAAAAAAGCCAAAAAAGAGAAGAAAGAAAAGAAAACTCACAGCAACCCAGTTATTGCCTGGATTTTGAATTACAAAAAATGGGTGATGGCTGGCGGTGCCGCTATAATTCTTTTGATCCTGTTCCTCGTCTGGGCTCTTGCCATTGCTCCAGCTGCCAAAATTACCGTTTTCGTACGCACCGACGCCAACAACTTCTCGGAATCAGTCTCATTCACAACCGATCCTGGCAACGAGAACACCGACGAAGGCATCTTCTATCTCGAACCAGTCCAAATCGAAGAAGAACGCAAAGTCGAATTCACCGCTACCGGCACCAAGAACGTTGGCGAAAAAGCCTCTGGCGAAATTATCGTCCAGGCCGGGTTCTACTGGGCCGACCAAAACAAACCGCTCAGCATCAATAAAAATTCTGCATTCAAAGCCGGTGGCCTAACCTTCTATTCCAATGCCGACGTCACGCTTTCATGGAGTGGTGACATGAGCGAATGTGAGAACAAAAACAGTAGTACTATTCTAAAAGACGGTTGTATGCGCTCCGCTAGAGTAACTTTGACTGCAGCCGCCCCAGGCGAAGCCTACAATATCAGCAAAACTAGCTTTACCGCCCCAAGCGACCGCGTTACTGCCTATTCCGAAGCAGCTTTCACCGGCGGTACCGACAAAAACGTCACCATCGTCTCCGGCGAAAACGTTTCATCCGTCAAAGACAGAATCACCGAAGAATACAAGACCGAAGAGAAAAAAGAAGAAGTCAAAAAAGCCCTCGGTAAACAAATTAGCGACGACAAAATCAAAATCGATAGCACCTACAAACAGACCTTCTCCGATCCAGAATCATCACCAAAAATCGATGAAGAAGTTACAGACAATGTAATCCCAACCGCCACAATCAAGGTTACTACTCTTATCTACGTACTAGACAAAACCAAACTCGAAGAATACATCTCCAAAAAAGCTAAATTAGCTAACGATCAAAAAATCTACGCCATTAGCAGTCCATTTATTGAAAACTTCTCGTCATCCGGCGATAACAGTTATACTGGCAAGCTCAAAGCCAGCTACCACACTGGCCCAACCATCACCGAAAACGACGTACTAGAGCTCGTCAAAGGCAAAGGTTTCGGTGATATCCAACACGATCTCGGTTCCGTCAACGGCGTCAGCAAAGTCTCGACCGAAGGATCATATCCATGGGTAACCGCCGCACCAGGCGACAGCAACAAAATTACTATCGAAATGGTCATCGAAGACAACGCCAAAGATGACAAAGACGATAAGAAAAATAATCCGTAAGGCACAAAAATGAAAATTCTCGGCTTAGATGTTGGCGAGAAGAGGATCGGCGTCGCACGCGTCGATTCTTCTACTAGAATCGCCGTCCCAGTTAGCTATATCGAAGTCAATGGTAACGAGTGGCAAGAGCTCAGCCGTTTGACTAATGTTCATAGCACTAAATTCTTTGTTATTGGCCTGCCGCGCAGCAACGAAGGTAACGAAACAAAACAGTCTCTTTACGCACGCAATTTCGCCAAAACTTTGACAGAGAAGATTCCAGGTGCTAAAATTCGTTTTCAGGACGAATCGCTCACCTCGGTAGAAGCTGAATCCCGGCTTAAGACCCGTCAGAAAAACTACGAAAAAGGCGATATTGATGCCGAAGCCGCATCTATCATCCTGCAAGACTTTATTGAAAACTTCACCGAAGACTCCATCAAGGAGGAACCCTTACCGGGCATAATCGAAAACAGTGCCAAAAAAGTCGCCAAAAAAGCCCGTCTAAATTCTAAAAAAGCCATAGAAAGTTCTAAAAAAATCGTGAAAAAAACCCGCAAAAATCTGATTATTACCCCCATTATTATTGTTGCCGTGATTGCTGCAATTTGCGCCGGTATCGTTTTTTGGTATTTTAATTCGCTCGGGCCAATCGTCAAAAACTGCGAAGACAATCGTTGCCCAGACGTCGAATTCACCATTTTGCCAGGCGATTCTGTTGATACAATCACCAATAATCTCGCCGAAGCTAAACTTATCAAAAGCCCGTTTTTCTTTAAAATTAATCTCAAATTATCTTTTGGTGACGCCGTACTTAAAAGTGGCCGATACATCCTTAATCAAGGCATGGACGCCAACGCTATCGCTAGGATTCTGTCCGAAGGCGCCGACGCAGATGTCTTCAGTTTTACAATCAAACCAGGTGAAACCATCTTTGATATCAAGAAAAACCTCATCGCCCTAGGCTATCGCGCCGAGGAAATCGACGAAGCCCTTCATATCGAATACGATATTCCGGTTCTCAGCGACAAACCAATCGGGGATACAATTGAAGGTTATCTCTTTGGTGAAACTTACGAATTTTACAACAACGCCCCGGTTAAAGACATTTTTGAAACTTTTCTTATGGGCACCAACAAAATTGTCGAAGAAAACAATTTGGTAAACCGCTTCGCTGATCAAGGCCTCAACCTCCACCAGGGAATCACTTTGGCTTCCATAGTCCAAAAAGAAGCCAAAACCGCAGATCAACCAATGGTTGCGGGGATTTTCCTAAATCGCCTCTCGCAAGGCATACAGCTCGGTAGCGACGTAACAGTATCCTATGCGCTAGACGTACTAAATCCAGATCGCAATCGCGACGATATTGCCGTCGGTGATGCCCTCCAGGTCGATTCGCCATACAACACCCGCCTTTATGCTGGCTTACCATATGGTCCAATCTCCAACCCAGGCCTTTCCGCCATGGAAGCCGTAGCTGACCCAACAGATACCGATTATCTTTATTTCTTGACAGGTGATGATGGGAAGATGTATTATAGTTATACAGAAGAAGAGCATAACCAGAACATTCGCGTCCATTGCCAAGTCTTCTGTAACGTATCGTTATGATGAAAAAGAAACTAGATTTTCAAAAACTTCGTACAATTTCTCTCTATGTTTTGTCTGGCGCATTAATCGTTGCCGCTCTTTTTGCCGGCATTTTAAACAAAGCTCACAGCTCCAACGTCGACCTCACATCTCTTGATGTGAATGACGCTAAAATTTCTACCGATAAATTGTCCGAATTATATGTAGTCGCCGACCTTTCCGACGCCTTAAACCTTGCCAGCGCCGAAGACGTCGCTTACAACTACGTAGCAACTTCATCTCTTTACAACATTGGCCAAACCTCTATTGGTAGCGGCAAAATCGAGAAAAACATTACCACCGATACTTCAAAATTCTCCCGTGGCGTTATCAGCTACACTGTTAGTGCCGGCGAAACTATGGAAGATATCGCTTATAAATTCGGCCTTTCTACAGACCAAATTCGTTGGTCTAATGGTCTCAAAACCACCAGCATTAGCGAAGGTGACACGCTTTATCTTACCAAGAATATTTCCGGTATCGTTTACACCGTTAAGGCAGACGATACTCTAGAATCGATTGCCGACACCTACGGTTCAACCGTCGAAAATATTAAACACCTTAACGATATTGAGGTTTCTGGTATTTCTGAGGGTATGCGTATCGCTATCGAAGGTGGTACTTTACCAGAAAAAGAACGCCCAGAATACGTACCACCAGCCCCAGTCGTCACAACTACTTATCGCTACACCACCTCTGGTTCCGGCGGTGCCCGCCTTACCCTTACCGTCATCGATGGTAGCCTCTGGCTATCCACGCCATACACCTCCGGCCAATGTACTAGCTATGCTTGGTATATGCGTCAAGATCTCCCAGGCAATCTCGGTAACGCCTATTCTTGGGCCGCCAACGCTGCCGCTGCCGGCTTCCCAGTAGATAATTCACCACAGGCTGGTGACGTCTTCCAGACCACCAGTGGTTACTTTGGCCACGTAGGTTACGTTGTGGCCGTCAACGACGATGGCACCATCCTAGTCCGCGAACTCAACTACAATTACCGCGCCGGCGTTTTGACTGAATCGTTGATCTCAGCTTCTGCTGTTAGTAGCTTCAACTACATCCACCGCAGATAATTAACTTAAGCGAGATTTTTCGCTAAAAATATGTTATAATATATATTATGTTTGTAGATACAGCAAAAGTTAATTTGAAAGCTGGTAAAGGCGGAGACGGCGCTGTATCTTTTCGCCGCGAAATTTATATCCCTAAAGGCGGCCCAGATGGTGGCGACGGTGGCAAAGGTGGTTCAATCATCTTTAAAGCCGACAAAGACACTAATACCTTGCTTGACTTTAAATTCACCCCGATTTTGACCGCCGAAGACGGCAAAAATGGCTCCGGCACCCGCTCGGCTGGCCGTTCCGGCAAAGACTTAATCGTTGAAGTTCCAATCGGCACCGTAGTTTATAAATCTGGCGAGGAACGAGTTTTGCTCGCCGATTTGACCCGTGATGGCCAAGAAGCAATCATCGCCAAGGGCGGCGACGGCGGTTTTGGCAATGCTCACTTCAAGAGCTCAACCAGGCAAGCCCCAATCATCGCCGAAGTTGGCGAACCAGGCGAAGAATTTGAAGCTGAACTCGAGCTCAAGCTTCTCGCCGATGTTGGGCTAGTTGGCTTACCAAATGCTGGTAAATCCACCTTCCTTTCTATCGTTTCAAACGCTAAACCAGAAATCGCCGATTATCCATTTACTACGATTACGCCAAATCTTGGCATCGCCAAGGTCAGCGACAGTAGTATCCTTATCGCTGATATTCCGGGTCTTATTGAAGGAGCCTCCGAAGGCAAGGGCCTCGGCCATGATTTCTTGCGCCATGTTGATCGCACCGCCGTACTCCTTCATCTTGTTGATGTTTACAATGACGACGCCGGCGAGGCTTATCGTATCATTAGAAATGAACTCGAGAAATATTCCGATCTCAAAGACCGTCCAGAAATCGTCGCTCTCACCAAATGCGAAGGTGTCGACCAGGAAATTATCGATATGCAAATGGCTTCTATTCTTAAGGTTAATCCAAACGCCGAAGTCTACGCCATTTCTGCTCCGGCCCACCAGGGAATTGACAAGCTCTTAAAGCGCCTGCTCTTTGTCGTCTCAGAAAGAAAAGTTGTCGCAGAAGAAGCCGCAAAAGAGGAAGAAGAAAAGAAAGATATCCCAACCATTTCCCTTAGCGGTGACGAGCTCCACGACACCTGGAACGTCGAACGCACTGAAGATGGCAAATTTATCGTTACCGGCGAGAAGATCGAAAAATTTGCTCGTCGTACTGATCTTTATAACTATGCTAGCGTCAACCGTCTACGCGACATCATGAAAAAGCTAGGAATCAAGGCCGAATTAACCTCCCTTGGCGCCGAGCCAGACTCCATTATTTCGATCGCTGGCAAAGAATTTACTCTGGTAGAAGACTATTAAAACGTTGTAAAAAATACAACATTCTTTTTGAAAAACCCACTTGACTTTTTGACGCTTATGCTTTATTATAAACATAAGCTGATACGCTTCACAGGGGTTCCACTGAGTAATTAGTGGAGTGTGGAGACTTACATTAAAAACAAACACAGCGGATTAAAACAAAACAATGTGCCCCAAGGGTGGGCGCGCATCAGCGCAAAAAGAGAGGCCTGTCGCAAGACGTCTCTTTTTTTATCTCAAAAATGGTATAATAATTAACATGAACAACTTAGACGACATTGTAAGCTTATGTAAACGCCGCGGTTTTATCTTCCCAGGCTCCGACGTCTACGGCGGTATGGCCGGTACGTGGGACTTTGGTCCGCTCGGCGTCACCCTTAAAAATAACATCGTAAACACCTGGTGGAGCTACTGGGTTGATCAGCGCGACGATATGTTTGGCATCGACGCTGCCATCTTGATGAATCCTCGCACTTGGGTCGCTTCCGGCCACACCTCTACTTTTGCCGATCCGCTAGTTGAATGTAAAGAATGCCATTCTCGTTTCCGCGCCGACAAGCTCGTCGAAGGCTACTCCGAAAGCATTACTACCGAAGAATTTCTAGCTCAAAATCCAGTCTGTCCAGTCTGTGGCAAAACCAACTGGAGTAGCATCCGCAAATTCAACATGATGTTCACCACCCATGTGGGTGCCGTAATGCCAGAAGATGCCGAAGGTGACGAAGCCGCCAAAGAACTCTTAAAACGTAGCACCACCTATCTCCGCCCAGAAACCGCTCAGGGTATCTTCACTAACTACAAAAATGTCGTCGATACAATTTATCCAAACCTTCCGTTTGGCCTCTGCCAACAAGGTAAATCTTTCCGCAACGAAATCTCTCCACGCGACTTCATCTTACGCGACCGTGAATGTTCGCAGCTCGAGATTGAGTATTTCGTACACCCAGACACCTGGTCTGAAAACTTCGATAAAATCCTCGAAGAATATCGTAGCTTCTTAAAAGACAAAATGGGTCTTCCAACCGAAAAAATCCACGAACTCGAAGTCCCAGCCGAAGACCGTGCGCACTATTCTAAGCGCACCATCGATATCATGTTTGATTATCCAAACGGCGAAGAGGAACTCATGGGTATCGCCTATCGCACCGATTTTGATTTGCAAAATATCGCTCGCGAATCTGGCAAAAACATGGATTATCGCGATAAAAACACCGGCGAAACTTTCGTTCCACACGTCATCGAACCATCCATCGGCGTCGAGCGTCTATTCCTGGCCATCCTTAGTACCGCCTATACCGAAGATGAAATCAATGGCGAAAAACGCATCGTTTTGAGGCTCCCAGAAAATCTCGCACCATACAAATTCTGTGTTTCACCACTGCTCAAGAACAAGCCAGAGCTCGTCGAAAAAGCCAAAGCCGTCTACGAAAAACTCAAAGCCAAATATACTTTTGTAACTTGGGATGATTCCGGCAACATTGGTAAGCGCTATCGTAAGCAAGACGAAATCGGTACGCCAAAATGCGTCGTCATCGACTTCGACACGCTAGAAGACGACACCGTCACCATCCGCGACCGCGACACCGCCGAGCAAGTCCGCGTCAAGATTGAAGAGCTCTAAACAAAAACTCCCGCAAATAGTCGCGGGAGTTTTTTTGAATCTTAATAATTATTTACTTGCGCGGTCGGATTCGTTCCAGCGCTTGATAGATTCGGCAATCACAGCTTTTGCATCGTCAAGGCCAAAGAAGCCTTTAACTTCAGTAGAGCCTGGTTTCTTCAAATCTTTGTAGTGATTGAAGTGGAATTCAATTTGCTTCAAAGTTTGCTTTGGCAAATCCTCCAAGGTTTCATAGCAATCACCGTTATTGCGATCATCTTCTGGAACACAGATAATCTTGTCGTCAACTTCGCCACCATCGACGAATTTCATCACGCCAAGGATTTTGGCTTTCATCCAAATACCAGTCGTAAGTGGTTGGTCGGTAATCATGAGGACATCAAGCTCGTCGCCGTCCTCATCGATTGTTTGCGGAATAAAACCGTAGTTGCATGGTTTAGCGAAAGCAACTGGTTCGACGCGATCTAGCATAAAGCAAGCGCGTTCACGATCCCATTCAATCTTGTGGTTTGAGCCAGTTGGAATTTCAATCACAACGTTAAGCTCGCCGTTTTCATAGTCCCCCGGAGTCAAAACTTTATTAAAATCTGCCATGTTTTCTCCATGTTACATGTTATTTTTATACCCTACATTATAACATGTTTTATTTTTTATAGAAAAAATGCCGAAATGCTTGCACAATAGTCAAAATTATATAATAATATAAACCGTATGAATAAAAAAGAGAACAATAAGAAGCATACATTTAAGCGTACCATGCATTATTTTTGGCGTACGCTCATGCAGTCGAAACTTTCAACGATTGCAGTTCTCATTTTGATGCCAGTTTATGTTTACGTTGGGCGCATCTTGGTACCACGCGGCACTAGCAACATCGTTGGTCAACTCGCCGCTGGTGATTTCGAAATCAACAATTACATTGGATTACTTCTAGCCACAATTATCCCGGCCGCGATCAATAATATCGGCGTGATTCGCATTATCGAATTTCTCGACTGGCACATGGATGCGGTTGGCTCGCAATATCTTTCCAATCTTTCATTCCAAGCAATCATCAAACAATCTATGAATTTTCATAGCAACCATTTTTCGGGTTCGCTCTCGTCCCAAGCCAACAAACTTCCGGACGCTTACGTTGATGTAAAATCGAATTTCATCTGGGACTTCTTCCCACTGATCCTATATCTGGTTTATTCTGCCACCACCGCATTCTTTATTTGCCCACCGTTTGCCGCCGTGTTACTACTTTTTGCCGCACTTTACGCCGTCGTAGCCACCATTACCTACTACAAGACTCGCCATGTTGACGAAGAATTCGCTTCGGCCGAAAACAAGCGTTCCGGCCAACTCGCTGACTCGGTCACAAACGTACTCAGTGTTAAATCCTACGCCAGGGAAAAATACGAAAAAGGCCGCTTCCACCGCGAAACCGAAAACGTCAAAAAAGCTATCTATAAGCAAGCGCGTGTTTCGTTCTGGCGCAACCTGTCGCTCAACTGTCTCGGCACCACTACCTTTGTTATCACCTTAGTCCTAGTTATCATGGCCCACAACTTATTTGGCCTTTCGGTCGCCGACACGGTGTTTATGTATAGCCTTGCCAGCGGATTGCTATCTGAAATCTGGGTCTTAAACCACATTCTTCGCGTCATGAACCGCAAGTTCGGCAATGCCAAAGAAATGGTCGAAATCCTCGATCTACCATTTACCGTCGACGACAAAACTGACGTCCCACTCAAAGTCACCAACAGCAAAATCGAATTTAGCCACATCACCTTTAAACACGCCGAACAAAAAACCGCTCTCTTTGAAGACTTCTCGCTCACCATCAAACCAGGCGAACGCATTGGCTTAGTTGGCGTCTCCGGCTCCGGTAAAACTACGCTCACCAAATTACTGCTCAGGTTCGCCGATGTCAATAAAGGTGGCATTTATATTGACAACCAAGACATCCGCGACGTCACTCAGCAAAGCCTCCGCGAAGCCATCGCCTATGTCCCACAAGAATCCAATTTGTTCCACCGCTCAATCAGCGAAAACATCGCCTACGGCAAACCTAGCGCTACCAAAGAAGAAATTTTGGAGGCTGCAAAACTTGCGCACGCCGACGACTTTATCGAAGATTTACCAAAAGGCTACGATACCGAGGTGGGCGAACGCGGCGTCAAGCTTTCTGGTGGCCAGCGCCAACGCATCGCTATTGCTCGCGCTATCCTTAAAAACGCCCCGATTCTCGTACTGGACGAAGCCACTTCTGCGCTCGATTCCGAATCTGAAGCTGCCATTCAAAAAGCTTTGAACAACTTGATGAAAGGTCGCACATCCATTGTTATCGCACACCGCCTTTCAACCGTCGCCAATCTTGATCGCATCGTTGTCCTAGAACAAGGTCGCATCATCGAGCAAGGCACCCACGAAGAATTGCTCACTAGAAAAAACGGCATCTACAAACAACTCTGGTCTCGCCAGTCTGGCGCCTTCCTTGGCGACAAAGATTAGATTTTCATTGTTGATTTAAAAATCTTTTCGTCTTTTATAGAGTCTGGTAAGTAGTTTTTATCAAGATGAAAACCGGACTCCCATTTTTGACCTTTGCCGTAGCCAAGATCCTTCATGAGTTTAGTTGGAGCATTACGCAACCAAATTGGGACTGGTTCGCCCATAGTTTTACGTGCTAAATCTTGTGCTTTATACCAAGCATCGGCCGTGTCGCGATTTTTCTTAGACTTTGCGAGCGCCACCACAGTGTGTGCCAAAATCAAACCAGACTCCGGCATGCCCACGCGCTCCACAGCTTGAAAACAAGCCGTCGCAAGGCTGAGTGCCCCGTTGCCAGCCAGGCCAATGTCTTCCGAAGCAAAAATCACCATGCGACGTGCGATGAACTTCGGGTCTTCGCCTGCTTCTATCATGCGCGCAAGATAATAAAGCCCGGCATCCACATCCGAACCGCGCATTGATTTAATAAATGCCGAGATCGTATCGTAATGGTTGTCACCCTTTTTGTCGTAGCCCGGCAGCTTGCGACCTGCGGCTTCTTTTACGACGTCGCGACCAATCTTATCGGAAAGGGAAAGAGCAAGCTCCAAATCACCCAGCGCCGAACGCGCATCGCCACCCGAAAGCTCCGCCAAATAATCCAACGCATCCTCGGTAATTTTGCGGCCCGCGGTCTTAGTCATTTTCTTAACGATTTTTAGCTTCTCGCTCTTAGCTGCGCGAGTCAAGACTTCGAGAATTGCATCCTTCGACAAAGGCGCCACCAATACCACGCGCGAGCGAGAAAGTAACGGCGAAATCACCTCAAAAGACGGATTCTCGGTCGTAGCACCAATCAAAGTGATAAGGCCTGATTCGACATGTGGCAAAAATGCATCTTGCTGCGCTTTATTAAAACGGTGGATTTCATCCACAAACAACACGGTACGGATTTTTAGATTCCAGTTGGTCTTGGCGCGTTGCACCACCTCTTCGATATCTTTTTTGCCAGAAGTTACGGCCGAAATTTCTACAAAATCCGCCTCGAACTCGTGCGCCAAAATCCGCGCTAAAGTTGTCTTGCCGGTGCCCGGAGGGCCCCAAAAAATCAAATTCACCGGCTCCCTGAGGCGTACAATTTCGGTCAAAATTTTACCTTCGCCAATGATCTTTTCTTGGCCCACCACCTCATCCAACTTTTTTGGACGCATCCTCTCCGCTAGCGGCACTCTATTCATACCCCGATTATACATAAAAACCTAAAAATATCACACAAAAAAAATTTTTATGGTATATTTAAGTTAATAATATTAATAAAGGAGTTATAAAACATGGATTCTCTATACAATAGTATTCTTGGAGAACTCACCTCTACCGGCAACGGTGGCTTTGACGCCAACACTAGCTGGAAGATCTGTACCATCGTCCTTTGTGCATTAGGTACAGCTGCACTTTTCATTTTCTTCACCTACTTCAAAAAAGGTGCCGAAAAGCGCAAACCAGCTGACGATATCAAAAATTTCTTCCTCTTCAAAGGAAACTTTGCTGAAGATCTAGCTAGAATCTGCTTCTACTATGTCTCTCTTCAGTACGTCATGGACGGTCTTAAGACCCTCACCACCGGTGGCGATCCATGGGGCTTCTTTAGCCTAATCTTCCACTTGGTATTCATCCGCTTCGTCTACGAAGCTGCTCTTACCATCATTCGCTTCTGCAAGAGCAACACCAAGAAAGACTAAGTCTTACAAAGCAAAAATCCCCCAAATGGGGGATTTTTTGTTATAATATAATATATGGCAAAAATCAAGTTCACTATTATTACGCTTTTTAAAGAAGCTCTCGAGCCTTATCTCAACACTTCTATGATGTGGAAGGCACAGGATAAAGGTCTGGCTGAGTTTGATTTTGTTAACTTGCGCGATTTTGGCCTTGGCCCACATAAATCCGTCGACGACACGCCTTACGGCGGCGGTGACGGCATGTTGCTCCGCTGCGAACCAGTCTTTAATGCTATTGAATCTATCAAAGAAAAAGATCCTTCCGCCAAAGTCATTCTCCCAACTCCAGTTGGCACAATTTGGAACCAAGAAGCGGCACGCGAATTCGCAGACATCAAAGACAACGAGACTAAACATTTTATTATCCTTTGCCCACATTACGAAGGCTACGACGAACGCATTCTTTCAATTGTTGACTACAAAGTTTCGCTCGGTAAGTTCGTTTTAACTGGTGGGGAATTACCAGCTCTCACCATCATCGATTCAGTTGTACGCCTCATTCCTGGCGTACTGGGCGGTGAAACTTCAGCCGAGATCGAATCTTTTTCGGACGGCGATAACCTAGAATACCCGCAATACACCAAGCCTTACGATTTTCGTGGGATGACCGTGCCAGACATTTTACTCTCCGGCAATCATGGCGAGGTAGACAAGTGGCGTGCCGAGCACTCAAAACGTGCTTAAGTAATTTTGCTATAATAGTCTTATGAATTTAGAGGAGTCAGTCGAGAGTCTAAAAGGCATCGGCCCAAAGACCGCCGAGGTTTTAAAAAAAGCCGGTATCAAAACCGTGCGTGACTTTTTTTATAATTTGCCAAAAGACTACGAAAACTTCTCCGCACCAACCACCATCGCTGCCATGCAGCCCGGCAAAGTCGTAATTAGAGGCCGCGTCACCGCAGTCGTCTCGCGCCGCGCTAGATTCCGCAAACTCACAGTCACCGAAGGTGTCGTTCGCGATGACACCGGGTTTGTTAAAGCCGTCTGGTTTAATCAGTCTTACCGCGTTAACCAATTCAAACCCGATAAAGAATATTATTTTACCGGCAGTTTTGAACTTCGAAGTGGCCGCTACTGTTTGATGTCACCATCCGCCGTCGAAGTAGACGAAATCGAACGCTCATCCGGACTTGCACCAATTTACGTTGCCCATGGCAAAGTTAAATCTGCCGATTTCAAACGCCTAATCAATAACTCGCGCGACAGATTTGCTAAGATCCCAGATTTTTTGCCAACCGTACCAGCCGGCAAACGCAAAGAATCTCTGTTTAAAGTGCATTTTCCAGAATCAGCCAAATCCGTCACCGAAGCACGCGAATATTTGGCCTACGAGGAATTGTTCGAACTTATTTTGGCCGCCAGGCTCAACCGCTCTGAAAACGACAAACTCGAGTCTATGCAGCTTCCATACCACAACGACAAGATTAATCAGTTCGTCAAAGATTTGCCGTTTACTCTAACCGGCGCCCAGAGAAAAGCAGCTTGGGAAATTTTCAAAGACATGGATAAGGCCACGCCGATGAACCGCCTACTCCAAGGCGACGTCGGCTCCGGCAAAACCATGGTCGCCGCTATGGCCGCTTATGAAGCTATTCTCGGCGGCGCACAAGTTGCTTTGCTTGCACCAACCGCTATCCTGGCCACCCAGCATTTCGAAAAATTATCCAAACAACTTAGCACATACGGCATAAAAACCGCCCTGCTTACCGGTGCCACCAAACAAAAAGATAAACTCAAAGCTGCCATCAAAGCCGGCGAAATCAATTTCGTTATTGGCACACACGCTCTTTTGACCGACGATACCGAATTTAAGAATCTCGGCCTCGTGATTATCGATGAACAACACCGCTTCGGCGTAGAACAAAGGCAAAAACTCTTACTAAAATCTCCGAGCGGCTTAGCTCCACATTTTCTCGCTATGACCGCAACACCAATCCCGAGGTCACTCCAGCTCACCGTCTTCGGCGATCTCGATGTCTCGATTTTGAATGAATTGCCAAAAGGTCGCCAACCAATCGAAACCAAAATCCTTGCTGAGACCAGTACCAGGGAATCACTTTATCCAAAAATCCGCGAAACTATTACCGCCGGCCAACAAGTTTATTGGATCTGCAAAGCCATCGACGACAATCCGTCTTCCGAAGCTACGTCGGTTAAATCTCGCACTGAAAAATTGAAGAAAGTTTTCCCGGATTACACAATCGAATTTTTGCACGGCCGCATGAAGCCAACCGAAAAAGATCATATCATGGAGCGCTTCGCCGGTGGTGAAATTCAAGTTTTGGTCTCTACCACAGTCGTGGAGGTTGGTGTTGATGTGCCGAATTCCACCTTGATGGTTATCGAAAATGCCGAGAGCTACGGCCTTGCCCAGCTTCACCAATTGCGCGGACGCGTTGGCCGTGGCAGCGTAGCCTCGTTCTGTTATCTGCTGACTTCTGGCGACAATCAGCCGACCAGACGCTTAAAAGAACTCGAAAAATCTACCGACGGGTTTTATCTTGCCGAAGTCGACCTTAAACTCCGCGGCCCGGGCGAAATTTATGGCGCTTTGCAACATGGTGCACTAGATCTTCGTATTGCCACTTTCAGCGACACTAAACTTATCAAAAAAGCTCGCGACGACATCGACCTATTCTTGAAAAACCCAGAAAATATGTTAAAATATAAAGAGCTTATGTCTGGCATTAAGCGCTATCAACAGTTAACAACATTAAACTAATATGCAAGTAATCTCTGGAATCTACAAAGGTAAAAATCTTAAATCGCCACAATCCGACAAGACCCACCCAATGGGCTCGCGCGAAAAGCTGGCGTTATTTAACATGCTTTTGCCATACCTCGAAAATGCCGTCGTGCTCGACGCTTTCGCCGGCACCGGCGCGCTCGGCATCGAAGCTTTATCGCGCGGGGCTTCTGGCGTAGTTTTTATCGAAAAAGATCACAAAGTCGCCAAAGTTTTGCGAGAGAATATCGCTAACATAGATGACGCTACTGTCGTCGAAAAAAGCGTGGACAGCTTTGAGACCGACCAAGCCTTCGATCTAATTATTGCCGACCCACCATATAGCAGTTTCAAGCCGGAACAAATCGAAAACCTAATTAAGTTCTTAAAACCTTCTGGCGTTTTAGCACTGTCTCACCCGGGCGACGCACCAGAATTTACCGAACTCAAACTTCTCAAATCACGCTCTTATGCCGGCGCCACAATCTCTATCTATCAAAAATAAACTATGTTATAATAGCACTACGCCCGGATGGTGAAATTGGTATACACGTATGCCTTAGGAGCATATGCCGCAAGGTGTGCAGGTTCAAGTCCTGTTCCGGGCACCACAAACGAAGAATACAAAAAGACGAGCCTTATGGCCCGTCTTTTCTGTTATTGTATTTATTCTATACTAACTTTCTTCTTGATCGCAATTACAATCATCGCAATACCAATCGCAGTCATAGCACAAACACTAGCATCAATAGTGCCGCCAAGTCCATCAGTAGTATTCGCACCGGTTTTTGGCACCGCTGGGGCGTCCTCGTCCGCTTCGGCCGATTTATCTGATTTAAGATTGTAGACGATAATCCTCGTACCTTCCGTGTCGCTAGCGCTCACGACGAAGTCGCTCGAATAAGCAACTTCATCTATTTCGTCATACCCATCAGTGAGGGTAGGATCGTAGCCTTCTGGAACCGACACTTCCACCAAGCGATATGTGCCGATGCCAAGATTCGAGAAGGTTAGCATACCACCGTCAGCCACGGTTCTGATCAGAGTTCCACCATCATTTGGAGTATAGTCTTCGTAAATATCGCCGTGTTTAATTTGCAATTTATAAGTACCGCCGCTAATCAATTCGCGGCTTTCATAATCTACCGTCACCACCTGCATGGCCCTTGCCTGTACCTTAACTGAACCAAAAATGCCAACCAAAGTAGCCGAGTCAGTCAATGTTACCGAAGTATTGCCATAAGTGACGACAGCCGTAGAACTAACCGGCGTATCCTCGTAAGCGACCGGATAAATTGCACGGAAGCTATAGGCCGGGGAAGGCACCTGAGAGATCACGCTATTATCACCGAAACAAGCAATATAATAATCAATCAAAGCTTGTTTGTCGGCGGCAGTGTAATAGCCCTGCGCAATAGCAGCATCTGCAGCACTTTCTGCCCAAGTATTAGCGCTACCAAACGGCGTATCGACACCAAGTAGACCATAATTAACTACGAGACGCAAACCGTCGCTATCTTTATAAAACCCGTATCTCAAAGGACTGGCTACTACGCGAGCTTTAAACGATGCGTAAGATTCACCAGCGTTTTGTGTAATTTGCGTAAAATCGTTGATATGATTAATGGATTCTGCTGCTTTGTGGCCAGAAGGAGCATCACTATTCAAATTTAGTGGCATTCTATGAGCCTCAAAGATCGTGAGTGGTCCATGATCGACTGCGCCAGGATAAGCCTGCTCGACGACCGTGTTGACCGGAGTACCAGAAGTACCGCGACTAGTCGAAAGTTCGTTGGTCAAATCCGTACCAATTCTGGTTTCCCATGAGACACTATCGTTAGTAACTTCGCTAGTGTAAGTTACATCAGAAAGGTTGCCCAAGCTCTTTTTAACAATTCCAAAATAATATTTTTGCGAAGCAACCGTAACATAGCCAACCCTTGCGTAGCCTAGTGCAGCCGAACGCACAGCATTATTCATTACGAGCGTAAGGTCAGTAAAGGAAGAAGCACCCGCTGCATTCCTATTAAATTCAATAATGATACCTTCGCCACTATCAACTTTTTTAAAAGTACCGATATTAGTGCTACCGTCGTAAAGCATAGCTTCGCTAAAATCGTCTAGGATCAAATCGAAAGTGGTTGGATTATTTTCTAAATAGTGTGTTGTAAATGGAATTAAAACCGTATCACCACTCGAGACCGTACGGCCACCAGTGACATTCAAATCAAATACCAACTCCAAGTTAGTCGGAGTATTGTGTGACATTTTTACAGGATAATCAGTCAAGTTTTCCGAAGCGCTAGCCTCATCGAGCACAGTAATCTGATTACCATCTTTTGACAAGTTGAAGCTCGTAATCGCAATATTAACTTCTAGACGACTTGCAAAAACATTGTTTTTAATAGATAGAGCAATAGGCGCCAACAAAAGAGCAAACCCTATCGCTAAGAAAATTTTGTTGATACCACTACGGACCTTGAACTTTTCACCACACGAAAAGTGGTTTAAGATATCCTTACGACGATAATACATTTTTATTATCCTTTTTTTATTTTTATATGACCACTATACCTTCCATTATACACAAAAATCCTTATCTGTCAACCTTCTTATGCTTAATAGTAAAAAAGACGAGCCTTATGGCCCGTCTTTTCTATCATCGTATCTTTTATTCTATACTAATTTTTCTTTTGATAGCAATCACGATCATTGCGATACCAAATGCGGTCATCACACAGATACCGGCGTCAGATACGCTACCAAGTTTATCGGCGGTCTCGGCACCAGATTTTGGCACGACCGGAGTATCTTCGTCTTCCGGGACTACTGCCTTTTTGTTGCCTACGAGAATCCTAGCGCCATAATTACCAGCGACGATAGCAAATTCGCCTTTATCGGTCATCTCAGTAAGGGTAATGTCGTAGCCTTCTGGGACTTCAAGCTCTACCAAACGATATTCGCCTGGTTCGAGATTTTCAAAGAACAACGTGCCGTTCTTTTCTACGCGCACAGTAGTTTTACCTTCTTCATATTCATAGTCTTCGTATTCGTCACCATCCTTGTATTGCAATTTGTACAAACCACCATTCAACGTAGTAACACCATCGTCACTATAGTCGAAGACAGTGATAGTTGCAGTATTAGGAGCAAACAAATTATCAGCAAGACCATATGCGCTCAGCAATACACCAGAACCGTTGTAGGTCGTGAGTACATTGTTGGTATAAACGTTCGTGGTTTGTGAAACGTCGATAGCTTGAGTGTCATCATCGTCTCTCTCGTAATCCACCCTGAAGCTAAAGGTATTAGCTGGCGATTGTGGAATATTATTGTCGCGACCGAAGCTGGTTGTGTAGTATTCGATCAAGGCGTTTTTATTGCCGGCGGCATAATAACCTTGCTCGATTGCGCTATCTGCAGCTTGTTCGGCCCATGCCTCAGCTGCGGCAAACTTAGTATCAGCACCAAGCGCACCGTAATTGATGATAAATCTTAATCCTGCGGAATCTTGATAGAAGCCATATTGCCCAGCGGCACTCATCACACGATGCATGAACGACGCGTAGCTTTCACCGGTCTGTTGTACGACTTCAGTAAACTTATCCGAACGATCAATACTGTCAGCAACACGAGAAGAAGCGTTGGCGTGACCGCTAAGATTCAAAGGAATCATGTGTGTTTCATAAACGCTAACTTTGCCGTGACCAACCGCATTAGGGAAGTTCTGCTCGACGTAAGTGTCAGTTGGGACACCAATTACACCACCGGTCAACGACAAGGAATTGGTCAATTCAGAACCAACCCTGGTTTCCCAGACAGCGGAATCATCTGCCAATGATTTAACATATGTGCCATCAGACAAATTGGATAGGTTCTTTCCACTCACACCAAAATAGAATTGATTGCCGTCAAACGCAACAGCCCCAACCCTATTTTGATTGGCACCAACAACGCTAATCACGTTTGGTACGTAAAGCACAACATCATCGATGCGATCAAGCCCGGCCACCCATGGAGAATAGTCGATCCTGATTGCGTCACTGCTAATAGTGAACTTACCGATTTCTTCTTCTTGCCAATAAATTGGAATTTCTCTGGTCTCGTTCAAGATCACATCTGGAAGATTTTCGGATCCCTCAATATTTATTGGAATAATCGTGTAATCATTCCCGGTATTGGCTTGGCCTTCAGGAAAAACAATATCCAGATTAATATTCAAGGAATACAAAGTACCTTCCGACATTTTGTTTGCGTAGTCTGCCGGATTAGTCGAGGCGTGGTCCTCATCTTTGACAGTAATAACGTCTGTTCCCGCAAAAATGCCAACCCTATCTATTGTGATATTGGTATTTATCTCTTTTGCAAGAGTGTTGTTTTTGGCAATAAGCGAGACCGCAGCAAAGGTCAACAATAATAACCCTGCCGCTAGGATAGTTTTATCAAACCACCCGCTTTTTTTCTTTGAGCGAAATTTCTCACCACGCGAGAAATGGCCCAAAATAGCTTTACGATGATATTTCATTTCTTTAATTTTTATTTTTTATGACCTTTCTACCTATAATCATATATCAAAAATCTAAAAAAGTCAATACGTTTATGCTAAGATTTTCATGTTATAATCGTAAAAGCATGAGCAAAATCACCAAATATTTAAATCAGTTGATTACCGGTAATGCTTTTGATGCGCCAGAAATTCTCGAAGCTTATGCCACCGACCAATCCGCACTCAAAATCAATCCTAGGCTCGTAGTTTTGCCAGAATCAACTAGCGATTTGCAAAAATTAATGCGCTTTTTTGACCAGTTGGCCAACAAAAACCTTCGCGTACCAGTTGCCGTGCGCGGCTCCGGGCTCGATGAAATGGGCGCCGACCTGTCTACTGGCGTAGTGATCTCTACCGAAAAACTCAACCGTCTGGAAGAAATCGACAAACGTGAACGCTTGGTGCGTGTTCAAGCTGGTATTACACTGAAAGAACTAAACACCGCTCTACTCGTGAGTGGCATGACTATCCCGATCAAAGCCAATCCGAACGAAACTATCGGCAGCCTCATTGCCAACTGCCCAAACGATAGCTATTCCGCCAAATACGGTGGTATTCGCAAATTTGTCGAACGTATCGAAATTGTTTTACCAAACGGTGAACGCATTCAAACTGGCCGCCACGGCGTTCGTAGTGGTAAATCCAAAACTTTGGAAGCCTCAATCTATAAAAAACTCGATAAGCTCGTCAAAGAAAATCCAGAAGTTTGCCAAAAAATTTCCGACGGCACACCAAGCAAAGCTGGCTATCCAAACACTATTTTCTCAGTCAAAAAGAGCTCAATCGACCTAATGCCTCTAATGTTTGGCTCCGAAGGCACACTTGGCATCATTTCTGAAGTTATTTTGCACGCCGAGCTTTTACCACCAAAACCAACCCGTCTCATCGCCACATTTAGCACTCTTAAGTCTACTTTTAACTGCTTAAATAAGCTTGCAAAACTGCAGCCACTCGAGCTTAACGTATTCGATCTTCGCATCCTCAAGATCGCCGAAGAACGCGGCAAAAACCTTGCCAAAATCACCCGTAAACTCGAGAATGGCTACGTGATTCTAGTCAGCTTCAACGACGGCGGCCTCAAAACTAGCCGCAAAGTTCGTCAAGCCATTAAGGCTTTGCCAAGCACCGCGAATTACCTCGTAGAGGACGAAGACAACGCCACCATCATCGACGAATTCGAAAATTCCATCGAAAACTACATCAACTCCAGCGCTAGTGGCGAGCGCGTGCCGCTACTTTCGAATTTCACCATTCCATCCGCCGAGCTTGTCTCATTCATCAAAGATTTATCGGTCTTAGAGCAAAAAATCCGCCTTGATTTACCGATTTTTGGCTCATTCATCACCTCTACTTATAG
>JAUMXN010000013.1 GCA_030529095.1 Candidatus Saccharimonadota bacterium
AATTGCCGGAACGCACCACGCATTTGACGCATGGCCAGGTGAAATTGCCGGGTAGCGTGAAGATGTCGTCTAGAAAAGGGAATTTCCTGAAGGCGGTGGATGTTCTAAATATGATTACTGACGAATTAAAGGCCGAATATAATTCTGAAGACGAAAAAATTGTGCTAGGGGCTACAAAATATGCGTTCCTCAAATACAAAATGGGTGGCGATATTATTTTCGATCCAAAAGAATCTGTTAAAATGACTGGAAACTCTGGACCGTATTTGCTTTATGCTAGTTTGCGTGCTAAGAAAGTGCTCGAAAAAGTGACGGTAAAATCCGGTGAGTGGCAGGAAAACTTTGCAGAAACAGAGAAGAATTTGATCAAAAAAATTGTTCAATACCGCGAAGTGCTGGCTGAGGCAGTGGCCGAGATGGCGCCGCATAAGATTTGTGCTTATCTCTATGAGCTTGCGCAGGAGTTCTCCAGATTTTATGAAAATTGCCCGGTGGTGGGTGATGAGAATGAGTTTGGTCGCGCCAAAATCACAGTGAGCTACGCTAAAACGATGTTGCACGGTTTAAATATTTTAGGCATTGAAGTGCCGGAGGAAATGTAATGAAAAAAGCTAAACTTTTGTGGGTGGATTTAGAAATGACCGGACTTTCACCGGAGAAGGATCGTATTCTTGAGGTGGCGGCGATCGCGACGGATTTTGAATTTAACGAGATTGTACAGTTTGAAGCTGTAGTGAAAGTGCCAGAAGAATTAATGAAAGAACGCATGGTGGGTGAATTCTGGGAGAAGAATACAGAATCACGCGATGCTTTGATCGCCCAGAACGCCAGTGGTAAGGGAAGCGCGGAAGTAGAGAAAGATTTGCTGGAGTTTGTGAAGACAAATTTTGGCGAAGAGGTGTATCTAGCTGGGAATTCGATTCACCAAGATCGCAAGTTTATCGATAGGGAATGGCCGGAGCTAGCTAGCAAGTTGCACTATCGCATGCTTGATGTATCGGCATGGAAAGTTTATTTCGAGAATGCCCTTGGCAAGAAGTTTGTGAAGCGTGATATGCATCGTGCGCTTGATGATATTAATGGTTCAATTGAGGAGCTCAAATGGTATACGACGTTTCTAAAGTAAGTGGTATTGGTGAGTTTGAGTATAAAAAAGAAGAGGAGCGTGAGTTATATTTGGTAGACGGCCGAGCGTTTTTGGTGGTGAATAAAAATACAGTGGAAGTGCGCTCAGACGAAAAGCTTTGTAAATTCTTAAGAGAGAAATATGAATCTGTAATGGAATCGCGTTACTTTGGGCGTGGGGGAATTGAAATTGTAATGAGCGGCCAGCTACAAGAAAACGAGGTCGATGACCTCGTTCGCTTGAGTTATAACTTGAGTAAATCGCAAGAATAATTATTTCTTGATCATTACGTTGCGAATCTCGCGGAGAAGTTTGACGGTTTCGTCTTCTGCTTTTTGCTCCTCAGCGGCAGCTTCGGCTTCTTCTTTCTTCTTGAGCTTCTCGGCGCGGGCGCGGAGGGCATTCAGGGCCTTAATCATGATGAAGACCACGAAGGCAACAATGAGGAAGTTGACGATATTCTGAATAAAGTTGCCATAGGTGAGGGTGGCGTCGCCGATTTGCACGGAAAGAGTGGTGAAATTGAAACCACCACCGATGAGCGATACGAGTGGCATCACGATGTCGTTGACGAGTGAGTTAACGATAGCGGTGAAGGCGGAACCGATGATGATACCTACGGCGAGATCCATCACGCTACCACGGTTGATAAATTCGACAAATTCCTTACGAAAACCTTTGGATTTGCCGGAGATTTTTTTAATACTGTCTTTTGCTTTTGCCATAAAACTCCTTTGAGGGAATTATAGCATTTTTTGTGGAGTTTTAAAGCGATAAGTTTTCGATAGAATCTTTAATAATAGAGAGACTTTCGTATGAACGCTGGAGGGCTTGTTTGAAGTCGGCGTCTTTGACTGTTTTTAGGAGCTTGGATTCTTCGGCCATGATGACGGAGATTTCGTAGGAAAGTTTGCGTGCATAGACGCGGTCTAGTAAGCCGTTAATTTTGGCAGAGTGAAGATCGTTTTCGAGCTCTTCTTTAGCGTCGGTAATATCTTTGGAGCCGGTGATTTTGGTCTTTGGGTAGACTTTTTCGGCATATTCGGCGACAGAATTTTGCATAGAAGAAACAATTGTGGAGAATGAAGCCGAGTTGGAGCGTAATTTAGATGATTTGACGGAGCCTTGGTATTTTTTGATGACGTCCGAAACGGTATCGAGGCGAACTTTAAAATCAAATAACTCTTGTTTAGTGTCTACTTTGAAGCTGGACAAAATTTGGCCAATAAGAATGATAACGACAAAAGCGACGATCGCGATGCTGGCAATTTTGAAGATTTTAGAGCCGAGAAGGGCCGAAAGTTTTGGAGCTTTTTCGGGACGATTCGAAGCGGCAAGCTGATCTAAGTAGGCTTGTTTATCCATAAGCTTATTATAGCATGAAGTGCTGCATGGGGTTAAAGATTTTTGGCTGTGGTATACTATAGATATGAACGATGCGAAGGAGGAGATTAAAGCGCGCCTTCCCGTTGAAGATGTGGTTGGGCAATATATAGAGTTGAAGCGCGCAGGAAGATCATTAAAAGGGCGTTCGCCTTGGGGTGTCGATAAGACTCCTTCGTTTATGGTGTCACCGGAAAAAGGAATTTGGCATGATTTTTCAGCCAATAAAGGTGGTGACATTTTTACTTTTGTGATGGAAGTGGAGGGAATTACCTTCCGTGAAGCGATTGAAAAACTGGCGGCGCAGGCCGGCGTGGATTTGTCTCGCTACCAGGGCGGTGATGCTGAAGTTTCAAAGAAGAAAGCTCGTGCACGGGAGGCTTTGGCGCTCGCAACCAAGTACTACCAGGCTTGCATGATGAAGAGCCGCAAGGTTTGTGACTATGTGTTTTATCGTCGTAATTTAAATCGGGGGACGGTGGAAGAATTCAAGATTGGCTATTCGCCAGAGACTGGCACGGCTTTAAAGCAGGTTTTGATGAAACGCGGGTTCTCGGTGGCGGAGCTTCGCACGGCCGGGCTTCTTAACCAGTATGACAAAGATATGTTCCGTGGGCGTATGATGGTGCCGTTTATCGATAATGTGGGGAACGTGATTGGTTTTACTGCGCGCGTACTAGATAAAAGTGAGCCAAAATATTTAAACACGTCGGATACTTTACTTTTTAATAAGAGTCGATTTATCTTTGGCCTGGCGCAGGCGAAGGAAGCAATTCGTCGCGAAGGTTACGTGGTGATTGTGGAAGGGAACATGGATGTGATTTCGTCACATCAGGCCGGCGTGAAGACGGCGGTGGCGACTTCGGGTACGGCAATGACCGACCAGCATTTGAAGATTTTGTCGAATTTAACTTCGGATATTCGCTTGGCTTATGATGGCGACGAAGCTGGCGTGAAGGCGGCGGAGCGCGCAATCGAAATGGCGGGCGATTTGGGGCTTGACCTTTCGATTATTTCGGACTATCACGGAGCTAAAGACCCAGACGAACTAATTCAAAAGGACCCGGCTTTGTGGCAGGACGCTGTGAACAAAAAAATTCCAGCTACGGATTGGCTTTTGAAGAAATACGAGGAGAGGTTGGATCTTGGCAGTGGAGCGGGACGTCGCAAATATTCGGATGTAGCTCTGAAATTGCTCAGCAAGATTAAGGACGAAGTGGAACGTGCTGGGTATGAAAAGTTGGTGGCAGAGAAGTTGGGCGTAAGCGTGGAAGATTTGCGCAAGAAAGGTGATCGTTTGGCGGAGAAATTGGAGACTAGCGGTAGGAAATACTATAAGTCTGCCAAGACGGAGTTCACTAATGAGCGCTTGAAAGGTTTGGAAGACAGTTTGCTTGCGCTTAAAATTTATGGCGGTGTGACGCTGAGTATCCCGATTGAAGTGCCAGAAGACGAGGCACGCCTAGCTGAGCTTGAATTGGTATTTTCACATGATCACGAGAAGGTGGATGAGGCGGAAATGACGACTGCGGCGCTCGAGAAAGAAGCGCGAGAAATTCTAAAACGCTACGAAGAAGAATCGGTGGCAATGAAGCGTAAAGAACTCGCCGCAAAACTGGCCGAAATCGATGAGGAAAGTCCGGAATATCAAGAGGTGCTAAAAGAGCTCCAAACCTTGCAAAAAAAGCGATATTAGTTATACTTGTAGTAATGGATGACGACAAAGATGATATTTTGGATGCAAAAGATGTATCGTTAGATTTTGATGAGCCAGAATCGGGGGATTTGGCCGACGAGGAAGAGCTTTCCGACGAGGATCTCGCGATTACCGTAGAGAACGTTGATTCTTTTGCAGACGATTCAGTTAGATTATATTTAAGAGAGATTGGTAAGATCCCTCTACTTTCTGCTGAGGAAGAGCAGGAGCTCGCCCAGAGGATTGTGAAGGGCGACAAAAAAGCCAAAGATAAGATGGTGGAATCCAACATGCGTCTCGTGGTTTCGATTGCGAAGCGTTATGGTGGTCGTGGTCTTGATTTTCTTGATTTGATTCAAGAAGGAAATACCGGCCTACTCCGTGCTGTTGAGAAGTTTGATCCAGAAAAAGGCTTTAAGTTTTCGACTTATGCTACCTGGTGGATTCGCCAGGCGATTACGCGTGCAATTGCCGATCAGGCTCGTACGATTCGTATTCCGGTGCACATGGTTGAGACGATTAATAAGGTACTTCGTACTACTCGCAAACTTACTACTGAGCTTAACCGCGAACCGACCAACGAAGAAATTGCTAAAGAACTCGATATGGAACCAGAAAAGGTTGATTATGTGATGCGTATTAAACAAGATATCGCATCGCTTGATGCATCGGTTGGCCATGAGGGCGACGATGAAGATTCTGTGCTTGGTGACTTTGTCGAGGATGAGGAGCGTGATTCTCCAGAAGACTCAGCCGCAAATCAGATTTTGAAAGAGCAGCTTGCTGAGATTTTGTCGACCTTGTCTGAACGTGAACAAAAAATTATTCGCTTGCGTTTCGGTATTGGTGGTGGTCGTCCGCATACGCTCGAAGAGGTAGGGAACGAGTTTGCCGTAACCCGCGAACGTATTCGCCAGATCGAGGCTAAGGCCTTGTCTAAACTTCGCAAGAACAAAGATACGAAAAAATTACACGAGTATTTAAAATAGGAAAATAGGAGGCCAAATGAAAAAAATTACAAAGAGTTTGCTACTTGCAGCGCTGGTGGCGTTTGGCTTGAATTTTTGCGGTGTGTTTGGCGGGGATGCATGGGCAGCGAAATCAACGACGATAAAGTATTCTCAGGAAGTTACAAAATTTAATGGCTCCACCTACAGTAAGGAGACTATAAATACGTCAACGACGGTATCGGGCGATGTTGTAGGATTGAGTTGTTCTGATAATACAACATTGAGAATCGATACTGATTTAGGCAAAAATAGCTTCCGCCAAATTACAAGCCTCAAAGGTAATACTGGCGATGGTAGTACACAGTGTGAAAAGACGGCCTATTCGTTAATTTCTCAATTCGAGAGCAACGGTGTGACCGTGGCTCAGGGCGCCGTTTGGGTGGATTCATATCCTCCTACATCAACTGGTGCAAATGGCACCACAAACAAACCAGTTTTTGTTGCAGTAGGCAAGAGGAGTACCGAGGCAGATACTTTTGTGAAACCGAAACTGAAGCTCATAAACAAAAATAGGACGACAGGGGTAAACATGACACAAACGGATGTTTCATTTACCGCCGTTCATCCAGGTGAAGAGAGCAAGACTTTTACTGTCTATATGGATATGTCTAATGTTAAGAACCAGTTGAAGGGCATTTTTGATGTAGAAGAGGATAGCAGCCCTCAAACACCAGGTAATCAGCAGACTCCGGGCACTCAAACGCCAGGCAGCGGTGATGGTGGTAATCAGACGCCGACTAAAGACCCAGTTGTACCTACAACATCAAATCAGGAGTATCCTGATGTTGATACTAAGGCTTCAATCTTGGTTGGTTGTAGTCATGCAGAACAGACATTTAATAACGCCTCCGGCAATTGGGAAGATGATTCAAGTAAGAGTGGTAATGGGATTAAGTGCCTTATCAATCTTGTCGTGGACATCATGACTGTTGGCGTGGGCATTCTTAGCGTTATTGGTATTACTATTGTGGGTATTCAATATCTCTCGGCTGGTGATAGCGAGGAGAGAACCAGAAAAGCAAAGCGTCGCTTGTTCGAGATAGTGATTGGTGTAGCTCTCTATGTTGTGGCTTACGCGGCGATAAAGTGGCTGTTGCCGGCTGCATAAGATGGGTAGTGCAATGAAACGCCTACTCGTAGTCTACAACTTAAAATCTTCACGCTTTAAGGATGTTGAGCGTGAGGTTTTGGTGAATTTGCGCAATCTCAACGGCTATATGATTGGCAAATACGAGATTCAACGTATCGGTGTGAACAAAAATGCTGAACAGTTCGCAAAATTGGTTGAGGATGGTGATTTGGTGTTATCTGTAGGCGGTGATGCGACGGCGGTAATTTCAGCGAATGGCATTATTAAATCGGGGAAGGACGCTAAGCTAGCAGTGTTGCCATATGGCAATTTCAACGATCTCGCTAGGACGCTTGGAGCGAAAAAACTCGAGGATGTTTTTAAAGGTAAAACGCGCAAAATGTGGCCGCTTGAGATTTTGGTGGACGGCAAACATTTCCGCTACGCAACGTGCTACGTGACGATTGGCATGACGGCGGAGGCGGTGGAGTTGTTTGATGATTCTAAGGTGCGTAAGAAGCTCCAGAAGGGCCACAAGAGCTCGTGGCGTTCGTATTTCTCTTTGATGAGATGGTATTTTAAAAATCGTCACAAGAAGGTGTTTTTGCCAGAGTTTAAGCTGAATGGCAAGTTGATGCATAAGAAAACTTCGGATTATGCGGCGGTGAATGGGCGCAAGATGTGCCGCGTGATGAAAGGGAACGAGTGTTTCTTAACGCCAAAAACTTTCCGCCACATGACTGGCAAATTGGTGAATTTGTGGAATCTGACCAAACTGATGACTAGGAGTATTTTGGTACGCGTGCCGGGCTGCGATACTACCGGTGATGTTCTGGAATTCGTGAAGCCATCAACGGTTGAGGTGCAGGCTGAGGGTGAATACCAAGTGTTTACAAATATTTCGAAGATTGAAATTAGAAAATCCGATAAACCACTTAAAGTTGTGATGAAGAAATAGTTTTAAAATAGTCGATTTTGGCAGCGCGAAGCTCGTCTTCAGTGTTTTTTGGTGTGAAATCATCGATGGCGGAATATTTCTCAAAAGTCTCAAGCGCGTCTTTGATTTTGCCATCATAAATTGGTTCTTGATCCCAAACGTTCCAGAGGATAATACGGGTGTCTGGGAAGTTGGCGTGGTAAAACTTGAACGCGGCGGAAGTGGCGCGGATGAACTCTTCTTCGGTGGCTTTGGTGTGGCGCCAGGCGCGTTCGCCGAGGAATTTTTCGGTGATAGCTGGAGAAACGGCAACCATAGTAATCCAAACCTTGTAGTTGTTGGCGGAAAGTAGTTGCATTAGAGCGCCTTCGATTTTTGGATCGAGCAGAGTGACATCCAGGATGATGTCGTAGCCTTTAGAAATTAGTGCGTGAAGGACGAGGAACATCATGATGGTGGAGAACTCGTCGGTAATTTTGCGAAGGTTTTGTTTGCCGTAGGTTTCTTCAATTTCTTTTACAAAGGGGTGAAATTCGACAAAGCGGCGGGCGGCGACTAGGATTGGTTGGCGGCCTTCAAAATAGGCGTCAACGGCTGGGAGGAGTTGGGAAGTTTTGCCAGAGCCAGAGAGACCGGCGATACGGACGAGCTCGTGATTGATTGAGGCGTCTTTGGTCCAGAGGGTGACGACTTTTTTAACGATCTCTGGATAGGCCTCGAGCGGGACTTGCCACTCTTCTTTAACCTGGCTTGGCCAGTGGGATTTCATATATTTAACAACGGTTTGCAGTTCGGGGTTCATATTACTCCATTGAGCTTGGCAGGGTGATTTCTGGGAAGTTAGTCTTGATGTGGTCGGCATAGCCGGCGTCGATGTCGTGCCAGATATCTTTCATTTTACTGATTTCGGTTTGGTCGTTAAATTCGTTTAAGAAAGCTTGTTTGAATTCTTCTGGAACAGGGCGTGAAACCACGCGGGAGACGTCCATGTTTGGGTTGCCGGTGCCGGCGAAACAGAAGTCGATGACGCCGATAACTTTGTCATTTTCGTCGAGCAAGATGTTGCCGAGGTTTAAATCGCCGTGCACAAAGTGATTTTGCTCAGTTTTCTTGATATATTTATGGTCTTCATTAAGGTGATGCGCGTAATGGCGATCGTCGAGCTCTTTTAAGAAGTCTGAAAGGGGATATTGAACTTCTTTTGGCGCGGTTTTAGGGTCGATTTTGCCGAGTTCTTTGATAAATTTAGCTACGTCGTAAGCGGCGCCAGTGATGGCAGTGTGTGAAAGATGGTAAATGCGGTCACCAAGCGTGTAGCCCTCAATCTTTTTATGAACGGAGAACGGACGGCCGTTTTTATCATAATAAAGTTTCATCTGCGGGGTGTAATAGCTAGTCTTGCCATCGATAAAATTGCAAAAATTGGCGTCTTTGACGATCATTTTAGACCAGAATGGGTTGCGCGGGAAGCGGAAAAAATAATTGCCGGTATCGGTTGTGACCTCTATAACGATGTTGGTCCAACCGGTAAGAATGTGCTCAGTTTTGAGAATTTTTTTATCGGCGAAAGTTTCTTGAATAATCTTATCTAGGGGATCTTTGGTAGTAAAAAAAGAATCCATGCCAATATTATAACATGCTATACTATTGATATGGAAAATGTGAAAATTCTGGCCGTGGTTGGTATGAGTGGCAGTGGTAAATCTGTTGTTGTTGACCATCTAACCGGAAAAGGCTACCCAAAAGTTTACTTTGGGGGAATGATTCTTAAAGAGATGGAAAAGCGTGGTATTGAGATCACGCCGGAGAACGAGAAGGAGTTTCGTGAGAAAATCCGCGCCGAGGAAGGGAATGACTGGGTCGTGCGCCAAGTGATTGCCGAGGTGAAGGATCTGATCAATGCTGGTCAAAAACGCATCGTGCTCGATGGAGTTTACTCTTGGACTGAATACAAGATGATTAAGCATGAATTCCCGGGTGCGGTGACCTTTCTTGCTGTGATGACGACCAAGAAAATTCGCTATGCGCGCGTGGCAGAACGTACAGTGCGCCCACTTAATTTACAAGAGATTCAGATGCGCGACAGCGCCGAGATTGAGAATTTGGAGAAGGGCGGTCCGATTGCAGCTGCTGATTATTTCGTACCAAACGATGACTCAATGGAGGAATTGGAGTCTCGCGTGGACGAAGTTTTGAAAGAAATCGAGTTTTAGCTTGAATAATCTGGGGTGATGTGATATAATCTCCCCTATGATAACAAAAGAGAATAAAGACAAAGCTATTGCCAGTGTCGCTCGTAATAAGAACGACGTCGGTTCTCCTGAAGTTCAAGTTGCTATTCTCACCGCTCGTATCAAAGAAGTTACTGAGCACGTGAAGAAGAATAAACATGACTTTATGGCTAAAAGAGGTTTAATGCAAATGGTGGGCAAGCGTAAAAAATTGCTCAAATACCTCGAAACGACTGACTTCGAACTCTACAAGAAGACTGTCCAAAAGCTTGGTTTAAGAAAATAATGAAAAAGACCCCGAAAGGGGTCTTTTTTAATTTTTGGGTGGCAGCCCGTTAAAGTACGCGCTTTGTAAAAGCGCATGTGTCTCTAAGGTCCATGCGTTTTAGGTCTGCATTGTGCATCTTAATTGCATATTCCTTGAGCTTCTTATTCTTGACTTTTTCGTCAAGCTCCTCTTCTGCGCTGCAGATGGTGGCCGCCAATTGCGGCTTGTAGCGGAGCTTATGCTCCAACTCGGCCCAGTCGTGCTGGTGCTGAGTTCTGACCTGGATTTCGACAGGGATAATATCACTGATGGTTTCCAAAGTCTCTGGATCATACGTCTGGGTGCTGATTCGGCATTCCAGATGATATCCCCGGTACCCATTATCCTTGGGTTTGGTGTTGTAGTCTTTAACTAAGGCTACCGAGATGCCGTCCATTTGTCGAATTTTAGCGACAATGACTGGCACTAAGTCCAGATAAAGACAAATGATACGTGCGCCCGCGATATCGCGGATACGCTCTGGGATATCCTCAACTTGGACATCCTTACGGTGGCATTTTTCTTTCAGGGATTCAAGTTCCTTGATACGGGCTTTGATCTCTGAAATGCCAAAGGCATCAACGTCCATTAGTTTGTGGAGCTTGTGTTCAACATCTGCCAATGCTGAACGATATAAACGTACATTTTGATTATAGAACTGCTCTATAGTCATATTTTCTTCGATTGTCATTAAACCACCTCCTTTTCTCGGCAAGACAATCATCTATTATTATAGCACACTTTGACTATTTTTTCAAGGCCTAACAGGGGTGGTGAAGAGCTAAGATAAAGATAAAACAGGGAATCGGGCTAGACTATGATATAATAGAGACAGAATATTAACATTGGGAAGACGGCAGATATAAGGCAAAGACGACAAGCCCATTCCTATCTTCGGGAGCGCTCCGGGCCGCTAGGCCAAGTCTTACTCTCTCAGATAGGAATAAGCTTGTCTTTGTCCTGTATCTGATGTTTTCCCAGAAAGGAATTTTTTCATGGATATTATTAATCCAACTGGAAAACAGACCCTTCAGGTGTCGACAGACTGGCTTGGTCGCAAGTTGACTCTCGAGGTTAACAGGGTTGGTTTTCGTACTACGTCATCTGTGCTTGCCACTTATGGCGAAACCGTGATTTTGGCCTCTGTTGTGGTTGGTCAAAAACCAGTAGTGCAAGATTTCTTCCCACTCTCTATTGATTACGAAGAAAAATTCTACGCTGCAGGTAAAATCAGTGGTAGCAAGTTTATCAAGCGTGAAGGTAAGCCTGCTGATGAGGCTATCTTGGTTGGTCGTTTGATTGATCGCCCAATTCGCCCACTCTTCCCGAAGGGTTATCGCCAAGAGGTACAGGTGGTTACCACCGTGCTTTCGATGGATCCAACCTTCCGTCCAGACTGTGTGGCAATGCTTGCTGCTTCAGCTGCCCTTATGAACGCTGGTGTGCCATTTGATGGCCCAATTGCTGGCCTTCGTATTGGTCGTCTTGGTGGCGAATTTAAGGCCTTCCTCACCCCTGAAGAACGTGAGGCCTCACCACTTGATCTCGTGGTTGCCTGTAAAGATGGCAAAATCATGATGGTGGAAGCTGGCGCTAAAGAGGTGCCAGAAGCTACTGTGATTGAGGCCATGCACTGGGCAGTTGAAAATGTTAAACCAGCCCTTGATTTGCAACGTGAGCTTGCCGAGAAGGTAGCTGCCGCCACTCAAGAATACGAATTAATCTTGCCAAAAGAGGAAATTCAAGAGAAAGTTGATGCTTTCTGGGCCAAAGAAGATCTTGGTCACAAGGCTCGCGGTAACGTGCTTGAGCGCAGCCAGATTTTGAAAGAATACGAAGATAAAATGCACGCTGAGTTCGCTCTCGAGCTTGGTACTGGCGAGACTGACGAAGAGAAAATCGCTGACTATGAAGCCAATCTTAAGGCTGATTACTCTGGTGCCTTTGAACTAGCTCGTAACCACGAAGTGCGTCGCGCCATTATCGAAGAGGGTACTCGCCCAGACGGTCGCAAACTTACAGAAGTACGTCCACTTTCATCCCAGGTTGGTATTTTGCCGCGCACCCATGGTTCATCTCTGTTTACCCGTGGTCTTACTCAGGCTATGAACATTGTAACCTTGGCTCCACTCTCTTACTCGCAAGATGTTGATACGATGGAAGTAACAAACGGCAAGCGCCGCTACATGCACCACTATAATGCACCATCTTACACTGTTGGTGAATGCGGTCGTCTTGGTTCTCCAGGACGTCGTGAAGTTGGCCACGGCTACTTGGCAGAACGCGCTTTGATGCCAGTGCTTCCAGCAGAGGAAGATTTTCCATATGCTATCCGTAGCGTGACCGAGATTATGTCTCAGAACGGTTCAACCTCAATGGCTGCTACCTGTTCTTCATGTCTCGCTCTTATGGATGCTGGCGTGCCGCTAATTCGCCCAGTTTCTGGTGTGGCCATGGGCCTTATGGTTGATGTGCCGAAAGGCCAGGAAATTACCCCTGCTGACATCGACAAGGCCTATGTCTTGACCGATTTGATGGATGCTGAGGACTTTGCTGGTGATATGGACTTTAAGGTCACTGGTACCACCGAAGGTATTACCGCTCTCCAGATGGATATGAAAGTTCATGGTCTCCCTGTAGAAATCATGGAAAAAGCTTTGAAACAATCTCATGATGGCCGTATGTTCATCTTGGAGCACATGCTTTCTGTGCTTGATGGCCCACGCAAGGAGATTTCGAAGTATGCTCCACAGATTGAGAAGTTGATGATTAGCCCAGATAAGATTGGCGCCGTGATTGGCAAGGGTGGTGAGATGATCAACAAGATTACCTCTGAAACTGGTGCTGAAGTTGACATTGAAGATTCTGGTCTTGTGACGGTTTCTGGTAACGACCCAGAGAAGATTAAGAAAGCCCTTGATTGGATTCGTGGTCTTACTGAGGAACCAGAGGTAGGGAAGATTTACGAAGGTACGGTTGTCACTATTAAAGACTTCGGTGCATTCGTGAACATCCTTCCAGGGGTAGACGGTATGCTTCATATCTCGCAAATCTCTGATAAACGCCTCGAGAAGGTCACCGATGCCCTTCACGAAGGTGATAAGATTCGCGTTCGCCTCGTGGCAATCGACGACAAGGGTCGTTTGTCACTCTCGATGCGCAATCTCGACTAATAAGCCTAAAAATAGAGCCTGGGGAGCTCTATTTTTTATGGTAGAATAAAGATATGAGAAGGTTGGTAATTATAGACGGAAAATCAGTTTTTTATCGCGGGTATTATGCGATGGGGAATCTGGCGCTTTCCGATGGGACGCCAACCGGGGGAATCTATGGTTTTGCGGCGATTGCAATGGAGATCGTAAAGAGGCTGAATCCTAGTCAGGTAGTGGTGGCTTGGGATTCGAAGACTTCCTCTGCTAAACGTAAAGCGATTTTTGCTGATTATAAGGCTGGCAGAGTAAAGCCAGGCGACGATTTTTATGCTCAAATTCCGCTTTTAAAGGAGCTCATTATTGATCTTGGTTGGGAATTTATAGAGGTAGATGAGTACGAAGCCGATGATATTATTGGTACGCTATCCAAGCAGGCCGATGAGACACTGGGGGCCGATGGTAAGTGCGAATACGAGACTTATATCGTATCTTCGGATCTTGATATGCTACAGATCGTTGATGATAACACCAAGATGTGTCGCATCTTGAAGGGCTTCTCAGAGATCGAAGAGATTGATGTTAAAGAGGTGGAGGCTAAGTACGGCATCTTGAAATCGCAATTTCTCGATTTGAAGGCCCTTAAAGGTGATAATTCGGATAATATTCCAGGGGTGCCAGGGATTGGCGAGAAGACGGCAGTGAAGCTTTTGAACGAGTATGGCAGCGTAGATGGCATTTACGAACATTTGGACGAGATTAAGGGCTCTACCAGGGATAAATTGGCGGCCGGGAAGGAGTCGGCCTACATGTCTCTGAAGTTAGCACAGATTATGTTTGATGCGCCGGTGTCGCTTAGCTCTGTGCCGGAGTTCGAGTTTAACAGGGAACGAGTAGTCGAAAGGCTCAAGAAATTACAGTTTAATTCGTTGATCCGTAAGTTTGGACTAGAAGGGCTGCAGACAGCTGAGCCGGCCAAAACAGAGGTGAAAGTCGAAGAATTGCCAAAAGATACGGTGGTAGCCTGGGATGTGAAGACTCTGATGCACGAAGATGCCGAAGCGGCGACCAAAATCTTGATGGGCATGCCATTTTGGGACCTCGCACAGGGTGCATTTTTGCTTGATCCTTTGGCTCGTGAAATTGAACAAAAGGATGTTAAAATTGCCTACTCGATGCAAAAGCAAGCCTTTTTACAGAGGCCAGAACTGTATAAAATATTTGTTCAATTTGACCAACCATTAATTCCGGTCCTCTACAAAATGGAAAAGAAGGGTATGTTGATTGACCGAGAGTATTTTGCCAAACTGAAGGATGAATACACTGAGGAAGTGGCCAGAAAAGAGCGTGAAATCCAGCTGATGGCCGGGGTGGACTTTAACGTGAATTCGCCGGTGCAGCTATCAGAGGTGCTATTTGATAAGATGGGGCTTCCGACTAAGGGGATCAAGAAGACCTCGCGCGGCTATTCAACAGGGGCGAAAGAACTCGATAAACTAAGGAACGAGCATCCAATTATTGAGAAGTTGATGGAATATCGCGAGGCGGCAAAGTTGCTTTCTACCTATATTACTCCTATGCCGGAGTTGGCCGACGAAGAGGGGCGCATTCATACGACCTTCACCCAGAACGTGACGGCGACCGGACGTTTGTCGTCTTTGAACCCGAATTTGCAGAACATCCCAGTCAGAACAGAGGAAGGCAAGCGTATTAGGGAAGGTTTCGTGGCGCCAAAGGGACGAGTTTTGGTCTCGGCAGATTACTCACAGTTTGAACTCAGGCTGGCGGCTGTACTCTCTGATGACAAGGCTTTGATTGATGACTTTAACGCCGGAATTGATATTCATACCAAGACGGCTTCAGAGGCGTTTGGTGTACCGCTTGATCAGGTGACGAAGGCTCAGAGGCGAGCAGCTAAGGTGATTAACTTCGGCGTGCTTTATGGAATGAGCGTGAAAGGTTTGGCGGATGCGGCCGGAATGAGCATCGGTGATGCGAAGGCCTTTATTGAGAAATATTTTGAATTACGTGCGCCAATTAAGAAGAAACTAGAGGAGATTTTGAAACAAGCTAGGGAAAAGGGCTATGTTGAGACGTTCTTTGGGCGTCGCCGTCCGACCCCTGATGTGAAGTCGTCTAACTTCTTAGTGAGGGCGGCGGCGGAGCGTGCAGCGCAAAACATGCCAATTCAGGGAACAGAGGCGGATTTGATGAAACGTGCCATGGTAGAGGTAGACAAGAAGTTGCCAAAGGGCGCAGAACTGATTATGCAGGTGCATGACTCTCTGATTGTGGAGTGTGATGAGAACCTCGCCAAAGAGGTGGAAACGATTTTGAAAGAGACAATGGAAGGCGTTGCGCCAGAGCTAAAGATTAAGTTAGCGGTTGATGTAACGGTGGGCCACAACTGGGGAGAGTTGTAGCTTGGAGAATAATCAGCTTGAGATTTACAAGATTCACGAGGGTGAGGTAGTTTTTAACGTCACCGGTGATACTTTGTGGGCGACCGAGGAGCAAATCTCGCAACTTTTTGGTGTGGATCGATCGGTTATTAACCGCCATATTCGCAACATTTACAGGGAAGGTGAGCTAGATGAGCAGGCAACTTGTGCAAAAAATGCACAAGTTCGCATGGAAGGTGGTCGCCAGGTTAAACGCGAGATTAGGAGCTACAATTTGGATGCAATTATTTCGGTGGGTTACAGGGTGAATTCGCGTAAGGCGACGGATTTTCGCATTTGGGCAACTAAAGTACTAAAAACCTATGTAGTTTCTGGGGTGGCAGTGAATGAAAAACGCCTCGAAGAACTTGATTTTAAGAAGTTACGCGAGATCGAGGGGGCGCTAGGAATCGTGAAACGTCTAGTGGCTGAGAATGAGCTTTCGACTATGGAGGCCAACGGGATCCTAGAGGTAATTTCGAAGTATACACCGAGTTTTAAGGCGCTTAAGGAGTACGATGAGGGCCACATTTCCTTTAAGTCAAAGTCGCCGCGCGCAGTGAAGATGCTAGATGAGGAAGAGTGTTTTAAGATTATCGCTAGTCTCAAGAAGAACATCAAAGGCGATGAATATTTTGGTGAACAGAGAGGCGATTCTTTTAAGGCATCGCTTGGGGCGATTTGTCAGACCTTTGAAGACCAGGACATGTACAAAACTTTGGCAGAGAAGGCAGCCAACTTGCTGTATCTCGTGATTAAAGATCATCCGTTTTACGATGGTAACAAGAGAATCGGGGCACTACTTTTCGTAGTGTTTCTCACGATTAACAACTACCATCTGACCAAGGATGGTGAGACGAAGATTTCGGATAGGGCATTGACGGCTCTGGCGCTCCTCATTGCTGAGAGTAATCCGGCCGAAAAAGAACTGATTATTGCGTTAATTTGTAAGTTGTTGGAGAACTAGAGATGCCGGAACTACCTGAAGTCGAGACAATTAGAAGGGGGCTCTCGAAGTTTATTTTGAAGAAAAAGTTGGTAAAGGTAGAAGTTTTTTGCGAGAAGTCGTTTGTAGGAAATAAGACGGCCGTGATAGACAAGAAGGTGATGGGACTAAGGCGTTTTGGCAAGGCTTTGGTGATTGATTTTGAGGGGGAGAAATCCGTCATGATTCACTTGAGAATGACGGGGCAGCTGATTTGGCAAGGGAAGGAACGCTATGCGGCGGGGCATCCGAGCGAAAATTTTGTGGCGGAGCTGCCGAATAAACAGACGAGAGTGGTGTTTGAATTTGAGGATGGCAAGCTGTTCTTTAACGACCAGAGGAAGTTTGGTTTCTGTAAGGTGATGAATTCTGCTGAAGTAGAAAAGGATGAGTTTATTAAAAAACTTGCCAAAGAGCCGTGGGTAATGAGCGTGGAAGAATTGGCCGAACAGTTTAAGAGACATAAGAATTCGGTAGTAAAAGCGGTGCTTTTAGACCAGTCTATCATCTGTGGGCTCGGTAATATTTATGCCGACGAAACGCTGTTTTTTGCTGGTATACACCCGGAAAGAAGGGCGGGAACAATTAGTGAGGCGGAGGCAAAAAAGATTTTGGAGGGGGCAAGAAAAGTGATGCAGGAATCGATTGATTCTGGTGGTTCGACGATGGCAACCTATGTGAAGGCCGATGGCACGAGGGGTGATTATCTCGAAAAGTTCGCGCAAGTTTTTCGTAAAGAGGGGACGCCGTGCCCGAAGTGCGGTACAATGATTAAAAAGATACGTGTGGCGGGGCGGGGAACCCACATTTGTCCGGAGTGTCAAAAATGATTAGGATTTTTTACGGAGACGATCGCATCAAAATTGAGCAGGAAATCAAGAAGATTTTTGGCGCGGATTACGAAGTTTTGGAGGGTGCCACGATTGAGGCGATGGACTTGCCGAGTATTTTGCTGGGCGGTTCGCTTTTTGCAGAAACGCGTAAGATTTTGATTAAGGACGTGGGTGAAAATAAGGAAGTTTTTTCTAAATTACCAGAGTATTTGAACACGCCGCACGAAGTGATTTTGTTTGAGACGAAGCTCGATAAACGCTCGGCGACGTATAAAAGTCTGAAAGACGGGATTGAAATTCGCGAGTTCAAACTGCCGGAAAACGTCGACATGAATCTGGTGTTTGATATTTTTAGGGTGGCCAAGCGCGATGGCAAAAAGGCAGTAGAGATGCTCGAAAAAATTGAGACCACGCAAGATCCGTACATGATGGTGGGCTTGATTGCCTCGCAGGCGACGCGTGATTTCGAATATCGTCAGGGAGCAAAAGAAAAGAGAGTCCTGAAGGAACTCTCTAAACTTGATATGAAGATGAAGTCTACTTCTTTTCAGCCGTTTTCTTTGCTGAAGTCTTTTTTGCTGCAGGTTTCTTCGCTGTAGTTTTGACAGCTGGTTTCTTTGCGGCAGCTGGTTTAGCGGCAGCTTTGGCGGCTGGCTTAGCAGCTTTCTTGGCAGCAGCTGGCTTGACGCCGGCATTCTTGGCGATCTTGACAAGAGCGGCTTTGCGGCGGGCAGCAGTGTTTTTCTTCATGAGATCTTTTTTGACGGCTTTGTCGTATTCGCTTTGAGCCTTAGAAAGGTTTTCGGCGGTTGGTTTGGCTTTGAAAGCCTTAAGAGCGGCCTTAATAGATTTCTTGATTTCAACATTGTGCGCAGTGCGCTTTGTTGCTTGGCGAGCAGCCTTTTTTGCGGATTTGATAATCGGCATTTAGAAATTCCTATTTAGATTAAAAATTAATAACTTTCGAAGTATTATATCTTATTTTTTAAGAAAAGTAAAGAGATGATATTTGTGCCTCTCTGAAGCCTCTTTACAAATTAAAGAACTTATGCTAAGATAGGACGGTAAGAGGTTCAAAAACAAACATGCCAAACGAAGAAACACCACAAAATACAGAGGAGACCGTGGACGGCGGCGTAGTTAGCATCGTCGACAATGTTGTCTCCAAAATTTATGATGCAAAGAACATTTTGATTGCTTTGTCGGCTGATCCATCGGTAGATGAATTGGCGGCGGCGGTTGGTCTTTCGATTTATTTTGACAAAATGGGCAAACGCGCGACGGCGATTTACTCTGGTACAACGCCAAACGCTTTGGAGTTTTTGAAACCAGAAGAACAGTTTACTGATTCGACCGATGCTCTTCAAGACTTTGTCGTAGCAATCGACAAGAACAAGGCAGACCACTTACGCTACAAAATTGATGGCAACTATGTAAAAGTTTACATCACTCCGTATGGTACCAAAATTGGTGAAGACGATTTGGAATTCTCTTATGGCGATTACAATGTGGACCTCGTGATTGCTCTTAATGTAGCAAACGGCGTTGACCTCGATGATGCTTTGCGCGAGCATGGCCGTATTATGCACGATGCAACGGTGGTGAACATTACTACTGGCCAGCCGGGCAAGTTCGGTGAGATCGAATGGAGTGCACAAGATATGAGCTCGATTTCGGAAATGGCCGCTGAGCTTTCGTATGCCTTTGGCGCGGATTTCCCAGTAGGGAAAGACGAAGCAACAGCCTATCTTACCGGTGTCGTGGCTGCAACTAATCGTTTCTCGAATGATAAGACTTCGCCAACTACGATGTTGACGGCAGCAAAATTGATGAAGTCCGGCGCAAACCAGCAGTTGATTGCAAAGAATATTGCTACGGATGCTGATAAATCTATGTTCCAGAACTTACTCAATCCTAAGGATGAGGTGTCTGTAGACCATGGTGATGATGCTGAATTGCCGCCAAAGACCAATCCAGAAGAGGCTCCAGTAGAAGAAGAGCCAGCTCAGGATGAAGGTTTGATTGATTTAAAGACTATTGAAGATTCATTTAAAGAGGTTGAGGCTGAACCGCAGACTGAAGCTAAAGAAATTCCAACCGAGCTCGAAGAAGTGCCAGCTGCGGAGATTCCAGTAGCTGAAGAGCCAGAGAAACCATCACGCCCGTCGATGGTGACTGAGCCAGACGTGACGGCTCCGGTGATGCCGGTAGAGTCGCCAATGGCGCCAGTTGGCCAGATGCCACAAGAGCAGAATAGGATTTTTGGCGAATCTCCAAAGACGATTGAACCAACTCCTGAATTTAGCGAAGACATGTTGGATGGTAAATCAGACAACGCTTATGGTGATATGCTAAAGGCCACAATCGGAGACAATAATCCAGCCGCAGCGATGGCTCCAGTGGTTTCGTCGACAGAAGTTGAAGCTCCAGCTGACGTGAATTATGGTGCAGTAGAAGACATTTTGCCACCACCACCGGCTCCAATTGCAGGTTTTGATCAAATGCCAATGCCACCAATGCCAGGGAATGACCCGGCGCCAGTGTCTGAAGCGATTCCGCCAATGCCGGCAATGCCAGTTGAACCAGCGCCAGTT
>JAUMXN010000014.1:0-4850 GCA_030529095.1 Candidatus Saccharimonadota bacterium
GCGCGACTTTTGGGAAGTCGAGGTCGCAGGTTCAAGTCCTGTCACCCAGACCACAAGGATACGAATAAAAAAGAGAGCTTGCTCTCCTTTTTTTGAGTATCCGCAGTGGTCTTTTGCTCTTGCGGAGCAAGAGCAAGACCATTTTTGATTTTTCTTGTCAAATATTCTATAATAATAGAGATTAATTTAAGCTTTATTAAATTAACGAAACTTAAAAAACATTAAATTTTGTATAGTTTGTCCATTATTTTGTGCTTAAGGAGGAATTATAATTATGAAGTACAAAATTTATAACTATACCTACATACCGGGTGACAGCTATATAAAGTCTGGCTTTAAGGGCCGCGGCCCCGCTTATGGCACCGTTATCGATAAAGAAACGGGTGCATACATAGCCGGCGGCGGTAACGGAACCTATATTGTTGTCATTCCTGCAAAAATCATTATTCGAGCCGCGAGCGAATCCAGAGATATTAAATCTCTAGAGATTGGCCCCTTGCTTAGGCAGTGCGTTCATTCTTTGCGTAGAAGGTTGACTTCTGATTTTGCACAAAAAATCTGCGAGAACCTGATCGGTAAAGAATTTAATGATGAAAACGAAATTAATGATATTGAAAAGCTTATATATAATATTATTTCCTAATATTTACTATACTAATGACGTTTTCAATTTGATTAACTAATTATTCGCCCGAACACTATATTAAATTTAATGTTTTGATGCCCTCTTTGTGAGGGCATTTTTTATTGGCGTTTTATGGTATAATAATTTCAATCTGGGTGTGGCGCAGTTGGTAGCGCGCAGCGTTCGGGACGCTGAGGTCGCCTGTTCAAGTCAGGTCACCCAGACCATTTTTGTGCAATTATTTCAGTTTGATTATTCCAACATCGCAGTGCGGAAAGCTTGGATGAGCGCTTCGTCGGCGGTCTGGTTGGTAGTTCCGTCCATGAACCAGTCGTAGATATCAGTACTCGTGACAAGGCCGACACCGTCTGGATCGGTCGTCATGAATTTGAATTTCCTGTTCCAAATAAATTCCGAGGAGCCGCCAGACGCGGATCCCTTATGATCGTAATAGCGCGTTCTATCCGATTGTCCAGCAAGGGTGGTCAATTCGTAGTCTTCATAACGATCCTCCGTGCTAACACCCAGGAGACCTTCAAGTAGATAAGCCAAGGTACCAGTACGGTCCGCCCCGTGCGAACAGTGAATATAGATGCTTTCTCCGGCAGCTAGGTCAGCCATGGCCGAAGCAACAGCCTCGCGCGCGAGCGTATAGTTATCTTTATCTCCGACCTTAGCGGGGTCGCCCGTCTTGGTGCCATCGTTTTTAATGTTGTAGTGAATCAATCCGGCGTCTACCACCTGATTAGACGGGAATTGGACTGGACCAGTGGCGTCATAGCGCGCTTCATATTCTCTAGTAACGCCAAGTTGAATGAGCGTATTTCTATCGCCACCGGTCTTTATCGCCTCGCCGCGCAAAATCTTTCCGTATTTAATCGTCCCACCATACGAAGAAGCTAAGCCGCCCAAGTCGCGGACGTTTCTGGTTGAAGGAAGCTCAATAAACCTACGTTCGCCAGTGGCCTTAACGTAGCCATAGACGTTTGGATTAGACGTCGACTCCCAATAATACGTAACACCAGGAATCATATTATTGATTTTTCCGTTATCGACGGTCACGTAGCTAGCGATGGCGCCATTTTTGGTCTTTGTATTTTCGTCGGAAACTCGAACCGTGAGGCTGGTGTTTGCGCCAGTATCGAATGCAACTGGCCTATCACAATACACTGATCCGCCAGTTGCATATTTATACCCAAAGTCGCTCGACACGTCGGTCGAACCAGTGATGCTACAGCCGACACCGTCAAAATTACTTTTGAGGTGGCTCAGGAAGTTTGATTCGGTTGTGTTCCAGGTCGAAACGTTAGTAAAATAATTCCCTGCGGCCGCGCTCGGCGTATAATGTACCACAATTGCGTCCGGGTCCGATGTGAGTTCCCAGTGCGCATAATAAGTAGTGTTCGTACTTGGGGCGAGAGTATGTCCGGAAATCTCGTCACCACTATCGTCTGCCGCGGTGAACCAACCAAGGAGAATATAGTTTAGCCTCGTTGCGGTCGGCAATGGAGAGCCAATAGGATCGCCTATATCGACCGATCTAACTCTGTCCGCGTCAGCAACCGTACCGCCGTTGCCATCAAAGATGATATGCACCTTGTTTGGGTCTTGTTGGAGATACAGGCGCTTGTAGCCATCCACAGTATCTTCCACAATGATAGCGTCTGCTTCTTTGCTACCAATACTAACCCCTGTCGTATCTTCTGTAATAGGAGTAGTTGGAACATAGCCGTTCCATCCTGGAGCAATACCAACTCGGCCGCTACCACTAGTCGGCACTCTGATTGTTCCGTCGTACATATCGAATGTTCGAGAGGTGGCACCATTCAATACAATGCCCCATGTTGTACCGGTAATCATCGGCGAAGACGTCATAATGTTGCCATCCGACTCACCAATCGTTAGCGTTCCATCCTTAACAGACACTGCCCAAGCTCCCGTAGAAGTAATACTGATGTTTTCGCCAGCAATTATTGTATCGCCCAAGACGTTGTCAACGGCTCCCCTAACCGGCGATGCCGCGCTAATAGTTGTATTGTCGCCTATGCGGAGAGTACCACCATCAACGGTCACGCCCTGTCTCGAATTATTGCCGGTACCAGTGTTAGTGATGACTACGTCATGAAGATAAACTTCACTACCGGGCATAACGTCAATGGCGCCGCTTCTTGCGTTAGTCGTAATCGTACCGTTTGTGATTTCAAGTATCGCGTTATTTTTGATCACGTTAGAGCTCTTGCTGGTGCCCGCAGTACAGCTAACGGTGCGTCCATTCAAATCAAGGACGATATCTTGACCAGCAATTGTCTCCGATTGTCCGGTATTATCCGGGAAGCTATGGTCTTCGATCATAGTAACAGTAACTTTGCTGCCATCGGTTGGCATATCTTCAAGGGCTGCCTTTAATGTAGCGTATGCACTGTCCGTGTCTTCGGAGATTGCGACCGTATTTGTTGGCACCCACCATGTATAGAGCGTCATATCAGAATCGACAATCATGTCCAGAGAGGCCCTTGTAGTATGGTTTGCATCTGTATACCAGAAAGTGAACTTGTTGTTTGTCTTCGTCGTGGTCGGCCAAGAGCTGATCGCATCACTGAGCGGATGATCCTTCGTGACGTGGACAGGGCTTACTGCATCGCCGCCATCAACATCAAAGTCTACAATATAGTAGTCTCTATGTTCAATAACGTTCACAGAAACCGTCTTAGTGGCGCCAGAGATTGTACCAGTAATCGTAACGACTGCATTATTGCCAATGGCTTCGCCAGTGACGAGACCGGTATCAGGGTCTACACTGATGTATCCGGACCCGCTAGTTACACTAAAAGTATATGGCTCACCAATTTCTGCTGCGTTGGAAATAGTAATCTGAGCAGTATCGCCAACGTCAAGCGTAATGTTTGGGTTAGCAATTACAGCTTCTGCTATTGTTTTCTTATACTGGGCATAGTAAGTTTCGTCACTGGCAGGAACATGGCCAACAGCGAGTTTAATTCCGCCCGTCGTCTGAGTATACCAGCCATCTAGAATGAGTCCGGTCTTAGTGGCGCTAGGCAAATTCGTAATGGCTCCGCCTTGTGCAATCGACTGATACTCGTCTCCCGAGATCGTACCGCCATTGGCGTCATAAGTGATCATATAGGACGCTTCCAGCATGGTCAATGGAACTTCGATGACTGGGCGAACACCGTTTTTACTCGTTTCGGTAACTGAATAGTTTGGAGCGATGCCTGTCGCACTGCCGCCTAAATAGCGAGCGTAATATGGCGAAGTACTCTTGCTGGTCCATACGGCAGTTCTGCCACGACAATTAGCAGCAACTGTCGCATCACTATTACCACACGCGGCATCGCTTGTTGAAAATCCGGTATTTTCGACAATGAATTCGCATTGGTGAGTGATTTCGGTCGTACTGTTACAGGCCGTACTAATTTCATCTATTGACGGAAGTCTTGCTGGTTCGCCACCGAAGCTAATCTCCGCATTACTCCACTGCGTGTTAGTTGGCAACTGCCCGGCTATGTTCGGTGTAGCGAAGTTGTTCCAGTTCTTAGGACCGTCAGCGCCTTGGTAATTGGAGAAGAAGATAAGCACGGCATTATCGCCATTCTGTCCAAGATAGTAGAATCTTTCCGTGTATTTACCAACGCCGAAGCCATTAAAGTCACTGTCATAATCTCCGTAATCCAAATTACCGTTCATGTCACAGTCATAAGCGTCGCCATATACTGGTGTGCTACTGGCAATTTGACCATAGGTGATGGTAGCGCCCTGCGCATATCTACCACTAATTCTACAGCCTTGGTTCGCATTTGTTTTTTCACAAACCTCAGTGTGCAAAGTTGTGGCCTTTTTGCAAAGAATCGCATTCCAGTGAGCATAAAGCGTCGTGTCGGCATACACCTGAGAGTTTTGATTGAACTGCGTGCCGGAGATTGGGTCATCGAACCAACCGACTATATTATTGTTTGCATAGCTTACGAATGGGAACGAACCGATAGTATCACCCGGATACGCCGTCCTTGTCTCCGTATCAGTTGTACCGTTTTGGTAGACGAACGTGATGGTTATGGCGGCAGTATCCAAAGTCCAGTGCGCATAATAGGTCACGTCGGTAGTGCCGATTACAGTGTTGCCGTCTACTTGGGTGCCAGTAGTTGGATCCGTGAACCAGCCGTCGAAGAGGTGGCCAGCATAGGTTGGAGCGGATGGGATATTTTCG
>JAUMXN010000014.1:4950-19452 GCA_030529095.1 Candidatus Saccharimonadota bacterium
TAACGGTGGTGTCTTGGGTACCGTTATTGTGGACGAAGGTAACGTCGCGCATGCCTCTGTAAACAGTAACTGTAATTACAGTTTGTTGCTCGGTGGAGCGAGCGCCAGTAATAATAATGTTTGCAGTACCCGCACCAACAGCAGTAACGGTGCCGTTAGCTACAGTGGCAACATTCGTATCGCTTGAAGCAACCGTGTAGTTTTCGTCTGTGCCGGAAATGGTGAATGGTCCGGTAGCTTCGGATGGAATATCATAGTACAAAGTCATAGTGCTTGGGGTTGCGGTGGCGTTGGTAACGTCTGCGGACCAGTGAGCAGTGAAGGTGATGTCATCGGTAATGGTGGTACTAGCAGTTGCTTGGTTGTTGTCAGAATCGAACCAGCCGTCGAAGAGGTGGCCAGCATAGGTTGGAGCGGATGGGATATTTTCGGAACCAAGTGCAGTATTAGCACGAACTGTCTTAACGGTGGTGTCTTGGGTACCGTTATTGTGGACGAAGGTAACGTCGCGCATGCCCTTTGCCACGGTGACCGTGATCACGGTTTTCTCGGCGCCGGAGCCGGTGCCGACGATGACGATTTCCGTGGTGCCCTCGCCAGCGGCAGTGACTGCGTTACCGCTGACGGTGGCTACGTTTTCGTCGCTCGATTCGATTGTGTAACCTTCAAGATTGACGCCAATAATTTCGAATGTCTGAGTCTTTTCTGCGTCGATATCAATAAAGAGTTCCATGGTATCTGGATTTGCGGTGGCCGCAGAGATATCATTCAACCAGTGTGCATAATAAGCAACATCAGATTCAGCGACCTGAGTGTTGGCATCAATAAGGCTGCCGCCGTCTGCTGCGGTGTACCAGTTATTGAAGACGTGGCTGGTGTAGGTTGGGCCAGCCGGGATGCGATCGCCGAGTGTAGAATTAATCGGAACTTCAACGACGGTTTCGTCGGCGGTGCCGTTATTGTGGATGAAGTGAGCATTGATCGAAACTCGCTCGAACTTCGCGACGACTTTAGTATCTTCGGTTAGTTTGGTCGAGCCTGGGATTGGGTCGCCGTCTTCGGTTTCCCAACCAATAAATTCAAAATTAGCCTTGGATGGAGTAGAGAGCGTGCTTACGGTGGCTCCGTAAGCTATTGGAGTGACGCTCTCATCCCCATCGATATCCATGGTGATTGCCAATTTATCCATGAATCTATAGTCAGTGGTTAGGACGAAATCCGAAGACTCGGTCAGCGCCTTTGCCGCGACCGGGATGAGGGATGAGAGAACTAGGAGAGAGATAATAAGTTTGCGGCCGTTGTAATTTTTCTTGCGGCCGTCGTCGCGACTTTCACCCGCGCACCAAACGCAGATAATAAAGCCAATTGCAGAAAGAATCAAAATAGCAACATAGACCGGTAGACGGTCTCCGGTGTTTGGGTTATCGGTTTCACCGGCGTCGGACGGCGTCGGCTCAGGCGTTGGCTCTGGCCCTGGGTCAGCAGTATCTTCGTAAGTAATCGTAAAGCGAACAGCCAAATGCTGGTCTCTATCGTTCAGACTCGAGACTCCGGTCACATATTCGGCTACGACCTCTAAATTGAAGCTGGCGCCACCGGCAACTTCTTCGCCCGCGTGCCTGTCGTAAGTATATGAAACGTTTGGATTGCTATTGTCATCAGAGATCGTAATGATCTTGTAATTTTTGCTGTGCTGATTTTTGACAGAAAGATTGTAAGTAATTGTGTCGCCAACGTGATGGAATACAGTATCGCTTTCAATCGAGTCGGCATCGTAGCTAACGACATCACCAGAGACCTCAGCATCGCGAGCAGAAACTTCGGCGCCAACAATTCTGAAAGCGTCGATATCGGCTACTGCGTTGAAGCTCAATATCAGCGCGGTAACAAACGTTGCGAAAAATAGCATCATTACAACGCTACTTTTCCTCACTTTTTCTCGCAGTTTTGAAATCATGAGGTTTTGTATCTCCAATACATAACCATTATATAATAGCCACGAGCAAAATGGAATAAAAAAAACAGTGGAAAATCCTTGTATTTTTTACAACAATTTCAAAAATTCGTCTTCCGACATAGTCGGGATGCCGAGCGCGGCAGCTCTTTCGGTTTTGGACTTGCCCGGCTTGTCGCCCACAATGAGAGCCGTAGTGGTTTTAGTAACAGAACTCGTGATAGTTGCGCCGAGTGCGCGGAGTTTATCTTCGGCTTCTTCGCGGCCCATACTGGCGAGCGTACCAGAAATGATATAACTTTTCCCTGCCAAAGGCAGCTTAGATTGATCTTCGTAAACCGGCGCCATGCCAAGTTCTTTCAAATCGTCGAGCAACCTCAAGTTATCTTCATCGGCAAACCAAGCCAAGATCGATTCGGCCACTACTTCGCCAATATCGTTAATCTCGATCAAGTCATCCATCGTGGCGTCGCGCAATTTTTCGATACTTTCAAATCGCCTGGCGAGCGCGGTAGCAGTTTGCGCGCCAACGTGGCGAATACCGAGCGCGGTGATAAATTTGTTTAGCATTGGGTGTTTGGAATTTTCGATTGCGTCGCAAAGATTTTTGGCAGAAAGCTCGGCGAAGCGTTCGAGACAGGCGACCTGCATCCAATTCAAACGATACAAATCGGCAATCGATTTAACAAGCCCGGCGTCGACCAAGGCAATCACGTTTTTAGTGCCGAGACCTTCAATATTGAGCGCTGGTTTGCTGGCGTAATATTCGATTGCGCGTTTCAAAATCAAATCGGAAGTTTCGCCCTTAATGCGATAAACCACCTCCCCGCGCGGGCGCTCAAATTCGAGTTCTGGATACTGCTTTTTTAAAGCTTCTTCATAATTAAACGGTTCGGAATCTTCTGGGCGAAGCGTCGTGAGAACTTCTTTGACCTGCGGAATAATATCGCCGGCTTTATAAATAATCACAGTGTCACCAATACGAATATCAAGACGGGCGATTTCGTCGGCGTTATGCAAAGTAGCATGACGTACGGTAGAACCAGCCACTTCGACTGGATCGAAAATTGCCACCGGCGTAGCAGCACCGGTGCGGCCAATCGTAATCACGATGTCGCGCACTTTAGTGGTAGATTCTTCGGCTGGGAATTTAAAAGCCACGGCCGCGCGCGGAGTTTTACCCACGATGCCGAGCGCGTCGTAGACTTCGCGATCATTAATTTTGATCACCATGCCATCCGTATTAAACGGCAAGCCTTTACGATACTCATCAAGTTCGTGAATATATTTAAACAATTCTTTGGTCTCGTTGCCCTGCCACACGCGGTCTTCGTTCGAAGTGCGGAATTTCATGGCACGAAGTTTTTCGTAGGCTTCGCGATGAGTCGGCAAGTTTGGTTTAACTAAATCGTAAGCGATAAATTTGAGCGGGCGCGAAGCAGCGATCTTTGGATCAAGCTGACGAATCGAACCAGCAGCTAAGTTGCGTGGGTTGGCAAATTCTTTTTCGCCCATGGCGCGCTGTTTAGCTTGTAAATCGTCAAAATCTTTTTTGAAAATAATAATTTCGCCACGCACTTCAACTTCGCCCGGCTCGTCGATTTTGATCGGAATGTTTTCGATCGTGCGAACGTTGCTCGTGACATCCTCACCAACCAAACCATCGCCACGCGTCACGGCCTGCACGAACATGCCGTCTTTGTATTTGAGCGAACAAGCTAGGCCGTCCATTTTGATGTCGGTGAAAAATTCTTTGATTTTGCCGCCCGGCACCAGCTTTTCGTTGCGGGAGATCCAATCGCGCACCTCCTCTTCCGAAAAAACATCCGCCAGACTAATCATGCGTTTTTCGTGCGCAACTTTTTTGAATTTATCGAGAGGCTTGCCAGCTACGCGCTGAGTTGGTGAATCCGGCGTAATGAGCTCTGGAAATTCAGCTTCGAGCTGAGAAAGTTCGTGCTTTAATGAATCGGCGGCTGCTTCGGACATAATCGATTCGTCGAGCACATGATAATGATAGCGATAGTCGTTGATGATTTCGCGAAGTTTAATAATGCGGGCTTCAGCTTCATTCTTCTTCATAGTCGAGCATCCAACGGTAATATAAATATAGATATGCGGTGAGATAAATCTCCGAGAAAACCGTCATCGTGATAAGCGCGACTGGTACGATTGGGATCGCTTGCGCCCATTCAAAAGTCTTAAGCCATAAATCGAATACAATGATTGGCACCATGATGGTTCCCCACATGATCGCAATAATAATAATGAGACTCACGATTCTTAAAATAAATTTAATGCGGCGGCTCGCCATCAAATCGGAAGCAGCATCGAGCGCTTTCATTGGGTAAAGACCCGGGGCCGAAACCGCGACTAATGCAATTAACGAGCTTGAAAGTAAGTAGCCAGAAATAGCAAACATTAATGCGGCAAAGATAAAGAATACTAACGCATAAAATGGCGTGTCGAGAAAACCAGTTTGGATGGCGGCAGACTGCACAACGACAAAAATAAAAATTGGGAAACATTCAAAGAATACGAGCAATGCGATGAGGAGCGTTGAGATAAATGGGCTGCACGCATTATAAATGCCGTCGCGTAACTTGACTTTGTTGCCAGCCAAAATATGTCTAAGCAAATAAATTGTCACCAACCAAACAACCAGGAAAATAATCACCACAAAAACCGTTTCGGTTTCGGACATGTTGATTTTTAAACCACCCGTAGTGATAGTCGAAATAAGAAGTAGTACCGCCTTGCCCACATTGCCCACTTCGCCGCCAGCAATCGATTTCGATGTAGTATCGAGCGCGTCTTGAAAATCATGATAAGTAGATTCGCTCATAATGCCAACAATAACTGCATTAGTTGCTACAATCAAAATCAAGAATGGAATAAATAATCGCCAGTTTTTAAAAATAATTTTAAAAGTTTCGGCGGCGTGCGTAAAAATGCCCGGGATCTCGAGTTCACGGCGATAATCTTCGCGATAGGAGCGTCTAAACGATTTGTGTAATTTTACTTGGCGGTCTTTACGTTTAAAACTAATTTTTGGCAACTTGAATTTGAATTTGCGCTTTTTAGTAGCTTTGTTAGACTTAGCGGATTTATCGGTCTTAACGATCTTGTTGACTTTAGCAGATTTGTTGGATTTCGAACTTACGGTTTTTGCGCGAAGCGAAGCTTTTGGCGCAACTTTTTTAGAATGTGTTTTTGCCATGCTCGAGCCTTTCGATACGTTTTTCAATCGGCGGGTGAGTGCTAAACAAATTGCTCAAGAACCCTTTTCGAAGTGGGTTATTAATATAGAGCTGCGCAGTGGCTGAGTTTTGGCTGCGCATTGGCTGTGAGTGCGATTGAAGTTTTTTGAGTGCGGCGATCATGCCTTCTGGGTAGCGCGTGATGTTAACAGCCGAAGCGTCGGCGAGATATTCGCGCTCGCGCGAGACGGCCATTTGCACGATGGCGGCAAAAATTGGTGTAAGAATCGCGACGACCAGCATAATAATTACACCAACTGGGCTGCGTTCTTCGTTGCGTTTGCGGTTGCCGTAAAAAATCAAGCGCGAAGCAACGTCGGCAAACATGCCAACCACACATACCAAGCCAAACACAATAGTCGAAACGCGGATATCATAGTTTTTGACGTGAGACATTTCGTGTGCCATCACGGCGGTAAGTTCTTTGTCGTCCATAATATCGAGCAAGCCAGTAGTAGCGGCGACGATAGCATTCTTTGGATCGCGGCCAGTCGCAAAAGCGTTTGGCGCCGGATCGTTTACGATATAAACTTTTGGCATCGGCAAGCCGGTAGTAATACTAAGATTTTCAACAGCGCGATAAAGACGCGGGCAATCTTTTTTGGTAATTTCTTTAGCGCCCGTCATAGCGGTGGCTAGAGAACTTGACAAAAAATACTGCAAAACGGCATAGCCAGTAGCAATAACCAGAGTCCAAAGCGAAATCATCCAATCATTAAAATACCAAGCAAAAAGACAAGAAATCGCCGCGATAAAAACTACAAAACCAGCCATTAGAAAAACGGTCTTGCGCTTGTTTGCGGCGATTTGCTTGTACATTTTAATCCTTAGAATTTAACTTCTGGAGCTTTTTCGACACGCTCAAATTCTTTTTCGTCTACTTCGTAGTAATCACGAACTTTGAAGCTGTGGAAAAGAATGTTGATTGGGAAAGTCTTGATCTTGGTGTTAAGATCTTTGGCGCCGGCGTTGTAGAAGCGGCGGGAAGCGCTAACTTTATCTTCGGTGTCGGAAATTTCAGACATCAATTGTTTGAAGTTTTCGTTGGCTTGGAGAGCTGGGTAGTTCTCGGAAATTGCCATGATGCGAGAAAGTGCACCGAGCATCGAGCGATCAGCTTCAGCGACGCTCTGAACAGTGCGGGCACCCATCATTTTGGCGCGAGCATCGGCACAGTGTTCGAAGACTTCTTTTTCGTGCTTGGCATAGCCTTTGACGGTCTCGACAAGGTTTGGCAACATGTCGGCACGGCGTTTGAGCTGAATAGTAATATCAGACCAAGCCTCTTCGACACGTTCGTTAAGTTTAACTAAGCTGTTGTACATTCCTGCAAGGATGGCACCAATCAAAATAGCGATACCAACGATTACAAGGATGATAATTGCCCATACTGGCATCTTTAATTCTCCTTTTTACACTTCTTATTATACACCGTCTTTAGCGTAAGTTCAACGTTTGTCGGTGCGAACGCCTTCGCTTTTGAACACCTTGATAAAGGTACCAAAAAAGCATTTACAATCAAAGAGGAAGCTAAGTCTTTTCACATACTCGCCGTCGTATTCGGCTTTCTTTTTCTCCGAGATTTCGTCACGACCATTAATCTGAGCCCAGCCGCTTAGGCCTGGGCGCACAGAATTGGCGCCAGTTTTGTCGCGCAGGGCGATCAGTGCTTCTTGATTCCAAAGTGCCGGACGCGGCCCAATAAAACTCATTTGTCCAACTAAAATATTAAAGAGTTGCGGCATTTCGTCGAGACTGGTTTTACGTAAAATTTTACCCATACGTGTAACGTATTTTTCGGCGTCTTCAAATTTATCGGTTGGCAAATCCGGCGTATCTACCTTCATGGTGCGGAATTTAAGAATCTTAAACATTTTCTTGTTCTTGCCAAAACGTTTTTGTTTGAAAAGCACTGGACCCGGATCGGTTGCAAAAATTAAAAGCGCAATAATCAAAAACGGGATAAGAAGTATAACAATACCAAGCAGTGCGCCCACAATGTCGATTAAACGTTTGAAAAAATGTTTGTACATTTAGGATACCTTGTAAGTCTTAACGATTGCTGCGGTACGTTCTTTGATGTCGTCGCGATTATTTTCGGCAGCGTCAATCAAACGATTGAGATTGGCGAGGAAGTTTTTGTCGATATCGAGCGGTTTACCAATGTGAATTAATTTGTTTGGCGTTTCTTTCATTCCCTCTTCGTCCATCAGCATTTCTTCGAAAAGTTTTTCGCCCGGACGAAGGCCGGTGATTTTAATTTCAATATCCTTACCAGGTTCGAGGCCTTTGTAGCGAATAATCTTTTTGGCCAAATCATAAATGCGTACTGGTTCGCCCATGTCGAGCACAAAAATTTCGCCACCATCAGCATAAACGCTAGCCTGCAAAATCAAACCAACGGCTTCTGGAATTGTCATGAAATAGCGCATCACGTCTTTATGAGTAACGGTAACTGGGCCACCGTTGTCGATTTGTTTTAGAAATAGTGGAATTACTGAACCGTTGCTACCAAGCACGTTACCAAAGCGTACGGCCACAAAATCAGTTTTAGATTTTTTGTCGTAGGCTTGGATGATCATTTCGCAAATACGTTTGGATGCGCCCATGATGTTGGTTGGACGAACGGCTTTATCCGTGCTTACGAGCACAAATTTCTTTACACCATATTTGTCGGAAAGTTTTACCGTATTAAGCGTACCAAGACAGTTGTTTTTGATTGATTCGTTTGGGCTACGCTCCATTAGTGGCACGTGCTTGTGCGCGGCAGCATGATAAACCTGGTCCGGATGGAATTCTTCGAAAACTTTTTCAAGACGATCGTAATCACGAACGGAACCGATGATAGTTTCAAGGTTCAAATCTGGATAATTACGATAAAGTTCTTGCTGAATTTCGTAGGCGTTGTTTTCGTAAATGTCGAAAATAATCAGAAGTTTTGGATTAGCCTTGGCGATTTGACGACAAAGCTCTGAACCGATCGAACCACCGCCGCCAGTCACAAGAATCACTTTGCCGGTGAGGCTGTCGATGATTTCGGTATTATTGACAGTGATCTGATCACGGCCAAGAAAATCTTCGTAGTTAATCGGACGAATTTGGGCAAAGGCGCTATTGGCCTTTTGGTCCATTGTAAGGTAAATCGATGGGAGAATTTTGATTTCGCATTTAGTCTTTTGACATTCTGCCACGATCTTGGCAATCGTATCTTTGCTAGCAGACGGGATAGCAATGATAATTTGATCAATTTTGAATTTAGTAGCCGTACTCTCGATGTCGTGACGTCCTCCCACGACCGGCACGCCGCGCAAGCGCGTGCGGAGTTTTTGCTTGTCGTCGTCGATAATACAGCAAATATTAATATCGCGATATTCTTCGTTGCGATACGTCTCATCGATCAACATGTGGGCAGCTTCGCCACCGCCGATAATCATAGTGTTAATGGAGCGCTTTTTGTCCGGCATCTTACGCATGATGGCACGAGTAATGCGATACGAGTAGCGAATACCACAAGTAAAGAATACGAGGAAGGCAAAGAACACAAACCAGAAGCTAAGCGGTACAGGCAAGCCTAATATATATTTATAAGCAAAAATCGCGAGATCCGCGACGACACAAGAAACAATGATGGAAATTAGTTCCGGGACAGAAGCGTAGCGCCAAACGGAAGTATAAAGCCCAGCAATAGCAAAAATCGCTACAACCACAAAACAGTCGATCGGTAAGTATTCGATAACGGAATGCATGTATCTAGCTGGGATTAGCTGAAAATCAAAACGCATCCAAAGAGTTAAATACGATGCGCCAACTACCGCAGCGATATCAAAGAGGATCAGAAACAGAATCCTGGGGACCTTTTTTCCGAAAACAATTTTGGCTTTGTTTTTCATATAGATAGTTCATATTTTAGCATAAAACCAATGGTCAGACAAAAAATCCCGATTCAAAGGGGGGTTTAAATCGGGATAGTGATGATTATACCAGGCGGAGAATATAAAGTCAAGTCGCAGCGCCTACTGCCGGCTTTTTTTACGTAAAAAAATGGTGCGAATGAAGAGACTCTAACTCTCGACCTCTTCCTTGGCAAGGAAGCGCTCTAAACAACTGAGCTACATTCGCACGTGGCTTTATTATAACACACTTTTTTGATTTTTTGCAATAATTAAGCCTTTTACTCTGGACAGATTAGCATAAGCGTGATATATTAAAAATGTAAATTATTCAAAACAAACATGGAAATCGCATTACAAATCGTTTTTCTCGTAGTGGGTTTTGTCCTTCTGATTAAGGGCGCCGACATTTTGGTTTCGGGCGCATCGTCCATTGCGGCCAATTTTAAAATTTCCAAAATGTTGATCGGTCTTACAATTGTGGCTTTTGGCACCAGTGCGCCGGAACTTGCCGTGTCGATCTCTTCCCTTCTGGCCGGCACCACCGACATGCTGCTTGGCAACGTAATCGGCAGTAATATTATGAATATCCTATTATTAATTGGCACGGGCGCAATAATTTGCCCAATTATTGTTAAACGCAGCACCGTAGCTAAAGAACTCCCGATTTTGCTTTTGATTTCTACGGCGCTCGTTGTGCTATTTCTCGATATTTCCCTGGCTGGCGGCAGCAACAACGAAATCACCCGCGCCGACGCCATCGTCTGTTTATTATTCTTTGCAATCTTTGTTTACTATCTTATTACGATGGCGCGCAAAAAACGCGACAACAAACCAGAAAAACCAGAATATAAACTTGGCAAATCTTTCCTTTTGACCGGGCTTGGCCTTGCTGGCATCATTGGCGGTAGCCAATTGGTCGTGAGTGGCGCCTCGACCATCGCTTCGTCGATGGGAATTTCGGATCGTATGATTTCGCTCACCGTTGTGGCGCTCGGTACGTCTTTACCGGAACTCGTCACCACCATCACTGCAGCCAGGCGCAAAGAAACCGACCTCATCGTTGGCAACATTATCGGCAGTAATATATTTAATATCTGCGTAGTGCTCGGCGTACCGGTGGCACTCTTTGGCTCGGTTTCACCAAAAAGTTTTGAGATGATCGATCTTGTCGTAATGCTTGGCTCGGCCGCCCTGCTTTGGCTGTTTGTAGAAAGAGATCATAAAATTTCCCGCATCGAAGGCGCGATTTTCCTAACGATTTTTGCCGTCTATTACGGTAGCATAATTTACGGAGCGCTCGTCTGATGTTTTGGTTAGTACTCATTGCGATTTATCTCGTGACCGACTCGGCCGCGATGTTTATCGATAACTTCGTTACCGACGTGCATTTCAAAGGTCGCGGCTCGGTCGCACAAAAAGTCTTTACTGGCTGGAGCTATACTTTGTTTGCCGTTATTATGATGGCGGTGCTAGGCGCTAAAATCGGCGAAGTCTCGCCGTGGGCACTATTCTTCTTAACCCTGTCCGGCATCATCGTAAGTATTAGTAGTATCGCTTATTATCGCGCGCTCGAAATCGAAGATTCCACCGACATCGCAATTTTCTTCCAGCTCGCGCCGATTTTGTATTTGGTGTTTGGCTGGTTTGTACTGGGTGAAAAATTTAGCCCGACTCAGCTGATCGCTTTTGCTACGATCCTAGCCGGCCCACTTTTAATTGTGGCGGGCTCTCGCAAAAATAGCCGCAAAACCAAACTGCGCGCCGTAGTGTTGGTGGCGATTTATGTTTTGATTTACACTATCGGCAATATCCTATTCGTTAAAGTTAATGGCGGTGATGCAGAGATTGATTTTCGCGTGGCGATGGCCTTCGTGTTCCTCGGTAAGGGTCTCGGTAATTTGGTGCTATGCTACATAATCAAACCAAAGTGGCGCAAACGATTTAGGCGCGTTGTCAAAGAAAGTCGCGGACGAGTATATTTCCCGCTCTTCGTTAATAGTATCTTGTGTTTGGTTAAAGATTCGACTTATCGCTTGGCTTTATTAACGGCGCCAGCCGTGGCGATTGCGGCAGCAGCCGGTGACTCGCTTGAGCCAATTGTAATTTTCATGATGGGTATCGTGCTGACTTTGATTAATCCAAAACTCGGTCGCGAAAAGCTCGATCGTAAAACTGTTGTCGCTAGGCTCATCGCCACCGCCTGTGTGGTGATCGGAATTTTCGTTCTGCAAATTGAACTATAAAAAATGAGACAAAAAAATGAGGCCCGTTTGCGAAGCTCCGGTGCCGACATTTATGGAGGCACCGACCGGAATTGAACCGGTGTACGCGGTTTTGCAGACCGCTGCGTAACCACTCCGCCACAGTGCCGTGTTCTTATTTTATCACGATTCTTCGATTTTAATAAGCGGTTCTTTGGTTTTCGAAAGCTTAGCGGCTTTTTTGATCAAGGCCTCGATTTTTGCTTCGTTCAAACGCGCATCCCGCACGGAATAGTTTTCCTTGCGCTCGAGTAATTCGTTTTTAAAACCAGATTTTTCGGCCGCTTCCCAGAAAATCTCTTCGCAATCGACATCGTCGTAATGCCAAGGCTTCTTAAACAAATTAAAATGAATGATTTTGGTGTCTTTTGGTAACTCACCTTTGACCGGTTGCATATTCCATTTTGGCTCGAGATGCAAAATCTTGCCACGGCAAATCACGTTGAGATAATCTTGGTCTGGCGCCACAAGGTTCGCGTCGTATTTTTCGATCATGTGAACCATTTTCTGGACATAATGAATGCGGCGAAGCTCCTTCAAATTCAAAAGCAACACGCCGGAGTTTACATATTCTTGATACGGCACGCCCACGGCATTATTTACATAGTCGCGGAATTCTGGCACCGCCTCGACCTTTGGGTCGACCAGAGCGGCACAATAATAATCTTTAATATTCATATCAAACAGCTCAGCAACGTCACCCATCGCAATAGTGTCACTATCAACATAAATCGCTTTTTCATATTGCGGGAAAAGACGTGCGATAAACGAACGATAATAATAAACCGCGGACGAGAAGAAATCGCCGCTACCGGTTTTCTTTGAGCAGCTATTAATAATAATTTTGAGATATAAACTATGCGTGATTTTACGGAATTGAATTTCACAGTTTTTGGTCACGAGATTGCGCAACTTAAAATAATTTCTAAAAGTAATGCCGTCATGCAAAACTATGATGCGGTAGTAGCGTTTCGGGTTTGCGTGACGCGTAATCGATGCAATCGTACAAGCGGCATACGGCACGAACTCGTCGTTGATGGTTAAAAAAATCGGGACGACTTTAACTTTTTTGAATAGTTTTTTTCCTGTATTGAAAATACTCATAGCTGTTCTTCTTAGAATATTTTACCATACTTTCATAAGCTTCTTTAGCAAGCTTGGCACGATTTTCGTCGTCCGAAAGTTTTGGATCTGGATAAAATGGACCATCCACGTAAACCGTCATATCCGGGCGCTCTTGGCCCTTTTTCTTAGACTTGTGATAGGTGGTGGTCATAGTGAAAATTGGGATATTATTGCGCACCGGGTAAACAAACGAGCGATCACCCTGCGGGAATTTACGAATTTTGGTGGCGTATGGCCAAACGTGGGATTCTGGATAAATCACGAGACAGTTCTTTTGTTTTAAGCGATAATCAATGGCGGCATGAAACTGTTCTTTTTGCTCCGGCGTGGAACCGAGTGGCATAATGCCAAGATATGGCAAGAATTTACCAACACCGGGCACGTAAAGATTGGCCGGAATTGCAATCGTGTAAATATGGCGATCTGCTACAATGGCCGGCGAAAAAGCATCGTGGAATGGATTAGTGTGATTGGCGTAAATCACGTAGCCAGTTTTTTTAGCTTTTTTGAAAAGTTTACGATTCTCCACTTTCATATGAAGATAAAAGCGCGCGTAAAATCTAGCAAACAATTTAAAGCCGCGATACAAAATCGCCGAAAAAAGTTTGACAAACGGATTTTTGCGAATATAGACATAGCCCGCCGGCAACTCGACGCGGCCGGATTTTTCTTGCTCTTTGGTTTTGATCGGGTCGTCTTTTTCGGTTTCGTAATAAAAAATACGCTCAGATTTTGGAATGTCCCCCTGAAACATCATTGCTTTTGCCATATGTGTATTATACCATATGCGTTTAGTTGGCTACGCCGTGTGCCGCGGTAAAGGAATTTTCGTCTAGTTTTTTGAAGGTATAACCGTGTTCTTGGCCGTACTGGATAATGCGTTCCACGGCGTCGACCGAATAGCCCTTGATGTCGTGTTGTAAAATGATCCACTGCTGGTCTGGTGCCAGGCGATTAATCACGTTTTCGTAAACAGCGTCGGCGGTAGTAACGTTCGATGCGTCACCAGAAGAAAGATTCCAATCAAAATAGGTGTAGCCTTTTTCTTTAACCATGCCAACTAGCTTACTCATAATATGCTCGCCGCCGTCATATTTGCGGCTGATCGTGTTGGAGCTGCCGCCCGGGAAACGAATTAGATGTGGATCCTGCCCAGTGATATTTTTGACGCGCTGATGCACGGCAGAAAGATCAGCAAAATAGTTGTCCGTGTTTTGATAAATATAGCCGTAGTCGTGGGTGGCGGAGTGCAGACCCACGGTATGACCTTCGTCGTATTCGCGACGGATCATGTCATCGCTGCCATTATTCGTAACAAAGAAAGTAGCTTTTACATTATACTTTTTTAGCACATCCAGCAGCTGACCAGTGTAGCCACTCGGGCCGTCATCAAAGGTGAGATAAATTACACCAGTATTATCCGTCACATTAATGCTGCGCTTGACGGTGGTTTGATTACCAGATGAATCGGTGGCTGTGTACGTAAGGATATAATTTCCTTTTTTGGACGTGTCGAAACTGCCAGAAGTCTCGACTGCTAGTTCGCCATCACAATTATCCTTGGCGGTGGCAATCGGTGGTTCAAATTCTTTGCCAATTAAAACCGTATATTCGGTGTCACCGTTTAGATTGATCGTTGGCGGAGTTTTGTCGCTGACAATAGCTGGGACGTAAACCGACGATTCGTTTTGGTCGGAGTCGGTAGCTTTGATGATGGCACCGCCAAATGCGGGAACAATTTGTGCAGAGCTAGTAATGTCGCCGTCTTTGGTGTCTATTACCTTGAATTTAAAATCGAGCGGCTTGCCGTTTGGACACATATTAATATATAGCGCGTCGGTCTGAATAGTTGGGAGTTCCGCCGGATCGACCGGCTCGCGAGTAAAATGTGGTAAAACCAAACAAAGCATCAGACAAACGACTGATGCTAAAAATATCGTAGGAATCGAAATAATTAAAATTGTGCGGAGTTTTGAGTGTCTGCGACGAACGGGTCGTTGTGTGGTTTC
>JAUMXN010000015.1 GCA_030529095.1 Candidatus Saccharimonadota bacterium
ACTCCAAGATAAGAATTCCCTAGGAGACTCCAGAAAGAAGATCTGGTTGATAGGCGCAAGGTGGAAGCATGGCAACATGTGGAGCCGAAGCGTACTAATAGGTCCATCGCCTTTTTATGTTTTGAACATAGCTAGCAACCGACGCTCGATAGCGTCGCCGTCATTTAAAATCTAACACCTTATGGACATCAACAGCTTCAAAATGACGAATTTTGTAGCAACTTGGTGCCCATAGCGCTGAGGTAATACCTGTTCCCATTCCGAACACAGAAGTCAAGCTCAGTAGCGCCGATTATACTGCATCAGCGGGAAACTAGGAAGGTGCCAAATTATGAAAAGTCCACCCGAAAGGGTGGATTTTTCTTTGTTATAATATCTCTATGAGCAAAGAGAACGAGGAAACCCTCAAAGTCTACGAAAGTTTTGGGAATGCATATCTAGATAATGCGCACAAAAGGCATGCCAAGAATATGCAAGAAGTGAGGGAGAAAAAAGCCGGGACTATCTTAGACGGATTCTCCGCACTTGGTAAAAACGCTAAGATTCTCGAAATCGGTTCGGCCGACGGAGAAGTGGCGCTGCTCGCAAAGGAGCTAGGTTTTAGCGTGACCGCCAGTGACGTTTCGAAACAATTTTTGGCAGAAATTATAAAAACCGGATTACCTTATTTTAAATTCAATGTGTTAAAAGATAACTTAGACGGGTTGGAATTTGATGGGATTATGGCTTTTCACGTGTTTGTGCATTTTACACCGGAAGACTTATCTGAGGCTCTAGCTAAAATTTACAGATTGCTTCGTCCTGGCGGAAGATTTATTGGTGATGCTTTAAATTCTGAAGACAAAAATGGCAAGGTCTCTGAATGGTGCGACTTTGGCAATGGTTACGAAATTGGGGCTGATCGATTTTTCTATTATTACAACGAGGCGCAAATAAAGAAAATCATTGAAGATTCCAGCTTAATATTGGAAAACTTCTATCTGAGTGGTGGCGATAACGATCGTAAATGGATTAACTTTGTTCTAGTTAAACCAGAGTAAAAAAGAACGCCTCGAGGGCGCTCTTTTTTGTTGATGTGAATTATTCTTCTTCAGCTTCTTCAAGTGCAGAGAGCAAAGAATCTTCCACATTTTGTTTCTTCTTCTTTGGTGCAGCCTTTGAAAGCTCGATATCAATATCGAATCCAGTGAGCTTAGAAGCGAGGCGGACGTTTTGGCCTTGCTTGCCGATAGCGATAGATTGTTGATCATCGGAGACAGAAACTTTAGCTTTCTTGCCATCAATATCAACTTTGATGATCTCGGCAGGAGACAAAGCTTCGCGGATATATTCAGAAGCGTTGTCGCTCCAGTTGACGATATCAATTTTTTCGCGTTCACCAATTTCGTTCATCACGGCTTGAACACGGACGCCGCGGCCACCAACGAAGGTACCAACTGGGTCAACACCAGGAACGGATGAAGCAACAGCGATTTTGGTGCGACGACCAGCTTCGCGAGCGATAGCTTTGATTTCGACGGTGCCATTTTCGATTTCTGGAACTTCCTGGCGGAAGAGATATTCGATAAATTCGCCACAACCACGAGAAAGAATGAGTTGTGCGCCGCGATCGTCGCGTTCGATACCTTTGATATAAACGCGGATACGTGAACCGACAGTGTAATACTCGCCTTCGATTTGTTCGCTTCTTGGCATGATGCCGTTGGCGCGGCCAAGGTCGATACGGACAAGTTTTTGCTCAACACGAGCCACAGTACCGTTTACGACGGTGCCAACTTTGTCTTCAAACATTGTAAGCACAGCCTCACGCTCTGCTTCGCGGAGTCTCTGCACGACAACTTGTTTTGCAGTCATTGCGGCCACGCGGCCGAATGATTTAACAGGGAATTTTTCTTCCACGATGTCGCCGAGTTTTTTGCCTTTGCCAGCTTCCTTCAACGGAATTTCAGTAGCTGGGTTGTAGGCAACGTCGTCTTCGATAACTTCGCGCATCACAAAGACGTCGGCTTCGCCGGTTTTAGTGTTAAGAGAAGCGCGCACGTTCATGTCGCGGTCACCATTGTCTTTGCGCCAAGCGGCGGCAATGGCTTGTTCGATAACGTCAAGCACGGTTTCTTTTGGTAGGTTTTTCTCTTCAGCGATTACATCAACGAGTGCTGCCATCTGCTTGAGATCGAGATCTTCCATACTATCCTTTCTTTAAATTAAAAATACCGTCCCTCTTCAGGCCGGTCAAATTCTGTATATTATTATATTATCACAGATAAGAAATTTTGGCAATAGGATATTTTTAGCACTCTTGCATTTAGAGTGCTAATTTGCTATACTGAGAATATGCAAGAAGAATTTAGTGAAATCATGAACCGTCTTTCCGAAAATGCACGCTTCGCTCTGCAAAAAGGAGATTTTTATAGCAAAAGATATAACAAAGGTTTCATGGGCACCGAACATCTTTTGATGGGCATCCTCAGTATTGATACTTCCACCGGCGCAAAAATGATTCGTGAACAGGGCGCCACACTCGAAGAAGTCGAAAAGACTATCGACAAGCCAGCGGTCGACGTGCCCGGTTCCGATATGGCCATGATGTCGCTTTCTGAAGCCATCATCCTTACCCTTCGCATGGCCCGCAACTTTACAAAGGAACAGGGTCTTTCCGTGATTGGTACTGAGCATATTCTTTATTCGCTACTTTCCCAGCCAAACTCCCGCGCTGCGCTGATTCTTGAAAGTCTTAAAGTTGATATTGATAAAGTTCTTGATAATATCGAAAAACTCGTCGAGAAACAAACGGCCGATGAAAAAGTTAAAAAGGAAAAAGCTAAATATCTGCGCAAAGCGCCGCTTAAATTCCTTGGCCGCTACGGCAAAGATTTAACCGAAGAAGCTCGCGCTGGCAAACTTGATACCGTAATTGGTCGCGAAAATGAGATCGAACGCGTAGTCACCGTACTCTCGCGTCGCACCAAATCAAACCCGGTTTTGATTGGCGAAGCTGGCGTCGGCAAAACTGCCATCGTCGAAGGCCTCGCTACTAAAATTGTTAAAAACGAGGTGCCAGGCTCACTCATTGGCAAGCATATTTACCAAGTCGATTTAAGCTCCGTTGTGGCTGGCACTAAATTCCGCGGCGAATTCGAAGAACGCATCAAAGGCATTATTGACGAAGCCACCAGCGACGATTCGATTGTGCTATTTATTGATGAAATTCATTTGCTTTGCGGCGCCGGTTCATCCGAAGGCTCGATGGATGCGGCCAACATTTTGAAGCCAGCTCTTGCGCGAAACACAATTAATCTAATTGGCGCCACCACGCTCGATGAATATCGTAAGACTATCGAAAAAGACAAAGCGCTTTCGCGCCGCTTCCAGACCGTGATGGTCGAGGAGCCAAGCGCTGCGGTGACTCTTCGCATTTTGAAGGGTATCAAGAGCCACTACGAAAATCACCACGGCGTCGTAATTCCAGATAAAATTCTCGAAACCGCCATCGCAATGTCTGGCCGTTATATCAATGATCGTTTTATGCCGGATAAAGTTATCGACGTGATCGATGAAGCGAGTGCTATTGCTAAAGTCGCGGCCGACAAAAAAGGCGGCAGCAAATACAAGAAACTCAAAATCGAAAAATCTACATTGGATGATAAAATCGCCGAAGCTGCCGAAAACGAAGATTACGAAAAAGCTGCCAATCTCAAAACCGAAGCTATTAAAATTGAGCAGGAAATCAAAAAACTTGAAAAGGCTGGCGTCAAAAAAGACGAAACACCAACCCTGACCGAAGAGAATTTGGCGACTGCCATTTCGCTCAAGACCGGCATTCCAGTTTCTAAAGTCCACGGCTCCGAAATGAAACTCCTCAACTCCCTGGAAGACCATTTAAAAGAATCTATCATTGGTCAAGATGAAGCTATCGCCGCCGTTTCCAAAGCCATCCGCCGCGGCCGTTCCGGCGTGGCTGATCCAAAGCGCCCGATTGGCTCATTCATCTTTATGGGCCCAACTGGCGTTGGCAAAACTGAGCTCGCCAAAGTTATCGCGCGTGAAGTTTTTGGCGGCGAAAACGCTTTAATCAAAATCGACATGTCTGAATTCGGTGAGAAGCACAATGTTTCGCGCCTGGTTGGTGCGCCAGCTGGTTATGTTGGTTACGACGATGGTGGTAAACTCACTGAGGCTGTGCGTCGCAAGCCATATTCCGTAGTTTTGTTTGACGAAATCGAAAAAGCTCACCCGGACGTCTTTAATATGTTGCTCCAAATTTTGGAAGACGGCGTTTTGACCGATGCGCAGGGCAACAAAATTAAGTTTAACAACACAATTGTAATTCTCACCTCCAACCTCGGCTCGGCCGACATGTATCGTGAATCCGAACTTGGTTTTACAGCCAAAACTCCGAAAGACAAAAAGGCTCTCGCCGAAGAGTACGAAGAGAATAAAGAATATGCGATGAAGGCTTTGAAAAAAGCCATGCGTCCAGAACTGATCAACCGCCTCGATGCTATCCTGGTTTTCCACGCTCTCACCAAACAGAATGTGGAAAAAATCTTTGATAATCTTATTAGCGATCTTGGTCGCCGCTTAGCCGACAAGGGCATCGGTGTAAAAGTTGCCAAGTCTGCCAAAGAATATTTGATTAAGAAAGGCTACGATCCAAAGAATGGCGCCAGACCGCTCCGTCGCGCTATCGATGATGAGGTCGGTTCGCTACTTTCCGAAGCGATCATCAATGAAAAAATTAAGAAGGGCGAAATCGCCACGATTGATTTAGTTAAAAATCAACTTAAAATGAAGGTGGAACATGAAAAATAAACGTCTCAAATTTATCATTGTTGGGATTTTTCTCGCCGCGGTATTTGGTTTTACGATTTTTGTCGGCACCAACTACTACACCGTACACGATTTTATTCGCAGCCTGGCGTTTAATCCAACACCGGAAATTTCGGCTATCCAAGAAAAACTTCAGCTCACCGAAAATGGCGAAGCGCTCTTTAAAGCTACTAATCCATCCATCGACGGAAACAAAGATTTTAACGAGTTTTGCCAAAGCTACGACCAATCCGTCACGATTTTGGGTTGCTACGCCGGCGGTGACATTCACGTCTACGACATTAAATCCGAAGATTTAAACGGCATTATCGAAGCCACCGTTGCGCACGAAATGCTCCATGCGGCCTGGGCGCGCTTATCCGACGCTGAGCGCGAAGCAATATCGAAAGATCTCACCGCCGTTTTCGACGTCAACCAGGACAAACTTTCCATCGTCACGGATTATGCCGCCGATGCTAAGTTCGACGAACTTTTTGCTCGTGTTGGCACTGAAATTGCCAACATTCCAGAAAGCCTCGAAAAAGTTTACGCCCGTTATTTTAAAGATCGCAAAGGCATCGTTGCGTTGTATGAGCAATACCATATCGTGTTCGATGCATTGTCGGCTGAAATCGAAGTACTTTCTGCTGATATCGACGAGCTCAAAAAACAAATCGAAATCGATACCGCGGAATACAAACGCCGCGCTTCCGTCTTTGCTACCGAAGTTTCATCGTTTAATGACTGCGCCAATAGGGCCGGCTGCTTCTCTCAGTATGAGTTCGATACTCGCCGCGCCGAGTTGGTGGCAGAAAGGGAATCCCTCGACGTCAAATACAACGAAATTCTGAGCGCAGTCGAGCAGTGTAACTCAAAAATCGATCAGTACAACAACAACGTTTTGCGTACAAACGAATATAGTGAAATCATTAATTCTAATATAGAAAGGGTAGAAGAATGAAAAACACCTTAGTCCCAACCATCATCGAAGAAACCAACCGCGGCGAGCGCGCCTACGATATTTATTCGCGTCTTCTAAACGACCGCATTATTTTCCTCGGCGAAGATGTCAATCCGCATACTGCCAACTTGGTCGTCGCGCAGCTTCTTTATCTCGCACACGAGGATCCAAAGAAACCGATTAAACTTTACATTAACTCTCCTGGCGGCACTGTCTATGATGGCCTCGCTATTATCGACACTATGAATTACATTGAGCCAGACGTCGAAACTATCGGCATTGGCCTCCAAGCTTCGATGGGTGCAATGTTGCTCTCCGCCGGCGCCAAAGGTAAACGTTACTGTCTCGAAAACGCCCGCATCATGATTCACCAACCATCTTCTGGTACCGAAGGTAAAATCACCGACCAGGAAATCACTTTGAAAGAAGGTATTTTCCTCAAGAAACGCCTTGCCGAAATCTTTGCTAAAAACACCGGCAAGAAACTCGAGCAAGTTGAAAAAGATATGGATCGCGATCACTGGATGTCTGCTGAAGAAGCCAAAGACTACGGCATTATCGATAAAATTATCAAATAATTATGAACCCAGAATCCGAAATCCTATTAATCGATAAACCGGACGGCATGTCGTCGTTTGGCGTAGTGGCTAGAGTGCGCCGCGTACTTTCTGAGCGCGCTGGCCACAAAGTTAAAGTTGGCCACACCGGTACGCTCGACCCATTTGCCACCGGGCTCCTTATTTTGCTTACCGGCAAGGGGACTAAGCGTTCGAATGAATTTTTGAAGCTCGACAAAACTTACGAAGCGACCATCCGTCTCGGCGCCACGTCTACGACCGGCGATCCAGAGGGCGAAACCACCGAAAAAGCAGTTGAACCTGTGCAGCGTGCACAAGTTGAAGCTATTATTCCGCAGTTCATTGGCGAGATTGAACAGCGCGTACCGCAGTTTTCCGCCGTCAAAATCAACGGCGAGCGCGCTTACAAACTTGCGCGAAAAGGCGAGCAAGTTGAAATGCCGGTCCGCAAAATCAAGATTTACAGCCTCGAAATTCTAGACTACAACTGGCCAGAGCTCAAAATTCGCTGCCACGTTTCCTCCGGCACTTACATCCGCGCTCTCGGCGAAGATATCGGCAAGGCTCTTGGTACTGGCGCTTATCTCACCGCGCTTCGCCGCACCGAAGTTGGCGACTATTCGGTCGAAAATGGCATCAGATTAGACGATTTTATGTTATAGGGGTATAATAGTACTGACCGCACTTTTGTAGAGGAAGGGGGGATCGCTATGGATACTGACGATCTTTTTGCGGTAGCAAAAATCTTAGCCGAGCTAAATCGGCTCAGGTTTAGTTTCAAGCTAATCATTTACGGTGTAGAATTCAGAAACACCACCGACAATAATTTCTCAATCTACCACTGGCGCTCCGTCCTAATCAAGGGTCTTAAAAAGAAACTGTTAGAGGAGGCCAATAATAGAATCAGATATGAGTTAATTTTGACTGCAGCTGACGGAGTTCATAAGAAATATTGCAAAGCTTCTTGGGACGAATCAATCCGGCGCTACAAATTTTCTATGCAAATAGGCACCGTCACTGATTCAAAAACTTTTTATAGTCTCAAGGACGAAGAGGCTCATAGGGAAATTATTAAATTGATTGGCTCGTATTAAACGGCTTTTTTAAAAGCCGTTTTTTACTGCCAAGGTTTAAAAAACAGGGGTTTCATGGTATAATCACCCCTAATAGTACTTTATATGAAAGGGGGGATTGTAATGTCGAAAACGTGTCAAAAAGCGCCAGCCATGAATCCTGTTTGTGGATTGAGTAAAGAACAGATGATGGCCATTGAGCAGGATTGTTTGGAAAAAATGGGCCAAGACAGTGCTCGTAGAGAAGCCAACCTGCACAGAGCATTGAGCGAAGCGTTAAAAGGAGGGCACTAATGGCAATCATAAAAATGACAGAGCCAGAAAAAATCCCGTTTGTGCGATGCAACCCTAATCTTGTTGTCGAGCGCACGTCATCGTGTGCGATGGATGAACTCGAAAGAAAAGTTGCGGAGGAATGCAGAGAAAGGGAAGCGCGACAAGCAGACGGACTCGCTAGAGCCATGCGATACGTCGTCAAATAAGACCGATATTGCAACAACAAAAAACCAGGTCCTAGGACCTGGTTTTCATTTTTTATTTCAACAAATCACACTGTTTTATTAAGCTCTCGATAGTTTCGGCCTGGATATTCCAGTAAGCCTTCCAGCTTTCTTCTTCGGTTAGCTCAGTATCATATTTCCATTCGTCGCCAATCAAGACTTTCATTACTGATGCAAAGCAAAAACCTGGAACCGTTTTTGGCGAAGGGCGTTCAACGATTTTCGCGCGTTCGGCACCAGTAGTAGCTAGTCCGTGGACGACTTTGATTTCGCCATTTTCGTGCCAAGCTAGAGCGTATCCCCAATCGAAACAAGTTGGGACCTCGCCGCCGTATTTATGCGCAACCTCACTAAAAACTTTTTCGCCATTAGCATCGGTGTATTCGCCCATACGCTTTGCAACAAATTCTTTGTTGTGATTTTTCGGATCATCTTCTTCATCTACGCCAATCAATGTGTTTGTATCATCTCTAGCTAGTACTGGGAAATCTGCGAATTGCTTAGCATAGCCCAGGGCTTTTTCGGCAGCAATCTCTTCGGCAGTTTCCATAGTCTCGTCCGGCTCTTCTAAATGCAGATTAAGATCAGCAAAAGATAAGCCCTCATAGCCGAGCTTTGCTAAAATTTTCTTGGCAGTCATAATTTTGCCAGGATTAGTGGTTGCAATTAAAATCTTTTTCACAATTCAATTATATAACAGATTAAAAAGGATATATGACTCTATTTGGATTTCTTTTTGGTTTTGATTTTGGCGATAGCGACGATTGCTATGATACCCCAAACGACTTGAAGCACGAAAGAGAACCAAGCATTTTTCGGAAAAACTCCAATGGCCATAAAAGTTGCTGCAAGAAGATTGAGCAACTGGTAAGAGGGGCCGTTTTTGATTTTGCCAAGTGAAAGTAATAAATAGGCGACTAGGACTAAAACCATCCCAATCCAACCAAAAATGTCGAAAATGATCATGTTTTTCATATCGTAATTACAACAAAAAAGAGCCTCACGGCATCTTTTTCATAAAATCTGGTGATCTCGGCGGGAGTCGAACCCGCGTTGTCGGGATGAAAACCCGATGTACTAACCGTTATACTACGAGACCAGTACACGAGATTTGCTAGATATATTTTACACTACTTCTTTCAAAAGTGCAACCCTAAAGCTGCGCACAAACCCCCTTAAGTTTATCGAAAAAACTGGTATAATAAGTCCATATGAGCAAACTATTTAAACGTACTAAAATTTTGGCGACGATTGGACCGTCGACCAACTCAAAAGAAAAAATTGAAGAAATTATCATGGCAGGCGCCAACGGTTGCCGCCTTAACTGTTCGCACGGTTCTAACGAAGAACGCGATCAGCAAATTAAATGGATTCGTGAAGCTGCCGAGAAAAAGGGTCGCTCCGTGGCAATTTTGCAAGATTTGCAAGGTCCAAAAATCCGTCTTGGTATTCTAAAAGACAACCACCTAAATCTTTCAGCTGGTGACGAGCTTACCCTCGACTACGCTATCGAAGAACACGATGGTTCCTTGAATGTCCCAGTTCAATACAACCTGGCCAAAAAAGTTCAAATCGGTGAACCAATCTTCCTCTTTGATGGCCGTATCCGCACTCACGTAGTTGAAATTGTCTCCGATACCGCTATTAAGGTCGCAGTCGAAAATGACGGTTTCATTATGTCTAGAAAAGGCCTCAACCTTCCAGAAACCAACTTTGACGGTGATATTCTCACCGAAAAAGATTTCGCAGACATCGAATACGGTGCCAAATGCGACTACGACTACGTTGCTCTATCTTTTGTCCAATCCGCCCATGACATTGAAAACTTGCGCCAACTTCTTCTTGCGCATGGTTCAACGGCTAAAATTATCGCTAAAATCGAGACTAAACGCGCTATCGAAACCGATGAGGCACTCGAAGAAATCGTTAAGGCCGCTGATGGTATCATGATTGCTCGTGGGGACATGGCCGTCGAAGCTGGTGCCGAAGTCGTGCCAATTGTTCAGCGCAAACTCATTGCTATGTGCCGCGCCTATTCCAAGATTTGTATCGTAGCAACCCAAATGATGAGCTCCATGGTGGATAGCCCAGAGCCAACCCGCGCCGAAGTTTCCGACGTAGCTAATGCCGTAATCCAAGGTGCCGACGCTGTAATGCTTTCGGATGAAACCGCCAACGGCGAATATCCACTCGAAACCGTCAAAGCTATGAAAAAAGTGATTCTTTACACTCAAAATCACTCTCGCATCACCACGATTTCACACGAACCAGTTGGTAAATACCACAGTTACGATGCAATCTCCGATGCTGCTGCTCGTCTCGCCGAGAATATCGAGGCCGATGTCATTATTTGCCAAACCGCCTCTGGCGCAACGCCAATTTCAATCGCTGCCCAGCGTCCAAACGTGCCAATCATTACCGTTACTAGCGACCATCGCGTCGCCAACCAAATGGCTTTGATCTACGCTAACTCAGCCTTCGTCCGCCCATATTCTGAAAACTACGGACAAGACCTCGCTGAGGAATTGAAAGATTCTGGTTACTTGCAGCTTACAACTGGCAAAAAAGATCTAACCGCCGTCATCGTTTCCGGTGGCAAAGATAAAATTGGTGGGACCGATACAATTAGAGTTCGCTATATTTAAGGAGGCCCCATGCGTCTTAAAACCATTCGTGATATTGATGTCAAAAACAAAGTAATTCTCATGCGCGCGGATTACAACGTGCCACTGGATGAAGAACAAAAAATTACCAGCGATTTGCGCATCGTCACGAGTTTGCCGACGCTGCAATATTTGCTCGATAATGGCGCCAAAAAAATCGTCATTATTTCGCATCTTGGTCGCCCAGAAGGGGAAGACGAGAAACTTTCGCTTCATCCAGTCGCTGAACGCCTCGGCCAACTAATCAAGGAAAAAGTCGGTTTTGCGCCTTTACCAAAGTCACCGCTAGTAAACCAAGAACGTGTGGTCTTGCTCGAAAATTTACGTTTTGACGCTGGCGAAGAACAAAATTCGGAAGAATTCATCAAAAATATTATCGACCAAGTTGCGCCAGATTTTTACGTGCAAGATGGTTTCGCAGTAATTCACCGCGCACACGCTTCAACCGATGCGGTTGCCAAATTCTTGCCAGTTTACGCTGGGCTTCTGATCGAAAACGAAGTCGAAAAATTATCTCAAGTCACCGAGGATCCAGAGCATCCATTTGTTGTGGTTATCGGTGGCTCTAAAGTCGAAGATAAACAACCGTTAATCGATAAATTCCTTACCTCTGCCGACAAGATTATCGTGGGTGGCAAAATCGCCGCTGATGGCTACGAAGCCAAAAGCGACAAAATCTACGTCGCCGAAGATTTTGACGAAAATCTCGCCGGCGAAAAACTAGATATTGGCCCACTTGCTACGGTTAAAATTGCCGAGGTCTTGAAAGATGCTAAAACCGTAGTTTGGAACGGCTTGCTTGGTAAAGCCGAAGACCCAGCCTACGCCACTGCCTCTACCGTAGTTGCCGAAATCCTCGGCGAAACAAAGGGGATCAACTCCGTAATTTGTGGCGGTGACACCACTGGTTTTGTAATGGAACTTTTAAAGGGACACGCCGGCCTTAATTATTCGCTAATTTCTACCGGCGGCGGCGCTGCGCTAGAGTTCTTGCTAGGCCAAGATTTGCCAGGCCTAGACGCCATCTCTAAATAATTTTTGCCCACAAAAACCGTTTACATTTTATTCGTCTCATGATATAATTACTCGTATGAAAAAAGCCAAAAATTATCAAGAAGTTATTGGCGAGACCATTGAACAAATGCGTCTTCAGAAGGGCTGGACCCAGGGCGACCTCGCCGAGGCCGTTGGTTCGTCACAGTCTGCTATTCATCGCATCGAAAAGGGTGGCCAAAACGTTTCTCTCGAAATGATCAAAAAACTATCGAATGCTCTCGGTACGCAAATTCTCTCTATTAATGACTCAGTTTCGCAGAGTTTCCGCATTCGTGGCGGTAAAGAATTGTCTGGCGAAATCACGATCAATACGTCCAAAAACGCTGCCGTTGGTTTGCTTTGTGCTGCACTTTTGAACCGCGGTCGTACCGTGATTCATCGCATCGCACGCATCGAAGAGGTCTACCGAATTATTGAAGTTTTGGAGTCTATCGGCATCAAATGTAGCTGGCGCAATCGACGCCGCGACCTAGAGATTATATCACCGCGCGAATTGAAACTCGATGAAATGGACGTCGAAGCTGCCCGCCGTACCCGCTCAATTATCATGTTCCTCGGGCCTCTGATGCACCGCTATAAGAACTTTAGCATCCCATATGCCGGTGGTTGTTCGCTTGGCGTACGTACCGTAGAGCCGCACCTTCAGGCTTTGGAATCTTTTGGCCTCGAAGTTGATGCCACTAAAAATAGTGGTTTTTACAACGTATCTATCAATCAGAAAAAACTAAAAAGCTGCGAAGATAAATACATCGTCCTGACCGAACGTGGTGACACTGTCACCGAAAATGTCTTGATGGCCGCCGCGCTCTATCCGGGCAAAACTACCATCGTGGGCGCTTCGTCCAACTACATGGTGCAAGATGTCTGTTTCTTCCTCGAAAAACTCGGTGTTAAAATCTCCGGCATTGGCACCACTACCCTCGTGATTCGTGGTTGTCGCCGCATCGATACCGATGTTGAATACTATCCGTCCGAAGACCCAATCGAAGCCATGTCGTTTATTGCTGCCGCTCTTGCCACTCATTCCGAGATCACCGTGCTCCGCGCGCCAATTGAATTCCTCGAAATCGAGCTCGAAATTCTTAAAACCATGCACGCCAAAATCGAGCGTTCGCCAGAGTACCTAGCCGCCAACGGCCGCACCCGTCTGGTCGATCTTTATATCAAAAAAGCCAATCTTGTCGCGCCGATTGATAAAATTCATCCGATGCCATTCCCGGGTCTCAACATCGATAATCTGCCATTTTTCTCGGTAATTGCCGCTGTGGCCGAAGGCCGCACGTTGATCCACGACTGGGTATTCGAAAACCGCGCCGTCTATACAACCGAACTTTCGAACCTCAACGCCAAAGTCGAATTACTTGATGCTCACCGCGTCTTCGTAGAAGGCCCAACCAACTGGCGCCCAGCCGAGCTCGTCGCTCCGCAAGCCTTGCGCCCATCCGTCGTGGTTTTGATCGGTATGCTCGCCGCCCCAGGCACTTCAATTTTGCGCAATGTTTATTCGATTCAACGTGGCTACCAAGACTTCCCAGACAGGCTTCGTCACCTCGGCGCCGACATTTCGCCACTCACCGGTATTTAAATCTTTAATTATGGTGTATAATAGAGCGTATTATAGTGGAGTAATACGTTATGAAATATGCCGCCAAGAAGCGCGAGAACCCTGTTAAGATTGCCATTTATTCTTTGGCATTAATTACAACTTTAGCCTACATCGTCTACCGTTTTTGTTTCACCCTGCCGTTTGAGCTTGGCTTTTTTGATATCACTTTCGGTCTTATCGTGATTGCGGCCGAAACCATCGAAGCGATTGAATTTTTTGTTTTCTTCCTAAACACTCTCTGTATGAGCAAAGAATCGCCAAAAGTGCCAAAGGTCAAAACCGAAAATTGGCCAGAGATCGACGTATTTATTGCCACAATTAACGAAAGTACGGAGTTGCTCGAAGGCACCGTCAAGGCCTGTGTCGCGATGGAATATCCAGAGCCGAAAAAAGTCCACATCTATCTTTGTGATGATGGGGACCGCAAAGAAGTTGCAAACCTCGCTCACAAATATAAGGTTAAATATCTCGCCCGCAAAATTCACAAGGGTGCCAAAGCCGGCAACTACAACTACGCCTTATCCCGTACCAGCTCGCCATATGTTGCGATTTTCGACGCGGATATGCAGCCAACTACGGATTTTCTCATGCACACCGTGCCGTTCTTCATTAAATACGACAATATCGGTTTCGTGCAGACCCCGCAGAGCTTTAATAACCCAGACATTTTCCAATCTCGCCTCAGTAGCAAAATGCCATTCGAGCAAGATTATTTCTACCACCACATTCAACTCGCCCGCAACAACGTTAACTCAGTAATCCTGTGTGGCACCAACTGCGTAATCGACCGCAAAGCCCTAAAAGATGCTGGCAATTTTGCCGAAATGACCATCGCCGAAGACGTCGCTACAGGCATGTTGATTGAGGCTGTTGGCTACCAGGGAATTGCCACGAACGAAGTTCTAGCCCATGGCGAAGCCATCGACGATGCCGCCGGCTTCCTTAGGCAACGCTCACGCTGGGGCCGAGGCTGTATTCAAACGATTAAAAAATACGGTGTATTTAGAAACCGCGGCCTGACCTTCCGTCAAAAACTAGACTACTTCGTGTCTATTAACTACTGGCAATTCAGCACCAAAAGAATGCTCTATTTGTTGCTCCCGCTCCTCTTCGCCTACTTCGGTATCATCGCAATCAAAGGCGACCTTACAGTCTTCGTGCCAATCTTCTTTACGCAGTACTTCATTAAGCGCTTCGTAATTGATTTACTCGAAAATGGCCACAAATCATCTACTTGGAGCAAGATTTATGAATTGATTCAGGCTCCACTTATGATCGGCCCAATCATCAAAGAAACTCTTGGATTTGGCAGCACCAAATTTGAAGTTACGCCAAAAGGCAAAAAAGTCAAAAGAACCAAGACAGACAACAAACTACTCGCAAGCCACGCGGTTTTGCTCGCACTCAGCATCTTGGGTATCGTGCTGGCCGCTTATAAATCCGGAATTCTCGGTCTCGAGCTTTACATCATCCCGTTGATCTGGCTCATCTTCAATACGTTCTACCTAATCGCGGCGCTAATCTTTGACCTTAGAAAAAGCCGCGTCAACAAAGATTTCGTTCCAAATCAATTCAAAAAGTATGGCATTAAATCCTACCTAGGAATTTTAAGGAGGGAAAAATGAAAAAATTTAAATGGATATTAGCAGCAATCGTAGCTGGTTTAGCCATCTATGGGGCTACAAAGGATTTGATTAAAGTGAGTAATACGGATTTCAAAAGCGTTTCATATAACGACTGGCTCAGGGTAGACGGCAACAAAATCGTCAACCGTCGAGGGGAAGAAGTTCAATTTACCGGCATTAGTACGCACGGTATTCAATGGTTTAGTGAACTCTACACCAAAGAAAACATCGAAACCCTCAAAAAAGACATGGGCATCAATATTTTTAGAATCGCCATGTACACTAACCCAGACGACAACGGCTATGTCGGCAACAACAATCTAAAAGAAAAAGTTTACGAACTCATAGATATTTGCGTGGGGCTCGATATGTATGTTGTGGTGGACTGGCATATCCTAAACGACAACAAGCCGACCATCTACCAAGAGGAAGCTCGGGGCTTCTTTAGTGAACTTTCGGCTAAATACAAAGATACGCCAAACGTGATTTACGAAATCTGCAACGAGCCAAACGGTGATGCCGAATGGGAACGCGACGTCAAAGGCTACGCCGAGGACATCATTAGCACGATTCGCGACAACTCGCCAAAATCTCTCGTCATTGTCGGCACTCCACGCTGGAGCAGAGAAATGGTCAACGTGGCAAACTCCCCACTTGCCTTTGAAAACATCGCTTACGCCATCCACTTCTACGCCGGCTCAGATAACATCACTTTGAGGGATAAAATCGATAACTTCCGCGATCAGGGCTTTGCCGTGTTTGTTTCAGAATGCGGCACAACCGACGCTACTGGTGACGGCGAAGTTTATGAAGATGCGTTCAAGCGCTGGACGGACTATCTCGCCGACCGCAAGATTAGTTGGATTAACTGGTCGTTCTCAAACAAAGACGAAGGCTCGGCTTTGTTAAAGCCAGAATATACCGTCGGCGACAATCTAATGGATTATCTATCCGAGAGCGGCCAGCTTTTGAAGCGAACTCTAAAACCAGAAACCGAAAACAAATAATCAAAACTGGGCCTACGGGCCCAGTTTACGTTTTCCTAATTTTGTGGTAGAATAAACAAGTATTGGACCGTCGCCAAGCGGTAAGGCACTGGGTTTTGGTCCCAGCATTCGCAGGTTCGAATCCTGCCGGTCCAGCCAAGCATAAGCATAATAAAAGCCCTAGAGGGGGCTCTTATTTTTTTAAAATGATTCTAGAGTGATAATACTAATATCACATTCCCGTCACCGAGAATAGACTTCAGCTCAGACTGACTTGCATTGATGTGTCCAAGTTTTGTATAGCTCCAAGTATTCTCGCCATAGAATAGCGTAATATTACTACCATTATAAAGCATTAGATCTCCAGGCTTCGTCGTGATACGTTCGTCGCTAGTCGGGAGAGAAAAGCCAAGGCTTCCAACTTTCTCAAAGTTGTCATAATCTTCAGCTTCTATGGTTATATCGCCGGTGCTTAGCTTTTCTACGAGAGCTTTAGTCGCTGAGTTATCCGCTAAAGCAACTTCGAATTTCTTGTTATTTACGCTAATGTAGATTTTATCCACGCTTTTCTCCTCGCTATTACTTGTTTGATTTGTTTCCGGCGATGAATTTGGGCTAGATGGTTCCTCTGGTTTTCTCATTATGATTGTCGTGATTATGACTGAAATTATTATTGTGATTAAAATCGGGACAGAAATTACTAACTTCTTATTCATTTAGACTCCCAAATTTTCTTTAAGGAAATTCTCGATTTTATCGAACGGGATTTTGTCGAGATTGTCGTAAAGATCAACATGTGACGCACCCTCAACAATGCAAAGCTCTTTATTGCCAATCTTGGTGCTTCCTACCGGGTAAACGCCAGTATATGGTTCGGGCGTTATGTCCTTGGTTTTTGTTTCGCCGGTGATTCTATCAAATGAAGTTTCGCTATTGTAGCGAGAATGGGCTTTTTCGCCATGGATAATTAAGACTGGCATATCAATTTCGTTTGCATAGGTCAAAATGCGCGTATTGGCGAGTGCGCCATTGGTCTGAATTGCCCAACCGCCGTTAGAGTTAAGGCTTCTCTTATGGTAGCCGCGTGGCGTTTTGTAATATGCGTGATAATCTTTTAGGAACTGTGGAGCGTCTTCCGGAACGGGATCTACGACTCCACCGGCAAGCTTATATGCGCCGTTTTTATAGTCTTCAGTGCGCTGGTTGTTGATTGCGATTCGTGCGTTTTTACGTGCTTCTTTGTTGTCGTCGGCATCAAAGTAACCATTTCCGGCTACGCGTGTCATATCATACATGGTGCTTGCTATGATGGCCTTAATTCGTGTTTCGAGGCAGGCAGTTTGAAGTGCCATGCCGCCCCAACCGCAGATACCAAGAATTGCAATTTTGTCTGGATCTACTTCCTCTAGATTAGATAAATAATCTACTGCGGCCTGAAAATCTTCTACATTTAAATCTGGGGAGGTCATGTAACGAGTTTCGCCACCAGATTCACCGGTAAACGATGGATCAAAAGCGAGTGTTAGGAAACCGCGCTCTGCTAAAGTTTGAGCGTAAAGGCCAGAAGATTGCTCCTTGACGGCACCGTACGGCCCAGAAATAGCAATAGCCGGCAACTTACCGCTCTTTTCTTTTGGTTCATATAGGTCTGCCGCCAATTCTATCCCGAAATGATTTTTAAAAGAAACCTTTCTGTGGTTTACTTTGTCGCTTTTTAGGAATACTTTGTCCCATTCGTCGGTTAGTTGTAATGCCATAGAGGCCTCCTTTTAAAAGATATAATTTCGATATTTCTAGTTACTATTATAGCATTTTGGGTCAACTAACCTTCGGGGTAGAATTCGCTTAGTCTTTGTCGAATGTCTTCCTTATAGATTGTTAATGCCTGCTTAATTTGCCCCAGCCAAGATGAAAAAAGATTGAGAGCTCGCTCTCATTTTTTATTGCAAAAATACCATAAGTGCGCTATAATAAAGGTACTAATTTTTACTTGAAATTAAAAAGGAAACCTATGAACATAAAGGAAGAGGAGCGCCGTGCTCGTCTCTTGAAAATGAGAGAGGAGCGTCTCCCAGATATTAAGAAGCAGTTTGAGGAAGCCCAGAAACGCAACTTCAACTCGAATTTCGCCCCGGGCGGCAAAGATGCTAATCTAGTGGCCAAGCCAAAAAAGGCTACCAAAAAAGCTGCGAAAAAGGCCGAAAAAGCCCCGAAACCAAAAACCGAAGCCGAACAGCGCAAAGTTAATCTTTCCGTTACGACCAAAAAAGGCGAGATGGTTCACCATCAGCGCATGCTTTCTCAAGACGTCAACGCCCAGG
>JAUMXN010000016.1 GCA_030529095.1 Candidatus Saccharimonadota bacterium
AAATAGTCTATTCTAAAAGCACTTTTCGAGTTTTGAAAGGTGCTTTTTTTATTTTTTTATGCTTGACAGCCGAAATTGCTTATGTTAATTTTAAATTAGAGTGTAGGTTATACGGCTCCAAAACAAACAAAGCAAAGAGGGTCATATAAGTAAATCTAGCGAAAATAGTTTGAGGAATTAGTTAATCCTAAACATTTTGCGCTTTAAAACTTTAGACCCTTTTTGTTATAATATATATATGTCTAAAGGAGTAAAGCTAAAGCCGAGTGATTTTGTGCATCTACACAATCACACCCATTACTCTCTTCTTGATGGTTTGACTAAAATCCCGGAGCTCGTCGATTATGTTAAAGAGCAGGGAATGGAAGCCGTTGCCGTTACTGACCACGGTACCATGAGTGGTCTCGTTGAATTATATAAATGCTGCAATGATGCCGGAATCAAACCGATTCTCGGCCTCGAGTCCTACGTTGCTGCTCGCAAAATGACCGACAAAGATCCAGCCCACGACAAGCAACGCTTTCACATTACTTTACTCGCCATGAACAACAAGGGCTTTGAAAACCTTTGCCGCATCATGTCCAACTCCGAAATCTACGGCAAATACTACAAACCGCGCACCGACCACGAAGAGCTCGAGAAATATAATGAAGGTATCATATGTCTTTCTGGTTGTATGGGCTCTGAGATTTCCGAAGCCATCCGTGCCGACGACGACAAACGTGCTCTTGAGTTAATCGACTGGTATCGCAACGTCTTCAAAGATCGTTTTTATCTCGAGATGCAAGATCACGGCCATCCAAAATCTTCCACCCATTCTGCCGAACAAAAGAAGGTCAACGACTGGCTCATGGCCCACGCCGAGGAGCTGAAACTTCCGCTCGTTGTTACTTGTGATGCCCACTATTTAAAGCATGAAGACCAGGACGCTCACGAAGTTTTGCTTTGTGTCGGTACCGCCGCTAATCTTTCCGATCAAAACCGTATGACCTTGAAGGACTTCGACCTTCATGTTATCTCCGCCGACGAAATTATCGAGCATTGGCAAGATACTTGTCCAGAAGCTGTTTTAAACAGTAAGCGCATCGCGGATCGCTGTAATGTAGACTTGCAACTCGGCCGCATTTTGATCCCAAAATTCCCAGTACCAAAAGGCGAAGATGAAAAATCCTATCTCGACAAACTCGTCTTCCGTGGTCTCGTTTTCCGCTATTGTGGTAAAACCAAAGAGGAAGCCGAAAAGCTCGACATTCCAGCTTGTCGCAAATTGCTTGAGGCCACCGACAAAGATCGCGACGAGACCACCAAAATTCTCCCACGCATCGATTACGAACTCTCTGTGGTCGATAAAATGGGTTACAATGGCTACTTCCTTATCGTCCAGGACTTTATTATGTGGGGCAAGAACCAGGGAATCGTCTATGGGCCAGGTCGTGGCTCTGCCGCCGGCTCTTTGCTAGCTTACGCCCTCCGCATCACCGAGCTTGACCCACTTAAGTACGATCTGCTCTTCGAGCGTTTTCTAAACCCAGACCGTATCTCCATGCCAGATATCGATACCGATATCCAGGATACTCGCCGCGATGAGGTGATTGAATATTGTACTGGCAAATATGGTGAAGCTCGCGTCTCAAACATTGCCACCTTTGGTAAAATGATGGCCAAAAACGCCGTGCGAGACGTTGCCCGTGTGCTCGAAGCGCCATATGCCGAAGCCGACCGCTTAGCTAAAATGGTACCAGATCCAGTAATGGGTCACCACGTCCATCTTGCCGACGCCATTAAAGAAGTCCCGGAACTCAAATCCGAATACGAATCCAATCCAATTTCTAAAGAAGTTATCGACTTCGCTTCACGTCTTGAAGGCACCATCAGAAATCACGGCGTGCACGCTTGTGGTGTCGTGATTGCGCCAGATGATTTAGTTAAGTTCCTCCCGCTCGAAGTTTCTGCCAAAGGTCCGATCGCCGCCCAATTTCCAATGGGCACCGTCGAGGAACTCGGCCTTCTCAAGATGGACTTCCTTGGCTTATCTAACCTTTCCGTAATTAATAATGCGCTCCGCATGATTCGCAAAGTCTATCACAACGACATCGATATGTATTCAGTACCACTAGACGACGAAGAAACCTATAAGTTGCTCCAGCGCGCGGACACCACCGGTGTCTTCCAGCTTGAATCTGCCGGTATGAAACGCTATCTCAAAAATCTCAAGGCCTCGTCCTTTGAAGATATCATCGCTATGGTGGCGCTTTATCGTCCAGGCCCAATGCAGTTTATTGATTCGTTCATTCGTCGCAAGCACGGGGAAGAACCAATCACTTATCTCCATCCAGGCCTCGAAAATTCACTCAAGAGTACCTATGGTATTATGATCTACCAAGAACAGTTCATGCAGATCTCCAAGGAATGGTGTGGCTTTACTGGCGGTCAGGCAGATACTTTGCGTAAGGCTGTAGGTAAAAAGAAAATCGACCTTATGAAAAAGGTTAAACCGCAGTTTATTGAAGGCGCCGTTAAAATTGGTGGTGCCACCGAAGAAATTGCCGAAACCTTCTGGAGCCAGCTCCTCGACTTTGCTAACTATTGTTTCAACAAGTCCCACGCCGCATGTTACGCCCTCGTAGCTTATTGGACCGCCTACCTCAAAGCTCATTATCCAGACGCCTTCATGGCTGCCCTCATGACTGCCGACATGCGTTGGACCGACCGCCTTGCCATCGAAATTGCCGAAAGCAAACGTATCGGTCTCAAAGTTCTCGGCCCAGATATTAACGAATCCTACGGCGACTTTGGTATCGTAGGTGGCAAGAAAACCATCCGCTTTGGTCTTTCTGGCGTCAAAAACATGGGCAAATCGCTTATTGAAGATATTGTTATCCCAGAACGTGACAAAAACGGTCCATTTAAATCCATCTTTGATTTTGCTAAGCGCGTAGATTCTACCAAGTTCAACAAGAAATCTTGGGAAGCCGCCATCAAAACCGGCGCCTTCGATCGCTTTGGCTATTCACGCTCTGATTTATTATTTAATCTTGAAAGCATCCAGGCTTACGGCGCCAAAGTCCAAAAAGACGTCGGCTCCGGTCAAACTGATTTGTTTGGCGCCATGGGCGACGCTGGCGCTATTCCAGAACCAGAAATCAAACCGGCTCCAACTCAGTATTCCGACAAAGAGCAGCTCCTTTGGGAACGTGACTTAATGGGTCTTTATCTCTCCGCTCATCCGCTTGATAAATACGATTTGTATTTCGAAGAGCAAACTCATCCACTCTCTTACGTTTCAGCCGAAAACAACGACAAAACCATCACCATCGGCGGCATTATTACCAACGTCCGTACTATTCTTACCAAATCCAACACCAAGATGGCCTTCGTTAAAATTGAAAATAAAACCGGCGAAACCGAAGCTGTCGTTTTCCCATCGGTCTTTGAATCCTGCGGCGCCAAACTCGTCGTTGATAACGTGGTCCGCATTTCTGGCCGCGTTAATGCTACTGACAAAGATGGCCGCCCAACTTCCGAAGTCAAAGTTCTTGCTGAAACCGTCGAACTAATTTCGGATGAACTTCTCGAAAGCTACAAAGCCACTGGCGAAAAACTCGCTGCGCCAATTGCCGCACCAAAAAAGCGTAGTTTTAAATCTTCAGCCGAGCGCGTCAAATACGAAGCCCCAGAAGAACCAACCCGCATCGTTGAGCCGCCAAAAGATCCGCGCAAAGAACGCCTCTTTGTCTTAATTGAAAACCCAGACGACACCGATCTCCTCACTAGCATTCGTCGCCTTTCCGACCTTAATCTTGGCTGTCAGGAAATCATCCTGGTCTTAAAGGACGGGGAAGAAAAGAAGCCTCTTCGCATGCCATTCAGGGTTGATGCAAACGACGACTTTCTCGCCAAACTTCGCGACCTCGTCGGGGCGGACAACGTTAAAATCTCTTAATATGCTATAATTGGCTTATGAAAAAGGCCAAAACCAATCCGGCAGTCGTCGTAAATCGCCGCGCGCATTATGATTATCAACTCGGCGAGGAGCTTTCTGTTGGCATGTGTTTAACCGGCCCGATGGTTCGCAAAATTCGTGACCGCCACGTACAGCTCAAGGGTTCTTTTATCACTATTCGAAACGGTGAACTCTGGCTAAACAACCTTACTCTAGGCGCTGAAAATACCGAAAACATCAAATTACTCGCCACCAAGCGCCAGCTAATGAGCCTCGCTAAAGCTCGCGCCGACGGCTTTGCTATTGTGCCAGTCAAATTACACTCCGAAACTCGTTATATTAAACTCGTTATCGCCACCGGTAAGGGTAAGAAGAAATACGACAAACGCGAAACCATCAAAAAGCGCGACATCGAAAGGGGACGCTACTAATGCTAATTTGTTCTTGGAATGTTAATGGCCTCCGCGCCGCCTTAAACAAAGGCGCCTTGCAGAAATTTATCAAAGAAAAAAACCCAGACATTATTTGCGTCCAAGAAACCAAAGCTAAAAAAGGCCAGGCCGAAGTCGACTTCAAAGAATACGAAGAGCTCTGGAACTCTGCCGAGCGCCCAGGCTATTCTGGTACCGCTATTTTTACAAAAGAAAAACCCCTCAGTGTTTTTTACGGCTTCGACGACCATATCAATATTGATTACAACTGGGAAGACGACCAACACGGCAGCGCCCTCACCGAAGGCCGCGTCATCACCGCCGAATTTCCAAATTTCTATCTCGTCAACGTTTACACCCCAAACAGCAAACACGAACTCACGCGACTTAAACTGCGCGAAAATCTTTGGGACCCAGCTTTCTTAAAATTCGTTCAGGGTCTAGAAAAAACCAAGCCTGTAATTTTCTGTGGCGATTTTAATGCCGCCCACACCGAAATCGATTTAGCTCGCCCGAAGGACAACGAAGAAAACGCCGGCTACACCAAAGAAGAAAGAAAGGGGATCGACAATATTATCAACGCTGGTTTTATTGATGCTTTTCGCGAGCTCCATCCGGGCGAGACCGGTCGCTACACTTGGTGGACCTTCCGCGCCAATGCTAGAGCTAGGAATATCGGCTGGCGCATCGATTATTTCTTCATTTCGCCAAAACTCAAGGAAAATCTCAAGTCTGCCGACATCCACGAGGACGTCACCGGCTCCGATCACTGCCCAATCTCAATCGAAATGGAGTTTTAATGGATTACTTTCATAAATACGAAACCAACCCGTTCACCGAACTGGCTTGGAATATTCCAGACCAAAAAAGGGGCAGCCTCCTGGTGCTCGGCGGCAACGCGCAGAGTTTTCAGAACGTCATTAAAACTGCCGAAACGCTCGAAAAAAACTTCCCAATCGAAAATCTAAAAGTCGCTTTGCCGGAAAGATTAAAGAATACTTTGCCACCACTTGATAACCTCATTTTTTTGCCCGCCACGGATACCGGATCTTTTGCCGAATCAGATACTCTTAATGAGACTATTCGTACTTTTGACTTCAATCTTTTTACTGGTGATTTTTCAAAGAATAATATTACGGCTCGCGCCATTACTAAAATCTGCGAAATAACAGAGAAGCCAACCCTCCTTACGCGCGACACCACAGACCTCGTTTCTAGCACCAACCCAGAGCGCATACTCATGAACGAAAATTTATGCTTTTTCACTTCGATCGCAAGCTTAAAGAAACTTTTGCAATCCGTCTATTATCCAAAAGTAATTTTACTTTCCCAACCACTTGTGCAAATTGCCGAAACTTTGCATAAATTTACGCTCAGCTACCCGGTTTCGATTATTACTTTCCATGCCGGCCAAATCTTGATAGCAAAAAACGGCAACGTCTCAGCCGTACCAATCGAAAAGACCGCTTACTCGCCAATCACACTTTTGATGGGCGATGCTGCTGCCAAAATCGCCGCCTTTAATTTGTATAACCCAAACAATTTTGAAAAAGCCACCGTTGCGGCACTATTTTGAGCTGAGTTTCTTTTCAATTTCGATCGCATCGCGCGAAATATTTTTGCGACGCGTCGCAAGGAAGCACCACAAGAACACCGCCACCGCCACAGCCACGCCGTATAGCACGCATTTTACAATCAAAGGCCAGCTCGTCACCCACAAAGCCCAGCAAATCACCAACGCAATCGTGGCGAGATATAGCCAACGCCTAGCCATGATAATCTTCTTAGCCAGCGGGAAATTACGATCGCAAAGCGAACCTTTAGCGAAATTATCCGGATGACCAAAGAAACGACGATAAACAATAATTTCGATGAGTCCGGCCACTGCCGCCACACCAAACATTACGATGAGTCCTGCCACCAAATTAATGCGCAAAGCAAAGAACAATATCGCTGCGAACCACAATAACATATCGGCCGCAATATCAAACGCTACGGCATATTTGCGATAGGCTGGCGGGTTTTTAAACGGCCATTTGCGCGAACAATAACCATCAAACGAATCGGTTAGCTCGGCCAACGCAAACATCACGATAAACACATCTACGTTGCCGCCCACAACGCCCCACACAATCAAAAATACAGCCAAGGCGAGTCTTGAGAAGGTTAAAATATCTGCCAAATATTTCATTTTTTCGCCACCTTTTGATAAACATTAACTAGTTTTTCGATCTGGCTAGACTGCCTGGCGTTGTCGCGCTCCGCAATCATCGCGCGGCTTTTTTGCTCAATCAAACTCTTGTGCTCATAAATATGTTTTAGCATCTTAGCAATATCTTCTGGCTCTGGACCGGCCGTAAGAAAAACACCATCTTTAGCCGTAACCTCAAGCATGTCTGGATCGCAAATCAAAATCGGCAAGCCAGCAGTTTCGTCCTCAAGCATCGTCATTGGTTGGTTGTCGTAATTATAAGAAACCAGCACACCCAGGTGGCTATCTTTCATGCGCTCATAAATTGTCTCGCGGCGACTATTGCCCTCGAAATGCACTTTCAACCGATTGATTTTGGCATAATTTTTAGCCAGCAAAAGTTCGCTGCCATTACCAAACGCATACATTTCGTATGGAAAATCTACACTCTTTAAAGCCTCCAAAAACTTCATACTACGCTTTTCTGGCGACAGGCGACTATGCCAAACAATCTTCAAAGGTTCGCCGTCTTTCAGCGTGCGCGGAGTCACTTTACTCGGGATTAAATCGTCCTCGATACCATTCGAAACGACCTCGATTTTGTGCTTTACGCCATAGTGTTCAAGCTTGGTTTTAAAATGTTTAGACGGCGTCAAAACGTAGTCTGCCTGGTTGGCGTGGTTCACCATCAAAGTCCACATTTTAGCCTTAGCCTTAGTCGTAGCTAAGTAATCATCCTTTTTGATTTTAACCGTATGTGGCAAATACATCGCGTGAAAACAGTTCAAGGACGCGCCTACAAAAGTACGCAGGCTAAACGGAATTAGGCTCGTCAAACCCATATCCTCGCGCCCATGCATCGTCTGTACTACCGGAATGCCCAGCGCGCGGCCCAAGCGAATGCCAGCAATCGAACAACCGGCTTCGTAATGACTATGGAAAACATCAAAATCTTTGATTTCTGGGCAATGCTTCAAAACCCATTTTTCGACCTTGCGCGGACGACGCGCCACCGGCGCAACCCCGCGAAACAATACCTTACAACTCGGCACGATAAAAATGTTTTGCTGTTTTAACCTAAACTTAGTTGACCTGGACCTCGGATAACCAGAAGAGAAGAGATAAACCGTATGCCCAAGCGCTTCCAGCGCCTTTTTTTGCGCGCCAATCGAAGTGACAATCCCGCCCGACACGTTCAGATACGAGTCAGTAAAAAGCGCTATTTTCATATTAATTCTTCCAGAACAAAACTCTCACCATTAAACCGAAACCAAACACGGAGGCAATCAAGCTAACTAGCGAGCCAAGATACGGAGCCGTGCTGAGCACGCCCAGAAGTACAATGCCGATCAGTGCGCCAATCATGCCGTTTTTGATTTTGAAAAATCTTTCATTAAGATAAACTGCTGTCACAATTGAGCCGAGATACATTAAAATCGCATATCCGCCCAGCGCAATCAAAGCGGCTGGCAAACCAATCACAGTGAAAAGCAGGGCAACTGCAGCCAACGGCACTGCAATAAACAAACCGAGACCGATCAAAACAATCTTAGTCATATCGTTACTGGTTGCGCTACCGATCAAATCAACCAAAGCCTTAAAGAAATTCTTACCGATCAACATAAAGATAATCATTACGACGAGCTTGCTAGCAATGCCAAACAAAGTCGCAACAAGCGCCATCATTGAATTATTGGAAAGGTCGTTAATTACATAAGTTTCTTCTTTGCCAAGGCTAGCTGCCTCGCCGGTAATTTTGGCGTTGCTATTACGAGTCAAAGTCTTACCGATTTTAACCTCGCCCTTATACTCGATTATGTTCACGATCACGTTCACGTCGCCAGTGATTTCTACATTATCGAGTACTAATTTGTTGGCAGCCACAAACAAATCACCCGAAATATTCGTGCGAATCGTCACTACATTACCAGCAATAAACACGTCGCGGCCGACCTTAGCTTCTTCGCTCACCGTCACGACGTTGCCGGCAGCGAACAAATCCTTATCATAAGTACCGTTAATCGTGACGCCGTTACCAGCGTGGAACCCGTACTCGTATTTGCCATTTAATCTCAGCTGATTACCAGCCATAAATGCTGGACCGGTGATCAGGGAATTATCATCAATGTTGGTGGCAGCAAAAAAGGAGCTGCTCTGGCGTTTGCCATCGGTATTCAAATCCGTACCGGCAACAAAGCGCGGTTGCTCCGTCTCAACTACTTCGGTCTCTTCGCAGTTGCTGTCAGTGCCTTCTGGGCCGTTTACGCAGGCCGATGCGCTAACAGGCAAGAGTGTTAATAAAAAGCCAAAAGCTAATATTATTTTTTTCATGCACCTCCTTTTACCCACTATTTTGGTGGGCGAAGAGGGAATCGAACCCTCACTCCATTGCTGGAACCAGATTTTGAGTCTAGCGCGTCTACCAATTCCGCCATTCGCCCATATCTTTTATTTTATCATAAATAGGCGAATTATGTTATACTTTTTGTATGGATTCCAAGAACGGTGGGCAGTACCAATACAGTACTGACTTGCAGCGCCAGGCAACGGCTTCAATTGCCAGAAAAAAGGTCCTCGCGGCCTATGCTAATGCTGCCAAAAAATCTTTTACCGACCACACTGACAACGCTGCTACCATGAAGGAAGAGAAGATTAATACCTCTATTAATTCCGAATCTTGGAAAAGATATCACTCCGCCTGGCAGAATTATTATCAAAAATACTACAGCGAATATTATTCTAGCGCCGCCAAAAATTACATCGAAAAAGAGCGCTTAAAAGATGCTCGCAACAAAGCCGAAGAAGAAGAAATCTTAAAGCCACAAGAAAACGAAGACCACTTGCGCCGCTTTGTCCGCAAAAAAGCCACCGAATCGGCTCGAAGGTCCCGTCGTCATCGCAAGCTTATTCCAATCATCGCTGGCGTTACCGTGGTGCTACTTATTTTGTTCTTGCAATACAACCGCCTAATCTTCACCCCAATCATGGCTTACATCTCGCCAGGAAATAACACTGCTTCCGAAATCGAGTCGATCGATCCAACCGTTACCGCCACCGTTTCAGACGAGCCTCGCCTTATTATTCCGAAGCTCAATATCGATGTCCCAGTACATTTTGGCATTTCGCTCGACGAAGTAATGGACGCCATGTCTCGCGGCGTCGCACACTACCGTATCGCCGGCGCCAGCGCCTTCCCAGGCGAAATCGGCAATCTCGTAATTAGCGGTCACTCTTCTGGCGATGTTTACGATCCAAACAAATACAAGTTTATTTTCTCTGGTCTCGAAAGGCTCGAGGATGGCGATCTCATCTACGTTAACTACAACAGCATCCGCTACACTTATTCTGTTTACAAAAAACAAGTCGTCGAACCAAGCGACGTTAGATCCCTCATGATCGACACCGACAAACCACTCATCACTTTGGTTACTTGTACGCCACTCGGCACCAGCAAATACCGCCTACTCATCACCGGCGAACAAATCTCGCCAAGCTACGAACAAGCCACTCGTAGCACCGACATCGCCATCGAAGAACCAACCGAAGACACTGTTATGCCAGCCAACGAACCATCCTTCTTTGAAGGTATCTGGAACTGGTTAACTGGTAAATAAATTATTTAATAGTCAAGTTTTCGCGAACTAGCCAACCGTCACTAAAATAATATAGCCACCTGTCTTCGGTTACCGTTGCGCTGAGTCGTTTTGACGCATTCTTAGAAAGCTCACGACGATTCAAACCATCAAAGTCATAGACAACCATATCGCCATCTTCGTCTACCACGTAAAGCATGTAGCCATCTAGCCAATCAACCTGTTCGTCTTCTACTTCGAATTTAGTCACATTTTCGGATTCCATGTCGAGCGCCGCGATATTTTTGCCGCTACGCATCGCCACAAAATCACCATCTCCGCCTACATGAATATCTTCCGGCACAAAATCAATTCCTACACTAAAAATCTTTTCAAAACTATTCTTATCGTTTTTGTCCCGCGGGAGTTTGCCCTTATAAAGAGTCAAAGTACTGTCGCTTATAACCGTCAAATAATTATCCCTATATGATCTCGTCAGCGCCGCAAAAGTCTTACCGCCACTCACGTCGTATAAATCGATCGGAGCATCGTCGATCTTTTTCAAGACACTAACTTTTTTCTCGACCTCACCCGAAATATAAACCACGCTGTTTTCATAAATATTAAAACTTGTTACTTTGCTGGCCAAAATCTTCGAAATGGACTGCTCGTTGATATTGATTTTGCGAAGCTCACCTTCGTCGATCACGAGCAAATTGTCGCCAGGTTTGTCGAAAAATTCAACCGTATCAAAATTCATACCAAAAGCCTTAGTAAGGCTGATGTTTTTTGACGCATCTTTAAGATCAAGCACAAACCACTCAGTGCCATCGTTAACTGTGGCCTCAAGCAGGACTCTATTATTGTCAGCGCTCCAACTAGCGCCAATAATTGTTGCTGCAGCATCGCCAAACAAACCGCTCACATCTACATTGGTAGCATTGGCCTTATCATTATCAAGATGAAGCAATTTCCAAGTAGTACTATCATTAATCAAAAGCATCAAATTGCGATTCGGCGAAACACTGCTTAGTTTCGCATCAATCTCGCTAACCTTTTCTACTTCGGCCTCAATAGGGAACAAGCGCACATACGGAATACGGTACATTAAACCTTCTTCAATCGTCACCTTCTTAGACCAATCACCGTAGCCTTCTTTTTTGATCGTTACCAAATGCTCGCCCTTAGAGACGATTCTGCTATTATTGGTCTTGGCTAGCCAATCAGACTCGCCATCAATAATAATATCTGCACCGGTCGGAGCCGAAAAAACTTCCAGCATACCGCGGCGTTCAACTTCAAAATTCTGATTAATCCAATACCCGGAAGTAATCATGATCAAAACCGTCATGATTATAATCACGGACAATACCATCATTGCTTCTGAAAATAATATGCGCAACGTCTGGCGCTTTTTTTGTTGTTCAGGATCCATAAAATAATTATACCATTTATTAAAAAGCTCTTGCATTTTTGTTTCTTCTAATGTTAAATAAAAATTAAGTATAAGCGAGGTATCTAACATGAATAAATCTGGCAGTGGGACTATTACTGCTCATCGCAAGGTGGGCCAATCAACAACTCTTAATCGTAAGTATGTCAAACGCCCAGATTTAAAAGAATCTCGTGAAAAAGTTGCCGAAGAATACTATGCTGAGCAACTCGCTCGCCGCCGCGCCCGCGCCGAAGAAATCAATCGTCGCAACGCCGAACGCCTCGCCGAAAAACAGCGCGCCACCAAGGCCGCTCCTGTTGCCGCCATCCGCGTACGCAAAACTACCTCTGCTCCTGCCGCTCCAGTCGCCAGGCCAACCGCCAGCGAGCTCAAAGAAGCCGCCATCAAAAAAGCTCTCAAAACTATCGAAAAAGATCAACCAGCCGAAACCGAGAAAGAACTCAAAGCCAGCCCAAAATTTGGCGTTGGCCGTATCTTGTTAGCACTGGGTTGCGCCACGGTTTCCGTCTTTGCTATCGCTTATCTCATCAATATCAACATGCCAGAATTTTCACTGCGCGTCGCCGCTATGCAGACTGGCATCGAACCAACCTATCCGAACTACATCCCGGCCGGCTACTCGCAAAACAGCGTTAGCGCCGAAGGCGAAAAAATTTCCATTTCGTTCAAACACAACAATGGAAATGCCTTTGATCTCTCCGAAGAAAAATCTTCCTGGGATTCTACCACGCTTTTGAACAATTATATTAAGCCAGAATTTGGCGAAAATTATTCGACCATCCGCGAGCACGGCCTTACCGTCTATATCGCTCCAACCGCCGCAGCCTGGGTCAACGGTGGCATCGCTTACAAAATTACTTTTGGCGAAAATTCACTCACTAAAAACCAGATTATTTCACTCGCTACTTCTCTTTAAACATGGTATAATTAGCCCATGGAAAAAGCTATTACTCGTTTTGCACCCAGCCCAACTGGATATATTCACATTGGCAACGTTCGCTCTGCGATCTACCCATACTTAGTCGCCAAACAAACTGGTGGCAAAATGATTTTGCGCATCGAAGATACCGACCGTGCCCGCTACGTCGAAGGCGCTACTGAACTCATCGAAGACACGCTCAAATGGCTTGGTCTTAACTGGGACGAAGGTCCAGAAGTTGGTGGGGAAAATGGCCCATACTTCCAGACCGAACGTCAGGATCATTACATTGCTTGGGCTAAAAAACTCATTGCTGCTGGCCGTGCTTACGCCGACCCAACCACCCCGGAGCAAATCGAAGAGTATCGTGCCAAATGTAATGCCGAAAAAGTTCCTTTCCTTTATCGTAATTTCCGTCCAGAAAACACCCCAGAATGGGAAGTCGGCATGCCGCTCCGTTTCAAAGCCGAACCCAAAGAATATTCTTGGCACGATGAAGTGATGGGCGATATGCATACCGGTCCAGAAGTGCTTGATGACATTATTTTGATCAAAAAGGACGGTCTTCCAACCTATAACTTCGCTCACATTGTAGACGATGCCGAAATGGGCGTCACCCACATTATGCGCGGCGTCGAATACCTTTCTTCTATGCCAAATTATCTTGCGATTTACGAAGCGCTTGGTATTAATCATCCTAAATTTGTCTCTTTGCCACACATCTTGGCCCCTACCGGCAACAAAAAACTCGGCAAACGCGACGGCGCTAAGTCCGTTGTCGAATACCGCGACGACGGCGTTTTACCAGAAGCAATGCTAAACTATCTTGCTTGCCTCGGCTGGAACGACGGCACCGAACAAGAAATTTATACAAAAGACGAATTAATTGAGAAGTTTTCGATTGATAAGATTCAGAACTCCGGCGCCCGCTACGACGAAGTAAAACTCCTATGGATGAACGGCCAATGGATTCGCCGCATCGCCGACGAACAGGGAATTGACGCGCTTTACGAGCGTACTGCCGACTTCTGGCCAGAAGTAGATGCTACCGATGATTACAAAAAACGCGTTCTCGCTATCATTTATGACCGTCTCAAGGTTTTAGCCGATCTTAAAACCATGACAGGCTACTTCTTTAACGACCCAGAAATCGATATGTCGATGATTCTGGAGAATAAATTCCTCAAAAAATTTACTCCAGCCGAATTAAAAGAACTGCTCGAGAAATCTATCGCTAAATTGTCTGCTGTTGAATGGAATGTTGATGCTTTGCAGAATGCCTTGAACGAACTTCTTGTTGAAACCGACAAAAAACCAGCCGAACTCTTCAGTTTAGTTCGCCTTAGCTTGTCGTTTGCACCATTTAGCCCAGCCCTCAATCTTACTCTCGAAGTACTTGGTAAAGATGTTTCTCTTAAACGTCTCCAGGCTGTCGTTGATAATCTTTAAAATAGTTTCATTTACTATTTTTTGGGACGGCCTCCAAAATTCAAAAAGTAAAGACCTAAAGGTCGCCCACCTTTTTGAATTTTTCCGGGATATTGTCCCAAAAAATAGCAAATAAAACCACTTAAAATATATCAACAACCTTTGCGTTTATGCTAAAATATAATTAAACAAGCGAGGAAAGTATGAAGTTAAAATCTCAAAAACTTACAGCCAAGGACGAGGCTAAAATCACTAAAGATATCGAAGCGGCTTTTTCTGTTGATAAGGCTGATGATGAACCTGCCAAAAAGAAGGAAAAACAACCTAAATCCAAGAAAGATTTAGCATTTCTAATTATTGGCATTGTTGCTTTTCTCGGTGGCGCTGGCTGTTTAGCCTACGCTTTGCTCGCTCCAGAAAAAATTCTTAATGATTTGACTTTCCCAACTCTTCCAAGCAAAACCGCCGAAACCGACAAGGTTTATAGCGACCTCACCGGGGAAGAACTTTCCGATGCTAGCCTCAAAAACTCTCCGGTCTATTGTATCCAGACGCCGAACGGTCTTGATGGTGCTCGCCCGCAAACCGGCCTCAAAGATGCCGGCGTCGTTTTCGAAGCTATCGCCGAAGGCGGCATCACTCGCTTTGCCGCTATTTACCAGAATCCAACAAATGCCATCATTGGCCCAATCCGCTCGCTTCGCATTTATTACCTAGATTGGGACGTACCGTTTGATTGTACAATCATCCACGCCGGTGGCTCTCAAGAAGCCGTAAACGCCGTCAATTCATACAAACACATTTCAGAAGATTACAACTATATGTATCGTGGCGAATATGGTTATCATCTCTGGAACAACCTCTTCACCACACCAGATTTACTCAGCAATATCGGTGGCTCTTCCAATGTCAAAGGCTTTAGCCGTGTTACTCCAGAAACCGCCAACAAAAATCGCATCGATTCACAAGCTACCAAACTCGATATTACCGCCGCCTCGGATTCGGATACTTCAGCTTTGAACCCAAGCGTTAGTACCATCCGCCTGAGCTTTGGCTCTGGCGACAACTTTAGCCCAGTTTATCAATACAATTCAGAGACCAATACCTATGATCGTTACTACGCCTACGGCGGCAGCCACGACGTTTATATGTGCCCAAGCGAAAACTTAAACGGCAAAGATCCACAAGATTACTGCTATACTAGCCAAGTTTCACCGTCGGTCGTAGTCGCTATGATCGTAGATGAACACCTCTCTTCGGACGGCGTTCACGAAGCTATTACTACTATCGGCTCCAACACCGTTTATATCTTCCAAAACGGTGAGGCTATCAAAGGTAAGTGGAGTAAAGCTTCCCGCGATGAACAAATTCGCTTCTACGATGAATCTGGTGCCGAAATTTCTTTGAATCCTGGCCAAACCTGGATTTCCGCCATCCCAACCGGCTACGGCGGCTATGTTGATTACTAAGGTTGAACAGTACGCCAAAATATGCTAAAATAGGCGTACTACCACCTGGTTCCGTCGTCTAGTGGTCTAGGACGTCTGGTTCTCATCCAGAAAATCGCGGGTTCGACTCCCGCCGGAATCACCACACAAGAATCAGAGCCATCAGAAGGCTCATTTTTGTTGCTAATAACGGAGAAGAGTGGGCTTAAATCGTCCGTTCCAAAAATTTTGCCTTTAATATCGTAATGCAGGCCTTTCGGGAAAAGTATCTTCTGAAAGGCTTGTTTTGTTTCTAGGTCGGCATCCTTCCAAAGTTTGGCCGGACAGGTCATAAAGTTCAAAACATAGTCGATTGTAGCTTCGTTCAGACCCTGGTTCTGTTCCAATTTATCGATTTCTCGTCGGAGGTCGAGTCTTTTCTTTTCTAACGCCTCAGAATAGCGAGCTTTCTCGTCTAGCCCGATTCTGCCGTCCAGCATCGCATCTACAGCCTCTATAAGCTTTTTATCGATATCTGATACTGCTTCGCGGCATTTTGCTAGCTCGCGTGTTGTATCGCCGAGCTTCTTGGCGGCCGTGCGTTTTACTATCTCTTTGAATAGTTTTAGGACGCCTTCGCTTGGTGTAATTTCTTCCAGGAAGTCCACGAATTGCTGATGCATTTCTGCGAGCGGAATGGATCCGTGGCCTTTTGTGGTACAGTGATAACGCGGTGAAGCTTTGCCGTTACCGCTTCTTGGCGCACTGGAGCGTATTAATGTGCCGCAATGCGTGCAGATAAGCAGCTTGCGGAGTGGATATAGGTCGCTGTTACTTGGCACAAGCGGACAATGCTTGCCACTTAGGATGCGTTGGTTCTTATTATAGGTTTCTATGTCTATAAGGCCGTCAAAATCCTTAATCTTGGTCGGTTTGCCGTCCAGGAGTTTCTTAGACGTGTTGTATCCGGCATAAACGGACTGGCGTAGGATACCTAACATCGTGTTTAGTGTGATAGGTTTATTATTCTTGCCTTTAACGCCCATCTTGCGCGCTAGATTCGTCAATTCCATTGGCGCCAGGTCGCCTTCGGAAAAGCGGTTCAGTAGGAACTGGATCTTCTTGCCAAGTTCATCTGTCTCGTCTATTTCTAGTGTGTTGTGGTGCTTTTTCTTGCCGTCATTGGTGTATTCGCCAGTAACGATAGGTTTCAGCTTAAGCCCTATTGGAGCTTGTGACATCCACCAGCCATAGCTGGCGAGTAGCGACATATCGTCCTTAACGGTCTTGGATTTAATATCGTTATCCAATTGGTGGACAGATAAGGCGATATTTAGCATAAAACGTCCGGTCGGCGATTCGTCGATTACTTCCTGCGTGGATCTTAGCGTAACGCCGCATTTAGCTAGAATAAAGCCAATGTCGTTGAAGAATGACGTCATGTCGCGAGAAATGCGCGATACGTTATAAACGACCACGTGATCTATGCGTCCTTTGCGCTTGGCGATATCCGCCAACATCTTCTGAAGTTCTGGGCGGTGTGCGGTTTTAGCCGAAATACCAGCGTCGGTATACCAGCCGATTATTTCTATGTCGTTTTGGTTTGCGTATTTTTGTATTGCAAGTCTTTGGTTTTCCAAAGAAGCGCCGTAAGTTTGTTCTTCCGTCGAGACGCGAGTGTAGCCGAACGCAATGCGCCTTACTCCATCGTTCAT
>JAUMXN010000003.1 GCA_030529095.1 Candidatus Saccharimonadota bacterium
AAAGTGAAGAGCCGGGCAAGAGTGAAGAACCAGAAGTTCCTGGTACGGGCGACGGTGATAAAAAAATCTCCTACGTGCCAAATGGTTCATTCCTTGGTATGCGCGCCTGGTATGATGGTCTCGTAACTAGCGATGGTCAATTCCGTACAGTAACAGATACTGGCGAAGGTGGCTCGATGAAATTGAGTGCGTTTATTTGGACTATCGCTGCCAACGTAGCGATTGACCTAGCCGTGATTGCGGCCTTTGGCGCAATTGGTTTCGTGCTTTATGGTGGTTATCTGTACATGTTCTCCGGTGGAGATACTGGCAAGGTTGCTGGTGGTAAGAAAACCATTATGAATGCCATCATTGGTTTGATAATCGCTATGCTTGCGAATGTGATTTTCACCACTATGAAGACTGTTCTTATGCAGGGCGGCGATGGAAAGCTGGTGCAAATTGGCGATGGAAGCTACGCGTTGGTTGAAGCCGACCCTGGCCTAGTAGCAACTGATTTAATCTCTTGGGTTGTAGGCGTGGCCGGCGTAGTTTGTGTAGTATTCTTGGTTTATGGCGCGGTTTCTTATGTGACGTCCTCTGGTGATTCCGCTAAGACCGTAAGGGCCAAAAATGCAATTCTCTATTCGTTAATCGGTCTCGCTATCGTTGGTTTGGCGCAGGTCATCACTGCTACTGTTGCGAACACGATTCGCGATGCAAAGAACAAGACTTCTAGTATTGAAACAACTCAATTAATCCTAGCAAAGGAGGAAAATGAAAAACAAATTAACTAAAATTATCGTCGCCGTTTTGACGCTGGCTTTTGCTGGTAGCCTGGTCGCTGCGCCAGCTTTTGCTGATGACCCTTTCTGCAAAGATGGAATGGGCAATGCCGCACAGGAAGCTATGGGTTGTAAAAAAGACCAACGCCCTATGGAGGCTATTGTAATTGATATCATTAAGGTTATTATTGGTGCGCTAGGTATTGTAGCGGTCATTTTCATTATCATTGGCGGTGTTAGATATATGACTTCGTCTGGCGACGTTGGTAAGATCAAAACCGCAAAAGACACTATTCTCTATGCTGTGATTGGCCTAGCGATTTGTGCGCTATCGTTTGCTATCGTTAACTTCGCAGCAAGCATCATTAATGGCGACAAAAAGCCAGAGGAGACCAACAAAAACACTAGTAACACTGTGTATACCGATCATATCGATTAACGCTAGAAATTTATTGCAAACAAAAAAAGAATATGCTACAATTTTAAAAAATAAGGAAAATAATCATGATTAAAGATACTCTTACCGCATTAGCGGCCACCCACATCAACCCAGTTGGTGATGCAAATGAGACCCTCGATCCAGGCGCAACCAATAGCCAACTCATCAACATTCTCAACACGATCGTTGGTAGCCTTGGTATCGTCGCTGTTATCGTTGTCATCATCGGTGGTGTGCTTTACATGACTTCTTCTGGCGAGCCGGGCAAAGTCAAAAAAGCAAAAGACACCATTCTCTATGGTATCATCGGTCTTATCATTTGTGCTTTGGCCTTTGCTATCGTCAACTTTGTCATTTCTCAAATTGGCGCTTAATAAGAGTTTTAAAACCTCCCTTCGGGGAGGTTTTTTGTTGGTGTTTAGCGGCACGACAACGGCGACGCACAAAAAATCGCCCCGCGGCGGGGGCGACTTTTAAGTCCAGAATTATTGAATTTGGATTTTCTTTGGGGATTCGACTTTTTCTTTGTCGAAGGTGATGGTAAGGACACCATCTTTGAGCTCGGCTTTGACGCTGTCTTCATCCTCGCGAACTGGAACTGGGAGAGCAATAGTGCGGGAGAACTCACCCCAGTAGCACTCTTGGATGTGCCAACGAGTGGTGGTTTCGTCCTCGCCACCAGAAAGAACCCCAGAAATCGTCAAGATGTTATCGGAAATGCTAACATCGAGATCGGATTTTGAAATTCCGGCCGTGCGGGCTTTAACTACTAATTTGTCAGCTGTCTCATAGACATCTACTGCGAGCTGTCCAGGAAAATCTTCAGCTGGTGTTTCCCACTCATCATCTGGTTCGCCGTACTCCTCTGGCTCTTCTTCGGCTTGAACAGGAGCTTCCTCTTCCTCGGCAGGAGCTTCTTCTTCAACCTTTGGAGCTGGTGCAGCCTCTTCTTCGCCAAAGAAAGCAGAAGCGAGGTCGTCTTCCATCAGTAAGTCATCATTATTCATACGACTCATGTTTCCTCCACACTTATTAATTATGCTTTATTATAAAGTACTTTCATAGTAAAATCAAGAGAATTATGGGTTTTATTGTAAAAAATACAACAATTAAAAATCCGTTGGACCTAATTTGCCCGCATACCTGTATTGGTTGCGGGGCGGTTGGCGAAGTCTTGTGCGAATGTTGTAAAAATAACATTTTGGTCGAACATTTGAATTATTGTCCAAACTGCAAACGTTTAACCTCTGGCGGCGATTGCAAATACTGTGCCCTGCCGCCGTGTTTTATGGTTGGATGGCGCGACGAATTAGTGTTTAAGTTGGCTGAGGAATTTAAATATCATTCGGTGCGAGCACTTGGCGATGTGCTCGCGGAACTGCTGGACGTCATCTTGCCGGAAGTAGACGGAAAAGTTGTAATAGTTCCCTTGCCGACGATTAAAAAACATGTGCGAGAGCGCGGATTTGATCATATGCTAAAAATTGCGCAAAAACTTGGTAAAAGGCGCAAGTGGAAAGTTGAGCAAATTTTGCAGCGCCGCAAAAACACTGTGCAGGTGGGTGCAAACCGCGAGGCGCGTTTAGTACAGGCGGCGGAAGCCTACGGGCTGGCCGGCAGGGTGGATCCGGGCACGACTTATGTTCTAGTTGATGACGTCTGGACTACTGGTGCCAGTATGAAAATTGCCACCAAAAAGCTCCAGCGAGCTGGAGCTTCGAAAGTCTTGTTAGCAGTTTTAGCGGTTAATCGCGGCGCAGCTTGAGTCAATCAAGGCAGCGGCAGTCTTTTCTGGTTGATCACCACCGGTTTTGTCTGATGGTAAAGCGTTGATCACGAAGTTGACGATAGCAAAAGCGAGGAAAGCGACGATAAGACCGATGATAGCGTAAAGCACGGTGTTTTTAGCGTCGGTGACTTTTTTGGCATCACCACCGGAGACGACATAGCGGATACCACCCCAAATAAGCATAATGACAGCAATGATACCTACGATGTAAAGAATAGTACTAGTGATTTGGCGGAAAATACCGGTTTCGCCAAACAGGTTGGCTGGACAGCCCTCACAACGGGCAGACTCGGCACCCTCTTTCAAAGTCAAAGCAGAAACGCTCGATGTGACACCGAGAGTAACTATGACAGCTGCTAATATGATTGGTAGGATAATCTTTGCTAACTTTTTCATGTCTTTATTATAACATATTTTGCGAAAAAGTGCGCAACTATGTTAAAATGGTCTTGCTGGAGGGTTACCCAAGTGGCTGAAGGGGACGGTTTGCTAAATCGTTAGTCTGGAGTGATCTGGAGCGGGAGTTCGAATCTCCCACCCTCCGCCATTTTTTGTTGGTGAAAAATTCTGAGCGTGATATAATTGGCTTATGGTAAAGCAACTAGAGCGTGTGGACTGGGAGGCCGAAGAATATGTCGTGCGCGACAGAAATTTTGGCTGGTATCTTGGTCTATTTATCGTGGCAGCGGGGCTAATTGCGCTGTCTGCCTGGCAAGGCTGGTGGACCTTCTTGGTGCTCGTGGCCCTTTGCGTAGTGGTAATTTTGACCAGTAATCTTCGCCCGCCACGCAAAATCAAATACAAACTCGATACCAAGGGTTTGACCGAGGGCGATAAGCTCCATAAATACGAAGAATACCGTGCGTTCGGTATTTTAAAGGAAGGTGCGCATTATTCAATTATCTTGATCCCAAAAAAGCGTTTCGGCGTGCAGACTAAAGTTTATTTCCCTGAGTCTAATGGCGAGGCGATTGTGGATGCGCTCGGTATGCGTTTGCCGATGGAAGAAATCAAGCTTGATATTGTGGATAAGTTAGTGAATTTCTTGCGAATTTAGCCTTGGCATGATATATTAAACATAAGTAAAAAGAAGGTGGGCAAAAATGGACCAAAACAACAACCCTGTAGACGACGAGCTACAAAAAGCAATTGACGAGATTACTAACCAAACAGCTGCTCCGGAGCAGCCAGCGGTTTTTGCTGATTCTGTGGCAGAGCCAGCTAATTTGTCAGCTAGCTTTGATACGCCAGCTCCAGCGCCAGATTTTAGCGCTGCGCCAACTTTTGATACGGCTTCGTTTGATACCCCTTCGCTGGACGCCCCAGTAATGACTGACCCAATCGAGCCAATCGGTCCATTTGACGCAACTTCGTTTGATACTCCAGCTGAAGAGCCTGCTAATGATCCAATCCCAACTGGCGATTTTGTGAGCTCTGCAATTGGCAGCGATGATGGTGGTGTTCGGGGTAATTTTGACGCTTCTGGCGTAACTGCCAAAGATGACATGACTGGTGCCGAAGCTACCCTTTCGAATGATTTGAAAGATATTAAAGACGCCGCCCTCAAGGATTTGATCCCAGTGCTCGATGAACTTACCGAGATTGACGCTTCGGAAAAATACAAGCTCTGCATCGATGCATACGAAAAAGAACGTGATCCAGCAATTCTAAAGACTGCGCTTTCTAGTGCTAAACAAATTTCTGATCAGAAGGAACGTGCAACTGCCTTGTTCAACATCGTAAAGGCAAATTAATTAGCAAACCTCCTTCAGTAAAAAATAACCCCCTTGGTCCGGGGGTTATTTTGTGGTGGCTTTTAGTATCCCATTTCTGGGTTTGGCGCTTCTGGTTTTGGAATATCGACAATGAGTGCGCCCATAGTGATAGCTGTGGCGGCAATCGAAACGGCGTTTTTGACTGCTTCTTTGGTGACTTTGGCTGGATCGATAATGCCAGATTTTTTGAGATCGATAAGACCAGCCTCTGGTTTCATGACGTTAATGCCGAAGCCCGGAGTAGCCTTTTCGACTTCGGAAAGCAGAGCCTGGGCATTGAGGCCAGCATTTTCCATGATGTGAACAAATGGAGTTTCGAGCGCATTTTTAACAATGCGGGTGCCGTCGTCGTTGCCCTTGAGTGAGTTCGCGAGATTTACGAGTGTAACGCCGCCGCCGGCCACGATCCCCTCGGCGAGTGCAGCTTTGGTTGCAGCCACAGCATCGTCGACACGGAATTTCTTCTCGTCGATTTCGGTTTCGGTGGCGCCACCGACTTTAATGAGCGCAACTTTGCCAGAAAGCGCGGCAGCACGTTTTTCGAATTCTTCACGTTCATAATCGGATTTGGCGAGGCTGGCCAGATTTTTGATGACTTCGATGCGGTTTTTGACGGCTTTTTCGGCGCCAGCGCCTTTGACGATAGTAGTGCCGTCTTTTTCGGCAATAACTTTAGCGGCCGAGCCAAGCACTTCTAGACCAACTTCCTCAATTTTGAGGCCTTTGTCTGGAGAAACGACCGTAGCGTCAGTAAGAATAGCGATATCTTCCATGATTTCCTTGCGGCGATCACCAAAGGACGGAGCTTTAAGAACGAGCGAGTTAAACACGCCTTTGAGTTTGTTCAAAACGAGGAGCGACAAGGCTTCGCCTTCAACTTCTTCGGCAATAATTACGAGATCTTTTTTGCCGGCGGCAGCGCATTTTTCAAGTAGTGGCAAAATGTCGCCCGAGGCAGAAAGTTTTTGAGTCGTAATGAGAATGAGTGGTTTATCAAAAACAGCTTCTTGGCGATTGACGTCGGTAATAAAGAAAGCGGATGAATAACCTTTGTCGTAGGTGAAACCTTCGACAATTTCCTGTTCCATCTCGAGGCCTTGGCCAGCTTCGACGGTAACTACGCCGTCTTTGCCGATTTTGGAGATAACTTCAGCGATAAGTGAACCAATTTTTTCATCGCCAGCGGAGATGGTGGCAACTTCGGCAACTTTTTTGTCGTCGCCGGCAATTTTTTCAGAAATCTTGTCGATACCTTTGATAATTTCGGCACCGGCTTTTTCAATGCCTTTTCTAAGTTCCATTGGATTAACGCCAGCAGCGATGAGTTTGTTGGCTTCGTTCAAAATATTATAGGTGAGAACCGTGACAGTAGTGGTGCCGTCGCCAGCGACTTTGTTGAGTTTTTGGGCAGCGGTTTTGATGAGTTTGGCACCGATGGCTTCACCGAGCTTATCGTCGGTATTTTCGAGCTCAACGGCTTCGGCTACGGTTACGCCATCATGGGTGATGACTGGTGCGCCATATTCTTTTTCGATAATAACGTTCTTACCTTTTGGGCCAAAGGTGACTTTAACCGCGTCGTAAAGTTGTTTGGCGCCGGCGAGCACTTTTTCGCGAGCTTCTGATTCGTAATAAATTTTCTTTGCCATATTCTATAATGTCGCTAGGACATCCTCCTCTTTTACTAAGATATAATCCGTGCCGTCGACTTTGACTTCGGTGGTTTGGAATTCTTTAAAGATGATTTTATCGCCTTTTTTCAAGCCTTTTACATCTGGACCGGTCGATTCGATCACGGCATAAGCTTGCTTTTCTTTGGCGGTCCCAAGTAAGATGCCGGATTCGGTCTTTTCAAGTGGTTTTTCGATTTTGGCGACAACGTAGTCTTTCAAAGGTTTTAACGCCATAACAATATCTCCTTTTCTAATTTCATTATAGCACAAATCTAGCACTGTCAAGCCATGAGTGCTAACTCACGGCATTTTCTCTCTAATGTGATATAATGGGCGCAAAGGAGAAATCAATGAATAACATCACAAAAATTTTTCTAGTACTTAATTCTGGCTCATCCAGTGAGAAGTTTTCACTTTATGAAGGCGAGGACGAAGTCTGTTCCCTCTATTTTGAAGGTATTGAAGAAAACGGCAAAAAGAAATTTATCTGTACTATCACCCGTGCTGACGGTTCCGAAGAAAAAGTTAACAAAACTTGGGATACGCTCGACGTCGCCTTTGCTGAAGCTAAAGCAATCTTTGAAAAAGAAGGTTTCATCAACGAAGCGCATCCACTTGACGGTATCTTGGTTCGCGTCGTGGCAGCCGGTAAGTACTTCTCTGATCACCACGTCGTTGATGATGAAACTTTGAAAGAACTCGAAAAAGTTCAGGTAACCAACCCACTCCACGTGCCAGGCACCATGCGTGGCATCAAGAATGCTCGCGAAACTTTTGCTGGCGTACCAGTGCTTGTGATGTCTGACTCCGAAGCTCTTGTAAAAGATTCCCGCAAAGATATGAACTACGCTTTACCAAAAGAATTGATTGAAGAATTCAACCTTGGTCGTTGGGGTGCTCATGGCGCATCTTACGGTTTTATGATGGATCGCATTAAATCTCTTGATATCCTTGAGAAAAAGATGGTAATTTGCCACCTTGGTTCTGGCTGTTCAATTACCGCGCTCGAAAATGGAGCTCCAGCCTACACTTCGATGGGTGAAACTCCACTCGAGGGTTTGATGTCTTCGACTCGTACCGGTTCAATTGATCCAACCATCGGCGCTTTGCTTGGCGACAAGCTCGGTGCTGCTGAAGCTATTAAAGTTATGAACAAACAATCTGGTCTTCAAGCCCTTGCCGGTTCAAACGACATGCGCGAAATTATTGCTGGCGCTGAAGAAGGTGTGCCAGAAGCCGTGGAAGCCTACAATATGTTTGTTGATGGCGTAGCTGGTAAAATTGGTGAGTTTGCCGCTAAGATGGGTGGCCTCGATGCTATCGTCTTTACCGCAACAATTGGCGAGCGTTCAATTCCAATTCGTGGCTCTGTAATTTCTAAGCTTGAGTTTATGGGCTTCAAGATCGATGACCAAATCAAGGTCGACCGCTCTGCTGGTTACACCAACATCGCCGCTGAAGGTTCTAAGCCAATTTACGTGATTGCCACTAACGAGGCCGCTTACATGATTAAGAAGGCTGGTGAGCTCGTTGATAAAATCGCTAAATAATATGAAACAAGTCGCTGACGTTGAAACCAGTGAAATCTTAAAAATCGCCCGGGGCGCATTAAGTGTTCCGGGGGATTTTGTTGAGCTTGGTTGTTATGAAGGCGATACTTCACTTCTGCTTGCAGAAGTTTTGAAGGGTGCAGATAAAAAATTGTGGTTATATGATTCTTTTGAAGGTTTGCCGGCGAAAACTTTAGAAGATGAATCTGCAGCAGGAGAAAATTTCCAGGAAGGCGTACTAGCCGTTACCAAGCGCGAAGTAAAACTAAGGTTTCTAAGGGCGAATTTACCGGTGCCGATTATCAAGAAAGCTTGGTTCTCTGATTTGACCGCGGATGATTTGCCAGAAAAAATTGCTTTCGCGTTTTTAGATGGCGATTTGTATCAATCAATTAAAGAATCCTTGGCCTTAGTTTGGGACAAGATGGCGGACGGCGGCGTAATAATCGTGCACGATTATGATAATCCAGAACTACCAGGTGTAACTAAGGCAGTGGATGAGTGGCTCAGTACACGCGGCAACATAAAAACCACCAAAAAACAGACGCTTTTAATTATTAATTTATAAAACTTGTTTAAGGTATTCGCCGGTTGGAGTTTTGGCGGATTTAGCGAGTTGTTCTGGCGTGCCTTCGGCAATGATTTGACCGCCTTTAATGCCGCCTTCTGGACCCATGTCGATAATCCAGTCGGCAGATTTAATAACGTGAAGATTGTGCTCGATAATAATCATTGAGTTGCCGCCGTCGACGAGTTTGTTCAAAATCTTGAGCAGGCGTTTGACGTCGTCGGTATGAAGGCCAGTGGTTGGCTCATCGAGAATATAGAGAGTTTTACCAGTGCTGCGACGAGCGAGCTCGGTAGCGAGTTTAATGCGTTGTGCTTCCCCGCCCGAAAAAGTGGTAGCTGGCTGACCAAGACGGATGTAGCCGAGACCAACTTCTTGGATGGTCTTAAGTTTTGGCGCGATAGTTGGAATGTTTTTGAAGAATTCGACAGCTTCGTCGATAGTCATGTTGAGGACTTCGGAAATATCTTTGCCCTTGTATTTGATTTCGAGAGCTTCGTGGTTGTAGCGCTTGCCGTGGCAGGCTGGACAAGTAACGTAAACGTCTGGCAAGAAATGCATTTCGATTTTGTTGACACCGTCACCCTGACAGTTTTCACAGCGACCACCTTTAACGTTGAACGAGAAACGACCGGCTTTATAACCGCGGATTTCGGCTTCTGGTTGAGAAGCGAAAAGTTCGCGGATGTAATTGAATACGCCGGTGTAAGTAGCTGGGTTAGAACGTGGAGTACGGCCGATCGGTGACTGATCAATAATGATGGCTTTGTTGATTTTGTCGATACCCTCGATGTTGTCGTGGGCGCCAGAAACGGTTTGGGCGCGGTGGAGACGAGCGAGCAATTCGTTAGCCAAAATACTATTAACAAGCGTGGATTTGCCCGAGCCAGAAACACCAGAAACTACAGTCATTACTCCGAGTGGGAAGTGGGCGTCGATGTTTTTAAGGTTGTTTTCGCGCGCGTTACGAACGACTAGTTCGTGGCCCGGTTTAATTTTGCGACGCTTTTTTGGCGTTTCGATTTTGAGTTCGCCGCTTAAGTATTTACCAGTAAGAGAGTCTGGGTTTTTCATGATTTCTTCCGGCGTGCCGGCGGCAACAAGTTTACCACCATGAGTGCCAGCGCCTGGGCCGATGTCGATAATGTAATCGGACGATAGCATGGTGTCTTCGTCGTGCTCGACAACCAGAACGGTGTTGCGTAAATCGCGAAGATGCTTCAGAGTAGCGATAAGTTTATCGTTGTCGCGCTGGTGGAGACCGATAGATGGCTCATCCAGAACATATAGTACACCTTGAAGGCCGGAGCCAATTTGAGTAGCCAGGCGAATACGCTGAGCTTCGCCGCCGGAAAGAGTGTTAGCGGCGCGGCCGAGCTCAAGGTAGCCAAGCCCAACATCTTTCATAAATTTAATGCGTTCGCGGATTTCTTTTAAGATTGGCTCGGCGATAAGTTTTTCGGAATCGGAAAAGCCGAGATCCTGACCGAGCACTTCGTAAGTAGCATCGACATCCATTTGGCACATGTCGACAATATTGAGGCCGTGGACGGTGACGGCAAGTACGGCTGGTTTCAATCTGGCACCGTGACAAGTTTGACATTCGTGTACACGCATAAAGCGTTCGATGTCATGCTTAGTAAAATCGGAAACTTTTGGATCGTTATAGCGACGCTCGAGCATCGGAATAACGCCTTCATAAGTGGCTTCGTAGATGGTGCCGTCGGCGAAGCGGCCGGAGCCCATGATTTTCATCTTATATTTTTCGTCGCCAGTACCATAAAGAATGAGGTGTTTAGTTTCTTCGGAAAGTTCACCGATTGGCACATGAACAGAAAAATTGTGTTTAGCGCCGACGCACATTAAGCGTTTGAGCCACCAAGAATCTTGGTTGACGCGGTTGAACGGGCGGATACCGCCTTCGGCGATGGTGAGATTGTTGTTAAAAACAAGTTCTGGATCAATTTCCATGCGAGTGCCGAGACCAGTACAAGTAGGACAGGCACCTTCCGGAGCGTTGAACGAGAAGAGGCGTGGGCTGAGTTCTGGAATAAGTTCGTCTGGGTGGTCTTCACAAGCGTAACGCTGAGAATAAGTGAGGACTTCGGTGTTGTCGGCGTTGATATTTTTCTCACCTACGGCGGTAGAAGTGTCATTGATTTTGAGGAGTTTGATAATTCCCTGGCCGAGGTCGAGCGCCTGCTCGATGGAACCAGAAATGCGGGAATAAAGATCTGGGCTGAGGATGAAACGGTCTACGACGAGTTCGATGTCGTGACGTTCGTTTTTGTTGAGTTCCGGGAATTCATCTAGGGCGTAAACAATGCCATCCACGCGAACGCGGGCAAAACCTTTGGAGCCGTATTGCTCGCTAATGTGGGCGAACTCACCTTTCTTCTGAGAAACAATTGGGGCGAGAAGCATCAGCTTAGAGCCGAGCGGAAGCTTCATCACTTCGTTGACAATGTCTTCGACAGAGCGGCGGGAGACTTCTTTTTTACAAACTGGACAGTGCGGCACGCCGACGCGGGCAAACAAAAGACGGAGGTAATCATAGATTTCGGTGACGGTAGCGACGGTAGAACGTGGGTTGCGGCTGGTGGATTTTTGATCAATAGAAATGGCCGGGCTAAGGCCAGTAATGGAGTCGACGTCTGGTTTGTCCATCACGCCGAGGAACATACGGGCGTAAGAACTGAGCGATTCGACGTAACGGCGTTGGCCTTCGGCGTAGATAGTATCAAAAGCGAGGCTGGATTTACCCGAGCCAGAAAGTCCGGTGACAACCACCAGCTTGTCACGCGGGATGTCAACGTCGAGATCCTTGAGATTGTTCTCGCGCGCACCGCGTACCTTAATAAAACCACCGTCGTTGAAGACGTCTTCTTTCGTCATACTTACTCCGAGTTAAACGTGTATATTATACACGAGATTCGGGGATTTTTCAAGGGGTAAGAGGCTACTTTTTGCCAGTCCCACCGCGGATGCCGAGTTCATGACAGAGATTTTTTAGTGCATTTTTATAACCGTCCACTATGGCGACAGTAGGGCCATAAAAATCTCTCAAAATCGGTTTGACGTCTGCGAGGTGGGAATCGCCGAGAATAATGACGCCGGGTTTCCATTTTTTAAACTGGGCAAGGTCACGAGCGACGGTTTCTTCCATATATTCGCCGGCGTTAATAAGATCGATCCATTTGTCACAATCAAATTCTTGCGAGCGAAGTTTGAGGTGGTAGACGAATTTATGATACGCGAGGGTTTTTCGCATCGCTTTAGTAGTAAGAATAAGCGCGTGCTTGGCGTTGGTTTTTGGCACTTGGCCAAAAGAAAAGCCAGAAAACTTCTGGCTGGGGTATTTTTTACGAAAATATTCAAGGCTAGTGGTTGAGACTAGCTGATTGGTGATGATAATAGCTTCAGAATGGTTGATGTATGGGCGAAGCTTTTCTAAGGTTCTAGCTCTTGCGGTTTTTGGGTTTTGATAATTTTGCTGCGACTGTTGCCAGTCGATAACTCGAACTGTTTCGAGGATAGGTACTTCCTTTTCGACGTAGTCGGCGAAGAGTTCGCCGCCGAAACCACTATCGAAAACGACAATGTTTTTCATTTCGTCTTTCCCCTCCACCGCAAAGAGGATAACAAAAATTTTTGGCGTTTGCAACGACGATTTTCGAGAAATGAAACACTTTGTTCCATTTCGGCCAAAAAAGTCCAATTTTGGGCAAAAAATTGGCAAAAATGCGCATGAAGGCGGTCATGGTATAATAAAAAGCATGGAAAAAGAAGCAGCGCAAAAAGAATCAAGAAAAGAAACTAAAACAACCGTAAGGGTTGGGAAGTTTGCAATTATCGGTGCGATTTTGGCGCTGTTTAACTTTGTGGTTTACACGTCACTCGCAAGGCTGTTCTTTAAAGACAATAGTTGGCTATGGCTGGATTCGGCGATTTCATATGCTATTGCAGCAATTTTGGCATATATTTTGCACTCGAAAATTACCTGGAAAGAGCGCCCGGTAACCAAGCGCGGCATAGTAATGTTCTTCGTTTGGAACGGCGTGATGGTATTTGTTTCCCTTGGGCTAACTTGGCTATTTGGTAAAATTACACCGCTTTATGAGTTCGCGTACAATATTTCGTCCGCAATTCATTTACCGTTTGATTACGCGTTCGTAGAAAGCACGGGAATTTTTGGGCTAACCACAGCGGTAGCGATGGTGTTGAATTATATTTTCTATGACAAGTTAGTATTTGGTGACAAAAACAAAGCTAAGAAATAGCACCGTAGATTTTCCAGGCGGCAGAGAAAATTGGTTTTCCAAGCTTGAGAGTAAATAGAGCAAGCTTGTCACGTTTAGTAGCTTCCTTATTGGCTTTAATCCAGGATCTATGCTCCATGATGTAATCTTTTTGTTCATGCCAAATCTTAAGTTCTTTGGTAGTGAGTTTGCCCTTGGCGGCGAGCATGCGGAGAATTGAAAAACGAGCGTGTAGGCGCCTGAGGTTCGTGGTGTCTTTGAGCTTGCCGAATGTGGCGTCGATTTCGTCACACATCTTGTCGGTGAGAGTAATGAGGTCAAGTTTTTGCTCAGTGAATTTTTTGTGACTGATCGATTCTTCTTTCATGCGGTAATAGTATTTTGGTTTGGACCCGTAGGTGATGCGACCGCCTTTTTTGTAAGCACTTAAGAACAGTTTGTATGTGGTGCCGACGTCTTCGTGGAGTTTACCCTCTGGGAATTTAACATTATCGAAAAGATCTTTTTTGAATAATTTAACTGTGGATTGTAGGTTAAAGCCTTTTTCGTTTAGCATACTATCTAGGCCGTCTTCAATGCTCATGACGCGAGTTTTATAGACGCCGTCATTGAAGTCTTTTTGATGTTTTTCATCTTTATACTCGATGTGCGAACAGGCTGATATGAGGATATCTCGGTCTTTTTTGATGAGGCCGTAGAGATACTCAATGGCGTCATCAGCTAAGAAATCATCACCGTCTAGAAATGCAATATATTTGCCGGTGGCTTTTTTGATACCGATGTTGCGAGCGGCGGAAAGACCTTGGTTTTTTTGATCAATAATAACCGCTCTTGGATCTGATGAGGTGAGTTCTTTAAGTAGCGATAATGAATTGTCGGTAGAACCATCATTAATAAAAATTAATTCTAGGTTTGAAAAAGTTTGCTTTTTGAGGGAGTCATAGCAGTCTCGCAAAAGCTCGCCGGTATTATAGACAGGAATAATGATTGAAATTTTATCCATACTTAATTTTGATCCAGGAGAGTCTCCATTTTAAATAAATCTTGCGAAGCAGACGTTTTTCGGTGGCAGTTGGTTGGCCAACCCAAGCTTTGAGATTTTTAAATGCTCTTTGCCAGTTAGCCCAGACGCCTTCAAGCTTTTTGACCGAACTAGTCTCCGTACCATAATTATAGATATAGAGCGGTTCCAAAACAAATTTAATTTCGCCGCTAGCCGCGCTAAGGTAATCTAGGACGAATTTAGTGTCTTCGGCGAATTTGAGGGTTTCGTCAAAATGAATATCATTCTTTCTGACGATGTCACTTCTAAACATCTTGTTAAACACTGGGTACATGCGGCCATCATGAATGAGGCTACGGAGAACATAGGTGGTGAGTTTTTCATTTGGTTTTTTATTAAACTCATCAAGATAAACATTACGAACAAGGCCAGTTGAAAGTTTCTTGTGACAAATACCAGTGGCGGCAAGCGCAATTTCTGGTTTGTTTATGGCGGAGACAAGTTTTTCGATAAAGGTTTTAGTGATACTATCGTCCGAATCAATGAAAGAAATTAATTCCCCGCTAGCTTTTTTGATACCATAGTTCCTGGCGGACGAAGCGCCGCTGTTTGGCTTGCTGAATATTTTGACTTTTTTACTGTTGATTTTTTGCAAAATCTTTAAAGAATCATCCTGGGAGCCATCATCAACAACAACAATCTCTAGGTCTTGATAAGTTCCAGCCAAAAGTTCATCAACGACACGAACCGCCTCGCTGCCGGTGTTATAAACTGGGATAATGACTGAGACCAGTGGACTGGACATAGTTATATTATAGTTTAATGCTTGATTTTACGAAAGACGCGGTAAAAAGCGCCGCCGCCTTTCGTAGCAAGATTGATATAGGTCTTGAGTTTCGTGGTGATAAATTGGTTTTTGAATAATCGTTGCTTGTTTTCGGTGAGCCAATCGGTATATTTTACGGTGTCGCCAGACATTTTGCCGGAAATAATGTTGTTTAAGAAGGCAAAAACGGTGAGAAGCTCGGCAATTTCGGCGGCGGCAAAAAGTTTCGGATCAGAAGCAAAATGCTCTTTGGCCTCGAGGGAAGCTTCCATTTTAATGTCTAGATGTTCAGAAACGGAGATAGTTTGCATGATGCTGTTTTGGCGCTGGACATAGTAGTAGAGTGGGTCACTAATACGAGCAACTTTTTTTGCCTTGGCTAAAACTTTATAAGTCGTAAGGTTATCTTCGTGTTTTTTGCCAAGTGGAAACTCAATATCATTAAATAGTTCTCTCTTGTATAACTTATTCCAAGATACGACCATATAGTCTTCTTGGTTGGTAAGTAGATCAATCGTGGCGTCTTCACCGGAATAGATTTTTGGTTCCGGGAGAATGTTTTTGCTGCCTGGGAAAATCTGATAGCCGCAAATGACGATATCAGCATCCGCAAGATTGTCGTAAAGCTTCTCAACCATGTTTGGTTTGATAAAATCATCACCATCAACAAACGCAACAAAATCACCGGTGGCGGTCTTAAGCCCAACGTTGCGAGCGGCAGAAAGGCCAGCGTTGGTTTGATGAATTACTTTGACACGTTTGTCGGATTTTTTGTAGTGATCGCAAATAGCGCCGGTGGCATCAGTGGAACCGTCATCAACAATAACGACCTCTAGATTTTGATAGGTCTGGCCAATAATGGACTTTAAACATTGGTCCAGGTATTCGGCGACGTTGTATGCCGCGACTAAAATAGAAATCTTAGGCTTCATGGCTACTTAAAAACTTTAATGTATCGCGCATCGCGTCATCGATGGTAAGTTCGGTTTTCCAGTTTAGCTCTCGCTCAGCTTTGCTTGGATCGGCATAAACTTCGGCAATATCGCCAGGGCGGCGAGGAGCTTCTACACATGGCAAAGCTTTGCCGCTGGCTTTTTCGAAGGCAGTAACCATTTCGCGAACCGAAGTTCCCCTACCGGTACCAAGATTGTAAATCGAAGCGCCTGGTTTCATGTGTTCAGCGGCAGCAATGTGGCCTTTGGCAAGGTCCACTACGTGAATGTAGTCACGAATACCGGTGCCATCTGGAGTCGGATAATCGGTCCCGCAGATTTGAAGTTGTGGAATTTTTCCCTTTGCAACTTTCATAATGATTGGCATAAGATTTAGTGGAATACCATTTGGATCTTCGCCAATGATACCAGATTCGTGGTTACCGATAGGATTGAAGTAGCGCAAAATAGTACAGCTAAACTCCGGGTCTGAATCGGCAACGTCTTTTAAGATCTCCTCAATCATATATTTGGTTTCGCCGTAAGGGTTGGTGATACCCTGGCCGGTAACCATAGTTTCGTCAAGTTTGGACTTTTCCTGAGTGCCATAAACCGTAGCCGAAGAAGAGAAAATAATTTTGTGTACACCGTGTTCTTTCATGCATTCGAGCAAATTAATGGTGCCGCTAATATTGTTTTCATAATATTCGAGCGGTTTTTCGATTGATTCTGGGACAGCTTTGAGACCGGCAAAGTGGATAACTAAACCGTATCGGCGTTCACTGAATATTTTTTCGAGAGCCTCTTTGTCTCTAATATCAACTTTAAACAGTTCTGGTTTTTTGCCAGTAATTTTTTCAACGCCGTCTAGAATCTCGGCTTTAGAATTGCAGAGATTGTCGACAACATCGACTTCGTAACCTTTGTTATGTAATTCAACGATTGTGTGGGAACCAATAAAACCGGTACCGCCTGTAACTAAAACTCTTTCCATAGATTAATTATAGCAAAATTAGACGTTAGGGGCTGTAGTTTGTGGTAGAATATATAAATATAGAAGCCAATAAAACTCGACGCCGACAAAAAAATAGTCGGACGAGTAGAAATTAAGAAGAAATAAGATGAGTATACCGCGTATATTTATTAAGAAAAACAGGGTTCTCTTGAGAGAACTAACAAAAACTGATTTCAAACTACGCTACCAGGGGTCTGTATTAGGGTATTTATGGGCACTATTGAAACCCTTACTAATGTTCGCTATTCTTTATGTAGTATTTGTAAAATTCTTTAAGTGGGGTGGTGACATCCCCCACTACGCCGTCTATCTTTTGACCGGAACAGTGATGTGGAATTTCTTTATGGAGTCTACTAACCAAGGCATCCATGCAATAGTGATGCGCGGTGATCTTTTGCGCAAAATCAGTTTTCCCAAATATATTGTAGTGGTATCAGCGACTTTGACCGCCGTGATCAACGTCTTGATTAACTTGGTCGTTATAATAATTTTCGCATTGATTAATGGCGTAACACCATCTTTGTCATGGTTACTAGTACCGCTCTCTATATTGGAGCTCTATGTTTTATCATTGGGTATCGCCTTCCTTCTTGGAGCGATCAACGTTAAATACCGCGATATTTCTTCGATTTGGGAGGTTTTTACGCAAGCGTTGTTCTATGCCGTACCAATCATTTATCCAATTTCAATGGTTGCGGCTACGAGCCAAAAAGCAGCTAAAATACTGCTTCTTAATCCAATCGCTCAGTCCATCCAAGACATTAGGTACAATCTCGTAACTGACCAAACCATTACTGCTTGGAATTATATTCACCGCGAGTGGATTTGCATAATACCAATCATCTTGGTAGTCGTTGTAACATTCCTGGCTGCATTATATTTTAGAAAAAAATCTAAGTTCTTTGCGGAGGAGGTCTAAAATGAAGCGTCCGTTTATCGATCGTGAATTAATCAATGACGAAAACAATGAAAATGCTATCGTCGTTAAAAATCTTTACAAGAGTTTTATGCTCCCAACGGAAAAATCTTGGGGTTTGAAACAAGCTATTTTTAATCGCCTACGCGGCATAAAGGGCTATCATAACCAAGAAGTTTTAAAAGATATTTCTTTTGCGGTTAAGCGTGGGGAGTTTGTTGGTATCGTAGGCCGTAACGGTTCTGGCAAATCGACGTTGCTAAAGACTTTGGCCGGCATTTATTGCCCGGAAAAAGGAGCCATTACTATAAACGGCAATCTTGTCCCCTTTATTGAGCTCGGTGTAGGCTTTAACCCGGAATTAACTGGTAGGGAGAATGTTTATCTGAATGGCGCTATGCTTGGTTTTTCTAACGCCGAGATGGATCAAATGTATGATGAAATTTGGGAGTTTGCAGAATTGAGGGATTTTCAAGATCAAAAACTCAAAAATTATTCTTCTGGCATGCAGGTGCGTTTGGCCTTTTCGATTGCGATCCGCGCAAAGGGCGACATCTTGTTACTTGATGAAGTGTTAGCCGTTGGCGATGCGGCGTTCCAACAAAAGTGCAATGACTTTTTTGCTTCATTACACGGCAAACAGACAGTGATTTTGGTTACCCATTCGATGGCTGCTGTTGAAAAGTTTTGCGATAGAGCCATTTTAATCGACGGTGGTAAAATAGCTCTCGATGGTAGTCCAAAGAAAGTAGCGAAAGCCTACAATAAACTCTGGGGTTAATCATCCAGGAGTGGCAAAAATTGATCCTTGATGATTTTTTTCAAATCAAATTTTTCTTGATATATTTGGCGCGCTGCCGTTCCATACTCTTTACATAGTTTTTGATTGGTCACTAATTTTAGAATCGCCTGCTCAAGCTCGTCAACATTCTTCGGTCGAATCAGAATACCGTTTTTGCCGTTTTTAATCACCTCCGGAGTACCACCAACCCCTGTAGCAATTATTGCCTTCCCCATCATGGAAGCTTCCAGCATAGATAAACTAAGCCCTTCCATATATGACGGTAGGACAAAAATATCATAGTCTGATACGGCATTGATATTGTCGTCAACTTGTCCATGAAAAGTCACTCCGTCAATTTTGGTGGGTTGTCTGAATTTACTGTCGTCGCCATATAGATCGAGTGTAATATTTTTAAAACGTTTTTTAACCCTAACAAATGCCTCTAATAGCTCGTTAATCCCCTTGCTAGCTTCGATACGGCCAATATAATATAGTTTTTGCTTCGCAGCTGGCATTTTCTTGAAAGCATCTTTTACGCCATTATACAAAACTGTTGTATTTTCAATATGTTTAGTGCTTTTTAATGATCTAAAATAACTATAGTCATAGTTGCTGACAAAAATTATTTTATACGCATATTTTGCACACTTTAGAACCTTTTTGGCAATAAAATTTTTATACCATATGTCAACGTTGTTTAAGACCCAGTTACGAAAATCTGCATGATCGGTCCAAATAACTTTTAGCTGTAGCCGCTTTGCAGCAACAGTGGCAGCGATCCAGTCGTCACGAGATTGGACATCGATTGTCGCCCCTGTGTGTTCCAGAAACAGTTGCTTATACCATTTACGTAAGCGTCTTTGCCATCGCCAGTAAAGTGGCATCAGAATAATCTTTTTTCCACTCCAGTTTTGCCTCTTATTATATGGGGCTTCTATGGCTGAAACGTTGTGTTTTTTTGCTTCTACCAACAACTTCTTTGACGACGTGACAATGATGGGGGATATATTGTATTCTTTTAATTCTTTTGCGAGCTGCAACTGGTATACTTCCCCACCACCATACGCATCTGGGTCGACATTTCTGATTAGAAGTATTTCTTTACGCTTCATCTTTTATCGTTTTAGTTATATTTTCCGCCATTGTCATACAATCTTCCATTGAATTGTACGTCCAGCTTCCATAGCGCCCAGTATTAAAAATGCGCTTTTTTCTAAGCTCTTGTAAGATGTTTTCAACTGTAGCTTTTTCGGTATTCGAAATATGGACATAAGCTGGGTCCATGACGAGAGTGCATGAATCCATAAGCTTCATGTCATCATCAATAATCCCCACCTTTTTCATGCCCTCAAGAGTCTCTTTTAGCTCCTTCTCGATATCAATTTGGTCGTTTTTGGAGAAGCCTATTTCGACATAAACGCTTAGTTTGTCTTGGTTTAGGATGTTGTCATAAAAACCAATGCGATAAAAGTTGAGCTTTTTGTCTGGGAAATATATCCAATGTTCTTTTTTGAAATTTGGTGATTTCTTATCGAAACCGAGATTGAACACCAACACTTTGTTGTAGGAGAGTTTTTTAGACAACTCCTGATACTCTATATTGTTTGAAAGCCTAAGAAATAGATTAAATGGAATTGAGCTAATGAGGTTATCGAATCCATACACTTCGCCGTCTTCGGTTGTGACTGTTTTGTTCTCTATATCAATAGTTTTGACCGTAGTATTGTAGAGTATTTTGTCTTGAGGAATTTTTTCGACAAGCTTATCGATGAAATACCCCGTGCCTTTTTTAAGATATAAGAACTCGTCATTATAGGTTGAAGCGCGATTACCTTTCATATTTCTGATAATCGCATCGAAGTCTGCATATGGGAAGAATCTGCCCATAGCATCTTTGTCGAGTAACTGGAGATCGGTAGCGTAAAGCTTCTCGTTGTATGGCTTAAGAAATTTTTCGGTCGTAGCACGCCCAAATTTTCCATATAACATATCAAGAAAACTACTATATTCGTCTTTACTTTCTTTAGTATATAAATCATACAAGCATTCAATAAAGTCTTCTTTTGGCAACTGATGAATATTCATCTGAAATGGATATTCGATAAGTGTCCCATTGTATAAAATTTTCGTATTCTTCTTACTATAAACAATCTCTTCCGGCTCAACCATTGAGGCAAACAGCTTCTGATATTTTTCTGTCTGAAAATGGTAGAAGTGTCCAGCATAGTCCCATACATACACTGGATTAGCAATAGTGCGGCAATAGCCACCGGCAGTATTATCTTTTTCCAAAATTAAATAGTCTGCATTTTCACCTAAGAATAGTGCAGCGGACAGCCCAGAAAGGCCGCCACCTAAAATAAGGGTTTTGACTCTTTTCATATCTTATATTTTACCACTTTTATTTGATTAATGCACCTTTGGTGAGACGATGGATAATGATTCTTCTACCTGCGATGTTTTTATTTTTGTAAAAGCTCGGGTATTTTTTTAATGCAGAGTCGAAGGCGCAAAAGTCTTGACGACTTTTTTTGTTCCAAATGGCCGTTCGATATTGCAAATAGCAGAGGCCGACTATGCGTTTTTCAACAATCTTCGATCGGATATTACCCAATTGACCTTTATGTTTTTCATAAAAACCTAGTAGATTTAAACAAATTTTTTCATGGTCTTTGATATGTTTAGCCATACTAGCATGGGAAATTGACTGGTCACTAGAGCCAACGTTATAAATATAGATTGGTGCACTAATATAGGAAGCTGTCGCAGCATACAATGTACACCAAAAATCATATTCTTGATCGTCGTAGTATACTTTTTCAGTAAGTTTTATTTTTTTAATAAGGTCTGTCTTGACGGTAATGAATGGCAGCATAATTCCCTCTGTACCGTTTAGCGCATCGTCTATAGCAATGTTTTTGAACTCTGCCTTGTCGCTCCAAGAGACGGTTTTAGTTTGCTTATTTTTTTCAAAATAGTTTGAGAAGATTATGTCGCTATTTTCGTTTTCTAGCTCTTTGATAAGCAAATCGAGGTTTTTACCGTTCATAGCATCATCGCCATCTAATACCCTAAAATATTTTCCGTGGGCCCTGCTAATTCCAGAATTAACTGCACCGCCATGGCCACGATTGTCCTGGTTGATGACAACTATGTTTGTCACCCCTTTGGCGATTTTTTCGATGACGGCTTGACTATTGTCGGTTGAACCGTCGTTCACGATAATCACTTCTATTTTGCCAAAACATTCAGTATGTTTAATAGAATCAACAGCGGCTTTTATAGTTTTGGCCGAATTATATGCCGTGATAACTATCGTGAGAATATATTTGCCCATACTTTAAAACTTCACTATCTTTTTCACCGTTTTTGCGCGGGTCCTAAGAGTAATATATGTTTTGCGGATAATGAAATAAAGTATTTTATAGCGACGGAGACGTTTGACCGCACGAGGGGTTAGGTAGTCGTTTTTATAGTAGCGTGGATATTTTTTGAGCACTTTTTCAATGTCGCGGAATTTTGAATATTTATTAAACATATCCAATGCAATATGGTATTGATGAGAAATGGTTTCATGAAGTTGTACACGCACAAAATGCTCATATTTTGCATCAGAAAGTTTTCCCTGTTCAAGAAGCTTAATAACTTCTTCGAGGACGCGAAGATGTTGATAGAAATTACGTTTATAACTTGCGTCAGATAAAGATTGCCCGCTATCTCCAAGTGCATAATAGTAGAGTTCGACCGGATCAAGCATCGCCGTTTTGGCGGCCTCTGTCATGTAATAATTATATTCGATATCGACATAGAAGCATTTTTCAGTTAACTCACAGTTGGCATTGCGCAAGTTTTCCGTCTTCGTAGAGGTGGTAGATAATACTGCACCATACCCAGGAAAGCCATACTTGTCGATACAAAGTTCGTCAAAATCGTAGATTACGCCAGGGGTCATAAAAGGATATTTATGGTCTGGGCGTAAAGTAGAATCGGTCATCCAGTCTTGAACCGTGTTTGTAAATACGATGTCCGCGTCAGTCTTGAGCAGCTTTTCAATATGCTGTTCCAGACTTTTACTGTCTAGGCGGTCGTCAGCATCCATAATGCGGAAATACTTTCCTGTAGCTGCGGCCAGCCCAGCGTTTACGGTTGACCCGTGTCCACCATTTTTCTTGTCGATAAACTTAATGGCATCACGCAGAGTGTTGCAAGAGTTTTTGATAAGCTTTTTAACGACCTCACTCGTATTGTCGGTTGAACCGTCGTTTACAATTATGATTTCTGTATGGTTGAGATGTTTTTGGTTTGCCAACGACTTTACTGCGTTGATAATATGTTCGCCAGCGTTATAGGTTGGAATTACAATCGACAGAATAGGCGATTGGCGTTTTTTGTTTCCTTCCGCCTTGAGCCTGTCGTTGCTTTTTGTTACAGATTTGATGAGTTCGATTTCTTTAGCGATGGCCGATTCCGAAGCATTCTTTTTTACACTATCGTGACATTCCTTGCATTTTTTAGCAAAATATTTTTCATCTTCTACGAGTTTTTTAATAATTTCGACAGCCTCTTCGACATTGTCGTTGTCGAAAAAGGTGCCAATTTTTTCTGGTAATATGTCGGAGAGTCCGGTACCACGAGAAGCGACAACGGTCATACCAGACATAGCCGCTTCGCTTGCGGTTACACCCTGTGTATCGTAGCGTGATGGAGCAAGTAAAATGCCGTTTTCACCGAACACCCTGTCCATATCATCATTTTGGAAAAATGCGTTAATAATTTTTACGTTTTGAAATTTTTTGAGTGGAAAAACCAACGCGTCTTGATAGTCGCCAGTGCCGGCTATCGTAATGTTTAATTTATTAAAAAACGGCTGCTTCGATAGCGCAAGAACAGTACGAACAGCAATATCCACGGCGTATTGACGAAGGTTATCCATTTTTTTAAGAATTAGGATGTTGTATCTTTTTTCAGCGTCACGTTCTTGAAAGCTAAATAGTTGGTCGTCTATAAAACATGGAATAATGCTGTAGTTTGAAAAATTGATTCCGGTGGCTTTCTTTGCGTTTTCGTAGTTCCACTTCGTATTAAAAACCCAATGCACATTTGGCATTTCATTGTATATACGTAGCGTTTTTAGGCGGTCTTGTTTCTCTTCATATTCTTCCGGTGAAAAAACCCTATCCTCGGAGAAATACTGACCAAAAATGTTTTGGTTGTACAGATCCACGTCTGCCCCATGACAGTAAATTATTACTTCGGTATCATCTAGATCGCAAGCCCGCACAGCGTTACCAATTTCTGAATCAAGAAAGTGGATAATAATTTTTTTGTAGTGATGTTTTCTAAGGATACTTCGAAGCTCGGCAAAAGAAACCTTATTGATGACATCGCCTCGAAAATCGTATCGATAGCTACGCTCATCATACTTGGAAACCACAACCACATCGGTAGAGATACCGTGCTGCTGATATTCTTTGTTTTTTGAATAAACAAAGGTCGCGGCGTAAGGATTTGTAGCCGATGGATACATCGGGGTGATTATCAAAACGTCGTTCTTATATTCCTCATAATCTACGAAATCGTTGGTGCTTTGAGGCTTAATACTAAGTTCACCAATCTCGATTTTGGTTTTTGGGGGTATATAAATTGCCGCAAAATATCTTTTTGCGCTACCTCTTTCTCCCGGATTCGGGATTAAGCAAGAAGAGTTTATCGGTGCAATATTGGAAAAATCCTTTGTGATGTTGAATATTTTCACATAGACGTCTGGGTTTCCGGAAATAACTTTACCGTTAAAAACAATTTTAACGTATGGATCTAAAAGTTTAAAACTCTTCTTCAAAATAACTTTTTTAATACTATTTGAATTATTTTGCAGAACTCTTTTTTTCTTGATCAACTTATTTTTCATTTTGTCAACACTTTCGTTTTCTTTATGATGGAATTGGTTTTTTTCTGAATTTTTTGCAATCTGCGCTTAGAAAATGGTCTATTTTTTTTCTTTAGCGCTCTCCTGAATGACCCTAAATAGTCGTGTCCTGCAGCTATTCGGTCAAAGTCTACTAGCTCTAGCTTGCGATTATATTTTTGTTTGATATAGTGTATTTTATTCGGATAATGCCTGTGTTTTTTGCTATAATCTATCGCTAGAATTTTACACCCCAATACCGTTGCGATTAATATTGCATGGTAACGAGCTGAAATAATAATATCACATTCAGAGTAAATCTGGCAGAGTTGTCTTGCGCTGTTTGGGGCAGAAAGGACTATGGTGGGAGCATCCAAATGCTTTGCTAATCTTGCACAATATTTTTGGTCATGGTTTTTGTATGTATAAAACGGGATTAATGACACTTCTATTTTTTTGCCAGTTAATCGTCCAGCTTCTTTCACGATGTCTGCGGAAAATTTTTGTATATCCGTAAATGAGTCTTCAGTATAAATATGTGCAAAGCCAATCCTAAAAACGTTTTTTCTCTCCTTCGGTTTCCAATTCTCAAAATTACAAGCTAGCGAAAGGTCGTCGATGATTTTAATTGGCCTAGTGTTAATGCCGGCCAATATAAGCGTGTATAAACTGTTTTCGTCCCTAAGAGAGAAATGTGTAGCGTTATCTATAATGTATTGCAGGTCACAAATAAATGCTTTGTTACTAATCTCCTGATTTGCGCTAACCCCTATCACTGAGGCACGACGTCCTTTTTCTATGAATGTCTTTACGGTGTTCAAAAGAACGTATGCCATGGTGCTTTTTTCTCTTAGAAAAACATAGTCCGTATCGTCTATCATGGCGCCCCCACACAACATGACGTTGCCAAATAGTTCTGCGAGCACAAGATAATCGCCTTTTTCTATCGGAAAATGAACGGTGGGATACGGGGCATAGTCGTTTGCTGGGGACTCATAGTTGTTAGAAAGCATAATGGTTGCTTTTTGTTTTTCTGATAGTTGTCTTATTACAGCTTCGAACATTAGTTCGTCGCCAACGTTTTTGGCTCCCAAAAAACCACAGATAAGAACAGCCTCGCTATCTGGTTTTATCGAAGACAATAAGCGAAAATATTCGTCGGAAATTTTTTCTCCTCGGAACGTATGCTTGCGTGCCGTACTTTTTTTTGCTTTGACTACCTTCATTTGTATCTGTTTATTGTATACTTTTTTCTTTAAGTAGTCAATTTAGGTTTCGTCTAATTCATAATCAATTACGCATTTATTAGTGTTTCTCTCATAGTCGTATTCTGTTTTCAAACACCACGAACCGTCATCCATTTGGCTTTTTTGAACATATTTCCTTATCATACTCTCCGGAAGAATTAAACTCTCGTCCGTGTCGCCAGTAATAATATCTCGCTTATATGTTTGAACGTTCGTCTTGAGTTCCCGTGGATATTGCATCGGTTGCCAAACCTCTTCCAAACTACTGAGCGTTGCGCACTTGGCATTGTCAACGACCAAGCACCATTCACCCGTTGGCAACAACACTTTCTCTTTGAAGTATTTTTTGCCGTTAATCATTTGTGCCGCATCGATTGATCCAGTTGTTTTTGAGTAATTAACGTATTTGGCGTTGTTAGCACGCATATATCTTGGAGTTTCTAGGCCGTATTTTATAAACTCAACAGGCTTTATGTATTTTTCTGGGACGCATTGTTCGTGCCCAACCATAAAACACTTGTTTTGGCTTGGCAACACAATGAATTTGTCGATTAAGATTTCTTCGTCTTGGCCTGCAAATTCACTCCCACTATACCGGTTAACTTTAAGCGCTCCTCGTTCGACTCTGTAGTACAAAGCTTCGCTATATCGTTCAACCCAATCAGTCTCTAATAAGTCGCTAATCAACACGCATCTATTTTTATTGGCTCTTTGATCAGCCTGGGTACGCAAACACCACTGATTATTTACTATTATTTTGGAAGTATAAAAATCAACTTCTTTAGGTTGCTCATTAACAATCTCTTGCGTGTTGCCATTATACATAAATATTCCGTTTTTTGACTGAAATATTCTTTGCGTTTCCATACCGTACCAACCGGCGTCAGTAATCCCCCCGAACCAATCCTCAAAATATAGATAGAAGTTGCGGTTGCCGTAGGCGCCGCAGTAGGCGGTGCCGTAGCCGGCGGCGATGGCACCAGCGTTTGGCTGGTATGGAGTGTAGCGGTAAAGCGCTGAGGTGGCGAGGTTGCGAATGTTCACAATCGAGCCGCCACAGCCGGCGTTCGGATTGTACTGCACGTAGTTTTCACCAAGTGGGTAGTTAGTCCAGCCACCATCCAAGACTTCGCGGAAAAGCCAAGCGGCCTTTCTGATCTGGTTTTTAAATCCATAATATTTAGCGTCGCATGGAGCCGTGTCCGGGCAACCAAAGCCGGTCATGGCGCGATAATCATAATTATTCGGAATCGGATCGGTGATGAGGCCGGATTCTTTTTGAATCAAAACTAGCAAAACTTGTGGGTTAATTCTGTATTCCTGGGCGGTTTCATAAATAATGCGAGCGGCGGTTTTGCCTTCGCCAATCGTGGTGCCTTCGCCAAATAATTCTTCGGAAATACAGACAAAGTGGTCGTCTTTCCAGTGCCAATAGACGCCCGGGTTGTTGGCTGTAAGCGATAGATAATAATCGTAGCTACGTTCGTTGCAAGGGTTTTTTCTGGTGAGGAAGGCCTGGATTTCGGCTTCGGACATCGAATTATAGTTGCTCATAGTATAGTCACTGATAATAAAGCCTGGGTCGAATTTAGAGAGGTCGGCAGCGTCGGCACTGTTAGAGCCGAGATGGCCAAGTAAAAACGACAAAGAAACTGCGGCGACAAAAACGCCGAGTGCGATAAATCTTATGCGGCGGTCGCGGCGCCTCATAGGCTTAATTCCCCGCTAATTACTCCTGTTTTACCCTCGGATGAAAGTTCGATCGAGATTGCGAAATCGCCTGAGCCAACCACTGAGCGAGACAAATTAAATCCACTACAAGTGGAGGTTGAGACGTCGGCAATGAGGTCGGCCGAAACCGCATAGGCAACAGAGCCACCCTGCAGTAAATTAAGTTTGCAAGTGCCACCATCAACATATTGGTCGATATTGACGCGAATAATAATGCTGCTGTCCGTGGCGCCAGCGTATGTTACGACGCCGGTAAGATCGCCGCTGTCGTTCGGGTTGTTGCCATCATATTGGACGACCGGTTCTTTTTCGAGCGGTTGTTCGGCAACCTCGCCGCGGCCCTGATCTTGATTTTGGCCGGCTGATTTTTTGGCTGGATCTTGGGCCACAACGGACGAGGACGGAGTTGGTTCATCAACTTCTTTTGGCTGTGAAAAATATAGATATGCCAAAACTGCCATTACGCCAAGCGCAACAACAATTAGAATTCCAAAGATGATTTTTCCGCTTTTTCGTTTTTTTCTTCGCATTGAGGTGGTCCTCCTGTTATAAGCATAACAGGTTTGACCGGTAACGTCAACAGATTTCGTCGTCCAAATCAAGTTCAAGTAGCTCGGCGGCCTTTTTTAAGAGTTGGCGCTCTTCTTCGGTGGCAGTATCGAGCTTGGCCTTGAACAAATCTACGGTTTCTTGATGACGAAAATCTAAAATTTCTAGAGAACGCGCGGCACCTGGGACTTTTTTGATTACCCCTTTTTCAACCAAGTTATCGATATGCTCCGCAACAGCAGAAACCGACGAAAGATTAAGCCCAGCCTGAATTTCGCGATAGGTAGGCGAAATACCATTCTCCTCTGTAAAATCTTGCAAAAAGTTCAAAAGAGCAAGTTGTTTTTTCGTAAGCTTAACCTTCATATGCTATAATTATAACAATGGAAAAAAATAAATCAATTGATGGGCTGGCGTTTCGTCGCGATAAAAAAGTTGTGAAAAAAGCAAGTATTGATGGGATTGCGGCACCAAAGAAAACTATTAAACAAACTTCTGGTCGCACTGTGCCGATTAAGCCTGCTGCTTCAAAAACTGCAAGTAAGTCTGCCAAACCTAAGACAACTAAACCAGTTCGTACCGTAAAAGTATCTACCCCTAAGCCTGTTGTTGAGCCAGAACCAATCCGTGAAGAAATTTTTGAATCTGATAACGAGCCTACCGAATTGGTAGACGAAAGAGTTCTCGAAAAAGAGCGCCGCGCGGCCGAAAAATCTCGCAAAGCCGAAGAAAAAGCCGATAAAAAACTAGCGAAAAAGGCCGCCAAAAAGCAAAAGGCCTCGGTTGATGATTTCCTGGCTCCGGTTGAAATGTTTAATTTTGACTCCGACAAGAATTCCCTGGTAGAATCCGAAGACGAGACCTTTAAAAAGGGTTCCGATGAAGACGAAGACGATATGGACGAAAAAGTGGACAAAAAAGCTTTGAAAAAGGCTCGCAAGGCCGAGAAAAAGGCGGCTAAAAAAGAAAAGAAAGAAGGTAAGAAAAAATCCAAGCTCAAGACTATTATTATTACGGTTGTTCTTTCTATTATTGTTTTGATTCTCGGTGCTGGCTGCGCGCTTTGTATCTGGGGTAACGACATTATCATGAAGATCACTGGTGGCCGGGGTAACATTTTTGATGCGATTGGCACCATGATGAGCGATAAGTATGATCCGCTCGATACCGACGAAAACGGCCGCACTAATATCTTGGCTTTCGGTACTTCTGGCTATAACATGGAAGGCGACGAAGGCGATGGCACCCATGATGGCGCACAGCTTACCGACTCTATCATGGCAATTTCGATTGATCAAAAAACTGGCGACATCGCGATGATTAGCCTCCCGCGCGATCTGAAAGTAACCGATCGCTGCACTGGCACGGGCAAAATTAATGAGATTTATTGGTGTCACAATCTCAATAATGACAATGAAGAGGCTGGCGCTAATGCCCTGATTGACAATGTGAGTAATATACTTGGTATCGATTTCCAATACTATGCGCACGTAAACTGGGGTTCGCTCATCCAGATTGTAAACTCTATTGGCGGCATTACTATTACACTTGACGAAACCATTGAATACGACTACAACGACGCGGACGACGTGAACCACTACGCCATAATTTATGCCGGCGAACCAACCACGCTCGATGGTTACCAAGCGCTTGGTGTAGCTCGCGCTCGTCATCAAACCAAGATGGGCGACTTCTCTCGTGGCAATAGCCAACAAAAGATTTTGATTGGTATTAAAGATCAAATCTATAGCCAAAACCTCGGTTTTGATACTCTGCTCAGCCTATTCGGTGCCCTTGGCGACAACTTGCGCACCAACTTCTCGATGAGCAATATTAAGACCGCTATCAAATTAACTTACGATTTCGACCTTAATGAAACTCGCCAAATTCCACTAGTAGACTATGATACTGGCGTATATTATTTCTCTACTACTATGATTAATAATATTTCCTATGTGGTTCCGGCTGCCGGTGTTGGTAATTATTCCGCAATCCGTGCCCGCGTACGCGAACAACTCTCCAGCAACCCGATCACGCGTGAAGCGGCCAACGTAATGATTCTAAACGGTACCGATACGCCAGGCTTGGCTGGTAAAGCCCAGGAAGCGCTCGAAGAAGAAGGTTATAATATTGTTTCGATCGACAACGCTCCAGATGGCGATTATAGCGGCGTAATGATTTATTCGCTCAGTGAGCGTACCACCAGCACCGTGCAGGCTTTAAAAAAATACTACGGCGTACAAAAAGAAGAGTTTGACGCCCCAGCTGGTGTTAATACCGACGGCATCGACATTATTGTGATTCTTGGTAAAGGCACCGAAGAAGACTACTAAAAAATAGGCTATTAATAGCCTATTTTTTATTCTTCGGTAATTTTGATTTTTTCAATAATTAATTGACGTTCTCTGCCTTCACCCTCAGAGTGAGTGGTGATGTCTGAGTAATCTTCGGCGAGTTTGTGGACGACACGGCGGTCTGCAGCGTTGAGATCGATGCGCATTGGTTCGCCGGTTTCGCGTACGCGCTTAATCCAACCTTCAGCTTTATCCGAAATGCGGTCTGCGCGTTGACGTTTGTAGTCGGCTACATCGACATTGACACGGGTAACTTCGCCACCACGAGCAATCAGCGCGGCTTGTACGATATGTTGCAAGGCGCGGAGGTTGTCGGCATTCTTACCGATGAGTAGTGAGTTTAGTGAGGTGGATGGAACAGATAATTGGATTACTTCGTCGTCGATGGTTGAGTAAACGGCTACATTAATGCCAAAGAAACTCAGCAAATCCTCGAGGTATTTCGCAGCGAAGCGAATCGATTCATCTTTGTTCATACTTGTTATCTCCTTTTCTTTTTAATATCTTTAGCGGAGATACGAGTAATTTTTGTTCCTGTTTTTTTGTTTACAATTTCAGCTTCCTGAATTTTGTTAAGTTCTTTAAGAATGGTTTTATCAGTCATGTCGTCGAGCTCGTCGCGAGTCTTGGCGAGAATGAACTTTTGCTGAGCAAGGGTGAGTAGGTTACTAAGGAAGTAGTAGAAGGCGAGAGCACCATGCAGATTAAACATGATAAAGAACATCATGAGCGGCATCAAAGCGGACATTTGCTTGGCGGAATAAGCGTTGATATCGTTTTGATCGACATCTTTGCCAGCTCTAGCGTCTTTCAAAATGGCACGGAAACCCTTATTCTTTTCGGCTTTGCCGGATGGGGTCTGCTGACGAGTAATCAAGTATTGAACAATTGCAGCACCGATTGCACAGAACAGGATAAAGAGTGCGCTCTTACTAAATTCTCTCAGAGCGTCGCTAGCTTTAACGTCGAGATTAACCTTACCAAAGAGTTGCGGGTGAAAGTCGTACTGAGCTTTTTCCTCGGCTGGAATTTCTTCGTTCGAGAGATCGGTGAGATAGGCGGTTTGCTTGTCTTTGAGATCTTTCATAATTGAGCCGTCATAGGCGACGATATCATAAATACGGTTATTAATATTGTCTGATGGCATTGGCATAGCGATCACGCGGATGGCGCCGAAGATAGCAATAAAGATTGGGAGCTGGATAAGAAGTGTAAGGATGGAGCCAGCTGGTTTTACATTGTAGCGTTTATAAAGCTCCATTGTTTGGAGAGATTCGAGCTGTTTGTTTCCCTTGCAGTTTTTGCGGATTTGAGCCAATTCTGGCTGAATCTTTTTCATAATGCGGGTCTGGCGCAATTGTTTTTTGGCCAGCGGGAACATCGCAAGCTTAACTAAAACAGTGAAGATAATAATTGCAAGACCAAAGTCGCCGACTAGGTTATAGGTGAGGAAAAGAATATTAACGATTGGACGGACAACCAGGAAGTCGATAAGACCAAATGGGCCGCCGAGGAAGATCATGCCGACGATAGCAGCAACTAAAATAGACAAATAAATAACCTTCTTTTTTGTACTCATTGGGGTAATTATATCAAGAAATGCGCGATTCCGCAACTAAGTCGCCAAGGATTTTTTCTAGGTCTTTATAAGGCATATCTTTAATGTCTTTTGAGAAGACGGTAAAGATATAGTCGTGCTTCTCTGGAAGATCCTCGAAGTTGCGGCGAACCGCTTCATAAATACGGCGGCGAATACGATTGCGGCCCACGGCGGTTTTTAATACTTTTTTTGAAACAACAACAGCAACACGTGTAAAACCACGCTCATTATCCAGCGTTGTGAGCGATATTTTTGGTGAGCGGACGGTTTTTCCCTTCTGAAAAACGTAGCGAACGCCACCACGGGAATGAAAACGATATTTCTTGTTTAACATTGTTATTATTATACCAAAAAATATCCCTGTTTAAGGGATATTTTTTAGGCGGTTAAACGAGCGCGGCCTTTGAGGCGGCGGCGAGCCAAGACTTTTTTGCCGTTCTTGGTTGCATTACGCTTCATGAAACCATGTTCCACAGCGCGTTGGCGCTTGTGTGGTTGGTATGTGCGTTTTGGCATATTATTCCTTAAATTTTTAATATTTTCAAAATCTTGTCTTAGTATAGCGCATTTTTCCACATTTTTCAAGAAGTTTTCCACACTTGGAATAGAGATGGGGTTTTAATTGTGGAAAAATCTCCCCTATAAAACTTTTTATTATTAGACCATAAAAAATTATAGATAAAAACCTGTGGAAAAGTCCACAAGTCGTGTATAATAAAGCTCTGAAGGAGGCCAAAATGTACGATGTATGGAAAAACGTGCTAGCAGAAATTGAGCAAAAAATTAGCTCCGAAAATTTTGCTACCTGGTTTTCTGGTACTTCGTTAATTTCTGCCGAAGGAGGCGAGATTAAGGTTGGCGTAAGAAATTCTTTCTTCGTCAAACAACTCCGCAACCGCTATTTTAAAGACATTAAATCCGCACTCGAAAACAATGGTATAGAAGTTAAAACTATTGATTTTGAGGTGGCGATGACCAATAAACCAAAAGTTAAGCCACGCGAGGTTACTTTTGCCGACACCGCTTTTCAGGAGACTCTTAAAAAGAAGCGCGAGCAAATCAAGGAGGTTTCGGGTCATGATAATGGCTTAAATAATAAATATACTCTGTCTAATTTTGTGGTTGGGTCTAATAATGACCTGGCGGTTTCCGCTGCGCGTAATATTATTAGTGCTCCCGGCACCAGTTATAATCCATTTTTCCTTTATGGTGGTCCTGGTCTTGGTAAAACCCACCTGATTCAAGCAATCGGTAATGAAATTCTTAAAAATAACCCAAAAGCCAAAGTATTATATATTCCAATTTCACATTTCTATTCCGATTTTGTTGATGCTGTCCAGAGCGGTAAAGGTAAAGAGTTCCATAAAAAATTTCAAAAACTTGATGTTTTAATTGTGGATGATATCCAGTTAATTGTTGGTAAGGAAAAAAGCCAGGAAGAATTCTTCACGATTTTTAACGATTTATATCAGCTTAATAAGCAAATTATTATTGCTTCAGATCGTCTACCAAACCAGATTAAAACTATGGATGAGCGCCTCGCTTCAAGGTTAACTTGGGGTGGTGCGTTTGATTTGCAGCTTCCTAAATTTGAGGATAAGTGCGCAATTCTTAAATCTAAAGCTGAGTTTGATGGAATCGATATTGAAGATGAGGCTATTGAATATATTGCAGAAAATATCAACACAAACATTCGTGATCTTGAAAGTGAGCTTGCAAAAATCCATCTCACCGCTGATGTGCGTGGGGTAACCCCACTTGAATTAATTAAGAGTGGTGCTGTAAGTGTTCAAAAAACCTCCAAGATGCATACTATTTCGGCGCGCAATATCGTGGATAAAGTTGCCAAATATTATCAATTATCCGTAAAAGAAATGTGTGGAAAGAGTCGTGTATCTAATATTAAGACCGCCAGGCAAGTTGCAATGTTTTTACTTTCAAAAGAACTTGGGATGTCTACCACTAAAATCGCTGATGAAGTCGGTGTAAAAGACCATACTACCGTAATGCATGGTGTTAAAAAAATCGATTCTGATCTTAAATTCAACTTCGTATTACGTGATCAAATCGAAGAGATTAAGGAGCGAGTTTATGGCTAAAATGTGGAAAAACCCGTGTAAAAATCTGTCTAAAAGTATGTTAAAAATTTGTGTAAGAAAAAGTGGAAAAGTTAATATAGTGAGTTTTCCGCAGGGTTTTTACAAAGTTTTGAAGATAGTTTTCAACAAAAAATTCTATCTATTAAATAGGGAGGTTTTACACAATTTCCACAGAGCCTATTACTACAATTAATAATTATTTAATAAAAGGAAGGTTAGTTAAATGAAAATCGAAGTAACACAAGAAAAACTTTCAAAAGCATTAAATATTGTGAGTCGTATAGCTAATGGTCGTGTGACTTTGCCTGTACTTAACAATGTATTAATGCGGGTTGATAATAAAAAAGTAACCCTTACCACTACTAACCTAGATATGGCAGTAGTAGATTATCTTCCAGTTTCTAAATCTGAAGATGGCGTAGTGACTGTACCAGCTAGACTTCTTGCAGAGTTTGTTTCTAATCTTCCAAAAGGTGAGAATATTGAAATCTCAGCCAAAGATACCAGGGTTACAATTAAAGCTGGTAAATATTCTTCCGTAATTAATGGTACTTTAGCAGATGATTTTCCTGAACTTCCTGAGATTGATGAGAAAAAAGCCGTAGTATTTAAGATTGGTGTGGACGAATTTAAAACCAGTGTTAATCAAGTAATTATCGCTAGTTCTAATGATTTGACTCGTCCAGCTTTAACTGGTGTGTATTTTAATACAATCAATAAAGAACTCGCGGTAGCCGCAACCGATGGTTATAGATTGGCTGAAAAAATTTTAGTCGATAAAGTTGAGAGCGAAGTAGCTGCAATTGTGCCAACCAATTCTTTGCAAGAAGTGATGCGCTCTTTAAGTGATGATATTGATGAAATTGAAATGTCATTTAGTGAAGATTTGGTGCGCTTTAGGATGGGTGAGGTTGAGATTATTTCTAAATTGATCGACGGATCTTTCCCGGAATATCGCAAACTATTCCCTACTGATAACGATATTGAGGTTACTCTACCAAAAGATGAGTTGATGCGTGTTACTAAACTTGCAGCACTTTTTGCACGTGAGGTTGGTGGATCTATTGCTTGTGAGAGCAAGAAGCCAAATAGTTTCTCGGTAAAATCGGTGGCTAATGAGTTTGGTGAGAATGATTCTGAGATTGAGACCGAAGTAAAGGTTGAAGGTAAAGTTAATCTTAATTCCCGCTTCCTAATCGATGCCTTAAATGCTATGGATGAAGATAAAATTGTGTTTACTTTTGCTTCGAAGATTTCACCAGTGTTAATTAAGAATGTTAAGAGTAAAAAATATACGCATATTATTATGCCGCTAAATTCATGATTATAAAATCGATTAAATTAGTGAATTTTCGTAATCACTCTGAATATTTATTAGAGTGTAAGGATTCGGTTTCTTTAATTTTGGGGCAAAATGGATGTGGTAAAACATCAGTACTTGAGGCGATTTATATTTTAACCAGAGGTAAAAGTTTCCGCGCGGTGGACGCAGAGATTTTGAAAAGAGGTGAAGGTTTTTATCGAATCGAGATGGAATATGAAAATGGTGAGAAAAATGTTGCGACTTATGATGGAAAAGATAAAACTTTTACAATCGTTGATAAAAAATCTAAGAGATTACCGAAGAAAAACAAATATCCAGTAGTGTTGTTTTTACCATCTGACCTTAATTTAATTTCTACTTCCCCAGTAAAGCGTCGTGATTATTTTGATCGAATTTTTAGTCAATTTGACGAGAAGTATAATGATTCGCTTTTGCGCTACGAGAAGGCTTTGAAGCAGCGAAACGAGCTTTTAAAGCGGGATTTTGTGAGCCGAGACATGATGTTTTCGTGGAATATATTACTTGCTAAGTATGGCGCAGAAATTGCGAAATTTAGAAGGCAATTTATTGATGAGATAAATGAAAAATTCACCAAAATGTATCGCTCGATCGCGGATAATCAAGATGAGGTTGAAATTAAAATTGAGAGTTTGGCGAGCGAAAATAGCGACGAATACTTGAAATTGTTGGAGGCGGGGTTTGAAAAAGACTTAGCGTTGGGGCATACGAGTTTTGGGGTACATAGAGACGATTTTGTATTTATGTTTAATGGAAAAATTGCCGATGGCTCAGCTTCTAGAGGTGAGACACGCTCGATGATTTTGGCGCTTAAATTTATCGAAGCAGAGATGATTTTGAGTAAATTAGGCAAGCGTCCAATTGTTTTGCTTGATGATGTATTCTCTGAGCTCGACGAGACGAGGCGCAAGTGTTTGGTTGAGAACTTCCGTGACAACCAAGTTATTATTACGAGTGTTGAGGGGTTTAGTAGTTAATTCTTCTTGAGATTTTTGAGGAGCTAAGGCTTCTTTTTTATCTATAGTAGCAAGGCTGGTGTAGGTGGTTTTTGGGTGTTCTTTATAATATTCTTTGGTGAAAGCCACGACCGAATTAATAGTTCCCTCGCAGCCCGGAAGGCTTTGATAGGCGGTTTGATCGGTTGAGTAAGCTTTAAGAATAGAGACGGCGCGGTTGATAGAAACATAGCGTTGGGCGTATTTATAATTATTCCAATATGGGTTGGAAGATGAATTAACAAAGGCTGCGCCGGTGGCGATAGCTTTGTCTTCTTCGGAAGATTCATTAAATAATGAAATAAGGGTGGATGGATCGCTAAGAGCGCGCAAAACATCTGAACCACTCTTAATACCAGAGAGAACTCCACCATCGATGGTGCCGAATGGTGAGACGCGATTGTTGTTATAGATGATAAAATCTGCGAGGTAGGAATCTTTTTTAATCTGGCGATTGCCGGACTCATCTAGATAAGTATTTTGTTCGACGAAGTTGAGATAATCACTATTATTATATGGATCGTGTTGGGTAGAAGTATCAAAGGAAGCGATTAATGAACAGTGTGCGGTGCCAACGGCGCCAATTGTGGCATAAGTCTCACAATCACCGAAGCTGGTAAGAAGACTATTGGCGTTGTCTTCTGCGTAGGTGTTTGGAGTGAGACTGGCGATAGCATCAGTGACTAAACTAGTAAGAGAGCTAGCTTTGGTGATTACCGGGATGAGTTGGTAAGCGATCGAACCAAAGAAAGTGTTTTTATTGGTAATATCGAATGGGCCAAGATCTAAACTTTCTGCCGCGCTATTTAAAGTGGCGATTTGGTGAACCTGATTATAATAACTGATCGCTGCGCCATCGTCACTGGCGGTGGCACCACTACCATTCATGGCGAGTTTACGGCCGACATTTACAGCCCCTTCAACCAACATCTCTCCAGCAGTAATACCATAGATAGAAACTTGGTTTTTGATGAGGGAACTTGAGATTGTTGGGATAATTGGCGCGAGTACTGATAGTTCGACGGTTTGTAAGCCGCTAGATAAGAAGCGGGCGACCACGCCGGTGGAGTTTGAAAATGAAGACACGGTTGATTCAATCGCTTGAGCGATTGGGTTTTGGACCGTTTGAATTGTGGCGGTGTTTAAATTAAGTTGATTTTCGACGGTTTTTAAGATGCGGTCTGAAGAGTAATTTTTAGAATCGGCAACTTTGATTGGTTTACCTGAGAGCACGGCGTTAAGAGCTGGTGAATCCATTGGTGAGCCGTTTTTGGTAACGACTTCGCCGGTTTCTGTATTAACTACCTCGGAAGAATGCGAAGTAGTAAGGAAGCTCATTACGTCGTGGATATAAGAATCGTTGCCTTCGCCAGCTTTCATTTTGTCTATATTTTCCATGAAATAAACAAAGAGGCGGCTGGAGCGTTGTTCTTTGGTCATAGTGTCGGCAACTTTGAGCGCATCAGCGGTATTGAGCGCGGCTTCGGTGGTGGTAGCGGCGGCGTTTTTATTGCGGACGGAGTCGACGAGCTCTTCGGCGGAAGCGTCTTTGGTGGTGGCGCTGTCACCAGTGGCTTCGTAAACTACGACGGTTTTGGTTTGACCGTTTTCATCAGTAACTTGCTTGGTGGTTTTGGAAACACTGTTAAAATTAATGTCGCTAGTTCCCTCAACTGTTTTATCGAGGGTGTCTTTAAAACCGCCTTCAACATAAGAACTATTACGATTCACGCCGAGATCTTTAAAAGTTTGGTTGGCGGCGTCATCGTAATAGAAGGCAGTACAAGAATAAGTGGCTTCATTGAACGCTTTATAGAGTTTGGTGTCGCTCTGAAAAGCGTCAAAAAGTTTGTCACCACTCAAGAATTTGTCGCCGCTTTTTAAGAGGGTGCCGTGTGGATCTTCGGTAAACTCATTGTTTTCGTTAAGATAACCAATCTGGTATCCGGAATTTTTTAGATTAGCGACAGTGTCGGATGGGGCGGAACCTTGTCTTAAGGTTTCGATGAAAGCCCATTCTTTATCAATGGTGCCGTTAGCGCATTGAATATCAGTGACTTCGACAAGGTTGGTTTTAATAAGGTCAGGGACAAATTCGCCAGCGCTAAAGAAGAAAACGATGATGCCGACGGCTAGAAAAAGAAAAGCCCCCAGAGCTGCGCCACCCTTTTTTAGCAGACCTTTTTTCTTTTTTGACTTAGGGCCTGGTGCACTTGCGTTATAAAAAGAAGGATTGTGCTCGAGCGCCCGGATTTCGTCGACCATAATACTCATATTATAACCAAAAACAACATAAAAGTAAAGGGGTGGTGTGGTATAATTAATAGCAATGGAAGCTGTTTTAGTTGAGAAAATTATCCCTGGTGGACAGGCGCTTGGAACGCTCGCGGATGGGCGAAAGATTTTTTTCTGGAATGCTTTGCCGGGCGAAACTGTGACTGAGTATGAAATTACTAAGAAAAAGTCGCATTATTTTGAAGCGATTGCGACTAAAATTGAGAATCCTTCCCCGCGCCGCATAGAGCCTAAAGATGAGTGTTTTTTGGCGACTTCGCCGTGGCAGATAATTAATTTTGATTATGAACAGCAGTTGAAAGGTGAGCTAGTGCAAGAGGTGTTTAGGCAGAACCAGATTGAGATCGAGGTACCAGAAGTGGTAAGCGATGGGAAAGAATATGGCTATCGTAACAAGATGGAATATGCTCTTTATTATGATTTTGATGATGAAAAAATTCATCTGGCCTTTCATCAGCGCGGCTCACACCGCAAGATGTCTATTAAACAATCATCGATTGAACGACCAGAAATTTTTGCGCATGCACAGAGTGTAGTAGATGATTTGAATGCGCGTGGCGAAGAGGCGCGCAAGTATCAGTCTTTGCTTCTGCGCTGTAATCAGGCTGGTGAGGTAAGCGGTGGTTTGTTTGAAAATCATCAACCACACCCAGTGTTTGAAAAATTGAAAGACACGATTTTAGGACATGAATATTCTTATTCCCCGAATGGCTTTTTCCAGATTAATTTGCCGGTTTACGAGATGGCTCTAGCAGAGATTAGAAAATATGTGGAGCCAGGTAGGGTGCTTGATCTTTATTCTGGCGTGGGGACGATTGGACTCTCGGTGGCAGAAGATGCAATTTTGGTGGAAAGCAATAAAGCGGCTTACTTAGAAGCGGTTGAAAATGCCAAAAGGACAGGGGCGAAGGCGGTGTTAGCAAAGTCGGAGGAAGTGTTGGATTATATTGAGCCAGATATGACGGTAATTGTGGACCCACCAAGGGCTGGGTGTGATAAAAAATTGATTGAAAAGTTGCTCGAGGTGCATCCGAAAAAGATTATTTATCTCTCTTGTAATCCGGCGACTCAGGCGCGTGATGTGAAGATGTTACTTGATGGTTACAATATTGAGGCGATGAAGACTTTTAATTTCTTCCCGCGCACACCACATATTGAAAACTTAGTAATATTATCAAAATAAGGAGGCAAATGTTCCCTGATAGGCAAGAAGCTGAAAGATTATTAAAAGAGGCTGAAACAATGAACTCGGGCCCATGGGGAAATCATAGCCGGGTGGTGGCTTACTCCGCAGAAAGAATCGCGAGCTTATCTGGTCTTGATGTGGATAAGGCTTATGTGTTGGGGCTTCTACATGATATTGGCAGGAGATACGGTAGGAGTCATTTGAAACATGTTAGTGACGGATATAATTTTATGATGTCGCTTGGCTACGATGCGGTGGCAAAGGTTTGTTTAACGCATTCTTTTGATGAGCATCCAGAGGTGAAAAGATTCATTGGTAATGCCGATATTACGGATGATGAAAAAGCAAAGCTAGATAAAGCCCTAAAAGAAGTGCAGATTGATGATTATGATCGATTAATTCAGCTTTGCGATGCGATTGCTGGGACCGATAGAATAGTAGATGTTGTAGAGAGAATGAGCGACGTGAAGGTGCGTTATGGCTCATACGATCAGCAAAAATGGGATACGAATTTGGCGCTGAAAGCTTATTTTGAACAAAAAATGGGCCGTGATTTATACGAAGCTTTAGAAAAGGATTCTTTTGTTCTAAATTAACCAACTTTATGGTATAATTTTCCCAGATGGAAGTGTGTCCGAGTGGTTTAAGGAGCACGCTTGGAAAGCGTGTGTGCGGGCAACCGTACCGGAGGTTCGAATCCTCTCGCTTCCGCCAAAATTTTTTATTTAGAGGAAAATATGGGAGCAAATAACACAGTAATAGAGTTAAAGGGCATCACAAAAAGGTATGGCTATGGCGATACTGAATCTTTTGCCCTCAAAGATGTTGATTTGACCGTGAAACGCGGCGAATTCATTATGATTATGGGGCCATCTGGCTGCGGCAAGACTACTCTTTTGAACACGATTGGTCTTCTTGATCGCGCTACGGATGGTTCTTATATTTTGAACGGGGAGGATGTAGCGGGTATTTCTTCACGCAGGCAAGCTAAGCTTCGCGCTAAGAAGATCGGTTTTATTTTCCAGGATTTTAACCTGATTCCAGATCTCCCAATTATCGAAAATGTGGCTTTGCCACTAGTTTATACTGGTCATTCCAAGACCGCTCAGCTCAAGCAAGCTTCCTCTACGCTTAGCCGTTTTCATTTACAAGAACGTGAATATTATTTCCCATATCAATTGTCTGGCGGCCAACAGCAGCGCGTATCGATTGCGCGTGCAATTGTCTCTGATCCAGAGATTATTCTTGCTGATGAGCCAACTGGTAACCTCGATTCGCGTAGTTCTCATATTGTGATGGAAGAGCTCAAGGCTATTCATGAAGAAGGCAACACGATTATTATGGTCACTCACAACCCTTCCCTTACGACCTATGCTACTCGTGTAATTAATATGCTCGATGGCCAAATCGATACCGACATTAAGACTGTGGCGGATCAGAATTTGCCAAAGCCGGTTGAAGAAAGAAAAACAACGCGTCGTCGTTCACGCGGGAAAGGTGGGAGGAAAAAATAATGTCGTTAGCACTTCTTAAAACACATCTTGGCTTAGCTAAGACTGCAATCAAAGAAAATCGCACCCGCTCATTTTTGACCTGCCTTGGCATTGCGATTGGTGTGGCCTGTATTATCTTGATTTTGTCTCTAATGGGCAGCATCTCGCGCTTGGTCTCTGATCAAGTTAAGGGTATTGGCGCAGACTTGATTGTGGTGCGTCCGAATGTTGAAAAAGATACGGTCAGCTCTGTGGTGGCTGAGCTTACTTCTTCGAATGCTTATCAAAAGAGCAATTTGTCGCTTGCTGATGTTGATACGATTAAGAAGATCGAGAATGTCACCGCAGTGGCGCCGATTGCGATCGCTACTAGCACAGTAAAAACCGAGAAGAACACCGTAAACTCTGTATCTTTGCTTGGCACGACCCCAAGTTTTGTCGATATTCAGCCACTTTCTCTTAAAGACGGCTCGTTTATTAATGATACTTTTGAAAGTAACACCGCAGTGGTTGGTCACACGATGTCGCTACTTCTCTTTAATACTAATAATCCGGTTGGTAAAACTTTGACCGTTCAGGGCGAGAGGTTTGTGGTGGTTGGCGTATTGCGTGAAGTTGAGGAATCGATCAATTTCAATAATGTAGATTTTGATAATTCGGTGATTTTGAATGCTAGTTCCCTGGCTAAGGCCGTAGGCGGCTTGCAAGTGCAACAGATTAACGTGAAAGCTTCGAACACTGATAGTTTGGGTGAAGTTTCGGACAAGATTAAGAATGCTCTCGTTGAAAGCAAAGCGGGAGAAACTAATTTTGGCGTATATTATGGCGATGCGATTACGCATCCGGCCAGCTCACTCTTTACTGTGGTCTCTGGTATGTTGACGATGGTCGCCGCGGTGGCTCTCGTGGTTGGCGGCATTGGTGTGATGAATATTATGTTGGTGTCTGTGGGTGAACGTACGCACGAGATTGGTATTCGCAAATCTGTGGGTGCTTCGAGCCGCAATATCTTGGCGCAGTTTATGTTTGAGGCTTTGATTCTTTCCCTGCTTGGTGGGATCTTTGGCTTGGTACTAGGTTATGTTTTGGCATTCTTTGTGTCTATTGCTACACCGTTTGCGCCATACATTAGTTGGCAAATCTTGGTAGTGACCTTTATAACGTCGCTAGCTGTTGGTTTGATCTTTGGTATTTATCCAGCTCTTAAAGCTGCTTCGAAGAACCCAATTGAATCGCTCAAACATTATCGTTAAAGGACCTTGAATGCACAAAATTAAGAAATTAATTGAAAAACTACCTTTCTATGACTGTATTGTTTTGCCTTATCATTGGCTAAAATCGTTTTTTGCCGCAGTGCGTTATTGCTTCCCTGGTCGAAAATTGCACGTGATTGGTGTGACTGGCACTAACGGTAAGACGACTACTTGTTTTATGATTTGGAAAATGCTGAACGAAGCTGGCTACAAGACTGGTTTAATGACGACGGTGGCTTGGGGTGGCGTGAGTGGCCGCGAGAAAGATTTGCATGAGCAGGTCGAGCATATGACTACGGTGAGCCCGAAGATGCTCAACCATAGGATCAAGACGATTCGCAAAGCTGGCGCTAAGTATTTGGTACTCGAGGTAACTTCGCATGCTTTGGCACAGTATCGTATTCTTGGCGTGCCGATTGAAATTGCCGTGATGACGAACGTGACTCATGAGCATTTGGATTATCATAAAACTTTTGAACGTTATCGCGATGCGAAGAGAAAGCTCTTTAAGAAGGGCAAGTTTGGCGTGATTAATGCCGATGATAAATCTTGCGAATTTTTCAAAAAAGATATTGGGAAATATGCGACGTATGGTATTAAAAATGGTGAAAATCGCGCAAAAGACGTAAAAATGGGTATTTCTAAAACAAAATATTCGTGTGGTGATATAAAAATGGAGATAAAAATGCCGGGAGTTTTCAATATTTATAATTCCCTCGCGGCGATTTGTGTAGGCAAAAGGCTCGGTTTGACTGACGAACAAATTAAGGACGGTATTTCTGCTCTCGAGGGAGTAGAAGGTCGTACGACGAGCTTTGATGAAGGCCAGAACTTTGATGTGATGATTGATTATGCTCACACACCAGATGCTTTTGAAAAACTTTTGCCAGATATTAAGAAAGCTACTAAGGGTAGGCTGATTGTAATGTTTGGTTCGGCTGGTGGTCGTCGTGATCCATCCAAGCGCGAACCACAGGGCGAAATCGCTGGTAAGTATGCAGACGTTGTGGTTTTGACCGAAGAGGACGACCGTGATACGCCAGGCATGGAGATTATTGAACAGATTGCCGTGGGTGCACGCAGATCTGGTAAAAAAGACGGCAAAGATTTGTTCTTTGAATTGAACCGTCCAAAAGCAATCGCGCTGTCTCTTAAGATGGCTAAGAAGGGCGATACGGTGCTGTTTTTGGGTAAGGGTCACGAGAAGACGATCGAGCGCGCTAATGGCGAAGAGCCGTATTACGAACCATACGAGATTAAAAAGGCTTTGAAGAGATTAGTCGATAAATAAAAAGGGCCCCTTAAAGGGGCTCTTTTTTAACTTAGCCAAAGACTAACACAGCGGATGTAACCTCCGCCTTCTTTGAGTTCACTGACGTCTGGAGTGAGGCAGATTAAGCCACGGCTCTCGAGTTCTTTTTGGAATTTTGGTGCTTTGTTAGACATGATAACGTGTTTGCCGGTACTAACCATATTGCAAGCAAAACCTTTGGTGCACTCATCGTAATCGACGATGATTTTATCAAGGGGTAGAGCTTCGATTTTGGCGTTAGATTCAGTATCGAGAGCCTCTTTACAATAAGCAATAGTGTGCTCGTCGATAACGGCAACGGCCAGGTCGAGATCATACCAAAAACTGTCGGCGTGCTCGGTGTATGGGTTGATGTGTGGGGTGCCGTCTGGGTTGAGCTGAGGGTTAGCATGAAGTTGGACGAGCTCCAGGCCGAGAGTTTCGGCAGCAAATTTTTGCGCGGCCGGATCGGAACGGTAGCCGCTACCGGCGAGAAGATAATTCCCTGCGATCAAAGAATCGCCTTGGCCGGAAAACATCAAGCCATCTGGGACTTCAACACATTTAAAACCAAGAGATTCGAGTGTTTGCTTGGCGTAAGGCTCCTCGGCTTTACGGGCTTTTGGCAAGCGAGACATCACGGCGATGCCGTTTCTAACTAATGCCCAGTTGGCGGTGTAAACGCCGTCTTGGCAGTTTGCTGGCGGAGTAACCTGGGTTACTTCGATACCGGCTTCTTTAAAACAATTAACAATAGCCTTATGCTCGGCTTTGGCTTTTTGAATATTGATGTCGGAATCGTTGTAGTATGGGTTGATTTTGAATTCGTCTGCAAAATAGTCTGCGTCAGAAACTAAGAGGTGTTGGTTTATCATCTTTTTCCTTATTTATCGTATTCGTAATTAGCAATGCCTTCGGCGATGGTGTCGGTTTTTAGATCAAGTAGTTCGGAGATGGCGACGGCACAAGCCATGTAGGAAGCGGCGGTCTCGCCCGGAACAAAGGTAGCAAAGGTGCGGATTTCGCCGCGGACAGAAATGGTGGCCTCGGTTCCCTTTTTGTAAAGTTTTGAGCTTAAAACCTTAACATCCGAAGAGGCGTGGCCATAGGTGATGGTGCGCTTTTTGCCTTTGAATTCTTTGAAGGTGCCGTAGTTGAGATCGTCATAATTCAGGGCGATGTTTTCTGGCTCCATGTCGAAGAGAGTTTTTTCATCTTCTAAGAATTCTTCTGGGGTCATGTCCTTAAGAGAGGAAGTGACGAAATTAGTCATCGCGGCGACGTGAACTGGGAGACCATAGAAGACGTTGTTTTTAAGAGTTTCGGTAGGAGTGGTAACGACAACGTAATTAGCACCAGCTTTCCAGGCGTCGTTTAAAAATTTATGTAAAGCAGAAACCTTGAAAGGTTGATCTGAGGCAAAGACGGCGACTTGTTCCCCGGCGGCATTTAAGATTTCGTGCATGTAGTGTGCAACGATAGTTTTGCCGGTAGAGCCAGTGATGGCAATGAGCTTCATGTCTTCGATTGGCTTGCCGTAATAAGTATTAAGAAGTTGAGCGCGAAGGCGCTGAGTTTTAGCTTTGAGACCACCTTTTTTGTTTTTCGCTTGAGGGGTTTTGCTAGATTTCATAGTTTCATTATACAACAAAAAATCGACCTTTAGGGACGACTTTCTGATATGGTACACCCGACAGGATTCGAACCTACGACCTTTTGCTCCGCAAGCAAACG